>NZ_RSAJ01000139.1 GCF_003933965.1 Streptomyces sp. RP5T
GCGCGGAAGCGGACGGCGGCGGAGGTGGTCTCCACGCGGGAGCCGGCGGGCAGTTGGACGGTGACTTCGGCGGCGCCGGAGGGGCCGAGGTGCCGGCTGGTGGCGGGCGGGGCGGTGATGCGCAGGACGCCGTCCTGGTAGTGGACCTGGATCTGTTCGGCGGCCTTGGTGTCGCGGTTCTTGGCGGGGTCGGCGGGCCGGATGTCGACGGTGGTGTCGGCGCGGTCGGCGGCGATGACCTGGATGTGCCCTGTGGGCAGGTCGATGACGGTGGTCAGGGGGGCGGGGGTGTCGAACTTCTGCATCAGGTGCTCCTGCGTTCGTCTCTGTTTCCGATGAACGAAAAGCTACGTTGCATTCACGAGTTGAGCAACATGCTTGTTGCGCATGACTCTTATCTCTGCAGCTA
Organism: Streptomyces sp. RP5T; assembly: GCF_003933965.1. Classification (GTDB taxonomy): domain Bacteria; phylum Actinomycetota; class Actinomycetes; order Streptomycetales; family Streptomycetaceae; genus Streptomyces. The sequence goes on from NZ_RSAJ01000139.1 coordinate 410, forward strand.
GTTGAGGTAATTTCATTGCAACGGGCGAGAAATCAACGCAACGATGAGCTCGACTTCCATTGCAATGGGGTGCAGTGAACGCTATGCCGGGGACCTCTTGGTGCCGGGTGGCCCAACCGGCTGCTCCGTGGCCTCCGTTGGCCGAGTTGTCCGTGAACTCTCCCGGATTTGTCCTTGATCCGTAACGGACGCATCCCTCGGCCGCGGTTCCTCGTCTAGTCATGTGGTCACGGAGTGATCAGTGAACTGACGAAGAACTGCGCGGAAGCGGGGCGGACATGGCACGGCACGGCGGGCGGGGCTGGAACACCAAGGTGCTCGGGACGGCGCTCGGGGTGACGATGCTCGCCGCCGGTGCCTCGGTGTGGACCGCTCAGGCCGGTGCCGTGGGGACCTCGCCCGACGCGGCCGCGTCGGCCGGGCCGGCCAGTGCGGTGAAGCCGGTCGCCGTGACCATCGCGCACGCCTCGGACAAGGGTGCGCGCGGCGTCAACATCACGATCGACGACGGGCCCGACCCCGAATGGACTCCCCAAATGCTCGACGTACTGCGGGAGTACGGAGTCAAGGCGACGTTCTGCATGGTGGGGACGCAGGCGCAGGCGCACCCGGATCTGGTGAAGCGGGTGGTCGCCGCCGGGCACCGGCTGTGCGACCACTCGGTGTCCCATGACACGACCATGGACAAGAAGTCCGAGGCCTATCAGTCGCAGCAGATCCTCGACGCCGAGCGCATGATCACCCAGGCGTCCGGTGGTGTGCGACCGATGTACTACCGGGCGCCCGGTGGTGCCTTCACTCCCTACAGCCGCAAGCTCGCCGCCTCGCGGGGTATGCGTCCGCTGGGCTGGAACGTGGACTCCAAGGACTTCGAACGACCGGGTACGGCCGCGATCGTGGCCACGGTCGAAGAAGAACTGCCGGGTGGCCCGACCGTTCTCTTCCATGACGCGGGTGGCGACCGTTCCCAGACCGTCGAGGCCCTGCGGCAGATCCTGCCCCGGCTCAAGGAGCAGGGTTACACCTTCGGTTTCCCCGTGCGGTGACCGCTGCCGCAGGAAGCGGGAACTCGCCCTCGCCGAGCGGGCGAGGGCCGCGGCGGAGGCGACGCCCGCGACAGCGACCAGCATGGCGGCGCCTGCGGCGCGGCGTGTGAGGCCTCCCGGGTGGCGGGTTGCCCGGCCGGCACCTGAGGGCTTCGCAGGGTGCCGCGAGCATCGTGAAGCGAGCCCGCCCCGCCCGGCCGTGCCTGGGAATTGCAGGAGGGCGGCCGCCATGATCGCGCCGATGGCGCCGCCGACGTACCGGAAGGCGGCGCGGGGGGATGTGCTTCCGCGGCGGACCGTCGTCACCCGCCGCCCCGAGGTGCGCATGGCCCCAGCGCACCGACACCCGGTACTCAGTCCATGAGTCGCCGAAGCAGATCCAGCAAGGCGGCGCGGTCCCTCTCCGGCAACGGGGAGAAGCAGTCGGCGAGGACCTTGTCGGCGATCTTGTGCCCCGCGGCCAGGATCTGCTCGCCGGTGGGGGTGAGGTGGTGTTCGATGCGGCGGCCGTGTCCCGGCCGGCGCTCCACGAGGTTCTGGGCCGTGAGGCGGCCGGCGAGGGTGCCGAACGCCTGCTCCGTCTGAAAGGTCGCCGCGGCCAGTTCGCGCGCGGACGCCCCGGGCGAGCGGCTGATCGCGCGCAGGGCGTCCCACTGGGCCAGTGTCGTGCCGACGGCCTGGAGGGCGCTGTCGAGGGCTCTGTGCTGTCGGTACTGGGCCTGCTTGACCGCTCTGCCGAGTTCTTGCAGCTCACCGTGCATGCGACGAGTCTACTTCATGACCAAGCTAGCTTATATAAAGATGTTTAGTTACAGTGGCGGCATGCCTACCACCGCATCAGCCGCATACGCCGACCTGTCCCTCACGCTGTCCGAGGCCGGGGAGGGAAGGCCCGTCCTCATCCTGCACGGCGGAGGCGGCCCCGCCACCGTCGCCGGCCTGGCCCAGCACCTCTCCCGCACCGCGCACACCATCACGCCCGTACACCCCGGCTGGGACGGCACCGACCGCCCCGCGTGGCTCACCGGCATAGCCGACCTGGCCCTCGCCTACCTGCACGTCCTGCGAGAACGCGGACTGCGCGACGTTCTCGTCATCGGGTCCTCCCTGGGCGGCTGGACGGCCGCCGAGATGGCCGTGCGCGACACCGAGGGGATCATCACCGGCCTCGTTCTGATCGACGCCGTCGGCGTGCGGGTCGAGACGGAACCGATCACCGACTTCTTCGCCCTTGACGCCCGGGGCATCGCGGAGCACTCCTGGCACGACTCCGAGCGCTACTACGTCGATCCGGCCGACCTGCCCGCCGAGGAACTCGCGCGCAGGCAGGCCAACATGGCCACCATGCGCGTCCTCGCCGGCGACCCCAACATGCACGACCCCGCGCTGCTGTCCCGGCTCGGGCGGGTCCAGGTGCCCGCTCTCCTTCTCTGGGGCGAGAGCGACCGCATCGTCACCCCGGCCTACGGCGCCGCGTACGCCGAGGCGTTCGGCGACGGCCGGCTGGAGGTCGTCCCCGAGGCCGGTCACCTCCCGCAGATCGAACGGCCCGACGCCACCTTCGCCCTCATCGACGAGTACCTGCGTCGGGCGAGCGACCCCTCGCGCAAGGGCTGAGACCGTACGAGCAGGCGACTCTCTCGCCGAGGGCGTCACGCCGACCCCTCATCCGCAGGGGTGGGACCGTCGGCCCGGGGTAGCCGCGACTGTACGAAGGCCTTGACGTGCAGAAGGGGCCGTCGATCTACTCGGGAGGACCGCCATGCCTGGCATGTTGGAGAAGATCAAGCAGTTCAGCAGGAGCCCGCAGGGGCGGCGCGCCGCCGAGCAGGTGCGCCGTGCCTCCGCCGATCCGCGTCGCCGGGCCCAGGCGCGCCAACTGCTCGGCAAGCTCCGGGGCCGCAGTCACTGACCCGGCCGGAGGCGACACCTCCAGGTGCGGGAGCGGCCCGCGCGAGTGCTGCGCGGGCCCCTCGGAAACGCCCCGGGGACGTCCTGGGGCCCGCCCGCATCCGTATGCGCGACCGCGGGAGAAGAAGGACGAGCGGCGTGCTCACCAAGGGCCGGGGAAAGGAGGCGCGGGACCGATGACCGACCTCCGCGATCGGCTGGGCAGGGCCGTCTTCCGGCGCGTGGCAGGCCCGGACGGGCCCGCTAACCGTGCCCGCATCCACGACACCCCGGGACCCCGCTGGTTCGGCCCGGAACGGCCCATCCGCACCGTCCACGGCGACGCGTCGATGTTCATCGGCGGACTGAGCGCCCTCCTCCTCCAGTCCCTGCATCCGCTGGCCATGGCCGCCGTGTCCGCGCACTCCGGGTTCCGCGGGGACCCCTGGGGACGGTTGCAGCGCACCAGCACCTTCCTGGCCGTCACGACCTACGGCACCGCTTCCGACGCCGAGGAGGCCGTGGCACGGGTGCGGGGTATCCACGAGCGGGTGCGGGGGACGACGGCCGAGGGACTTCCGTACCACGCCGCCGACCCGCATCTGCTGGGCTGGGTGCACGCGGCCGAGACCGACAGCTTCCTGCGCGCGCACGAACGCTACGGGGCCCGGCCGCTGGATCCGGCGGAGTACGACGGCTACGTGGCCGACACCGCGCGGGTGGCCGAGGCGCTGGGCGTGATCGATCCGCCCCGTGATCGCGAGGCCCTGGCCGCGCAGCTGGCCCTGTACCTGCCGGAACTGCGGGCGACCCCCGAAGCGCGCGCGGCCGCCCGGTTCCTGCTGCTGCACCCGCCCGTACCGCTCGCGGTGCGGCCCTTCTACGGCGTCCTGGCGGCCAACGCGGTCGCGCTGCTCCCGCCCTGGGCGCGGAGCGTTCTGCGGCTTCCCCGGGTCCCTGTCGTGGAGCCGCTGGCGGTACAGCCCGCCGGTCTGCTGTTGACGCACACCATCCGCTGGGCCATGGCCCCGGCGAAGCCCCGCATCCGTCTGGAGTGAGACCGGCACGGGCCCCGCACCGGGTGCGGGGCCCCACGGTCAGCAGGTGGAGTTGGTCTGGGTGAGCAGGCCCAGCCGCCACGGCAGACTGTTGTAGTCACCGCCGGCGTTGGGGTCCTTCCCCTGGTACAGGTACTGGAGCTTGCAGGCGGGGATCGTGAGTGTCTGGTCGTAGCCCGCGCGGATCATCTCGCCGTGACTGATGTCCCGGGTCCAGGTACCGGCGGGGAACGTCACGTTGCCCGACTTGGCGAACGGGTTGCTCTCGGACGCGGCCAGCGGTGACCAGGAGCCCGCGAGGCTGCTCGCGGTCCAGGAGCGGAAGTAGCGCCGGCCGTCCGAGCCGATCGCCTCGACGAGCAGCAGGTACTGGTTGCTGCCCTGCACCTTGTAGACGTTGCTCGCCTCGAACAGGGCGTACTTGGAGTCCTGGGCCGCGATGACGGTGTTGGTGAAGCCGTTGGGGAACTGGCCGACGGTCGTCTGCGAGCGGTAGAGGTGGCCGTTGTCGTCGGAGGAGAACAGGTAGCAGTTGGCGCTGTCGCAGATCACCCACATGTCGACCCAGTAGCCGTTGCCGATGTTCTGCCGGATGATCTCCGGCATCGACGCGTAGAAGTTCTTCGGGGCGCTCCACCCGTTGGGGTTACTGATGTCGGGGTTCGTCGAGTACGAGGCGTTGCCGGTCTGGTAGACGAGGTACCACAGGCGTTGCGGCGCGTTGTAGAAGACCTGCGGCGCGGCCCGGTACCCGGCGCCGATGGCGGTGCGGTCCAGATAGTGGTGGGTGGCCGAACCCGCCTGGGACCAGTCGGAGAAGCTCAGGTACACCAGGTTGTACCCGGCGGCGTTCGCGGTGCTCGTGAACACGTGGTACTTGCCGTTGTAGTAGACGACCGACGGGTCCTTGAGCCCCGCGATGTTGTGCGTGGAGTCCGACTTCGGTGCGATGAGCGCCCCGCTCGAACTCCAGCGGAAGGAGGAGGGGAGCGCGGCGGCGGACCGGGTCGACGAGGTGCCGGCCTGCCGGGCCGCGGCGCTGCCGCCCAGCGCGGTGAGCGTGGACTGGTAGGCGGGCTTCTTGTTGCCGTTGCGGTCGAACAGCAGGGGGTTCTCGCCGCTGCGCCAGGAGTCGCTGTCGCGGATGCCCCAGACGGTGATGCCGGTGCACCGCGACACGTTCATGCAGGCCCGCACCGTGTTCGTGTACGCGGCTGTCGGCGCCTGCGCGATGTCCAGTTCGGTGATCTGGACGTCGACGCCGAGCGCGGCGAAGCTCGACAGGGTCGTCTGGAAGCTCGCCGGCGGCCCGCCCGTACCGAAGTGGGACTGGAGGCCGACGCAGTCGATGGGCACGCCGCGCGCCTTGAAGTCGCGCACCATGCGGTAGACGCCCTGGGTCTTGGCGTCGCTCCAGTTCTCGATGTTGTAGTCGTTGTAGCAGAGCTTGGCCGACGGGTCGGCGGCCCGTGCGGTGCGGAACGCCTCCTCGATGAAGCCGGTGCCCAGCACGTCCCGGAAGACCGAGCTGCGCATCTGTCCGCTGCCGCCGTCGGCGAAGGCCTCGTTGACCACGTCCCAGGCGTAGATCTTGCCCTTGTAGTGGTTCATCACCTGGGTGATGTGGTTGTTCATCACGCTGCGCAGGGTGCCCGCGTCCCTGATGGAGCCCACCCAGGAGGGCAGTTGCTGGTGCCAGACGAGGGTGTGGCCGCGCAGGCGCTGCCCGTGTGACTGCGCCCGGTTCGCGATCTGGTCACCGGGGCCGAAGTTGAACGAGCCGCGGGAGCGCTCGACGGTGTCCCACTTCATCTCGTTCTCGGGCGTGACCGAGTTGAACTCGCGGTCCAGGATCCCGGTGTACGTGGTGTCGCCGAGCCGTCCTGCGGCCACCGCGGCGCCGAAGTACCGTCCGGACTGGGCGGCTTGGGCGCCCAGCGTGGAGGCGCGGACGCCGTCGGGCGCGGCGGTCGCTGCCCCGGGTGTGACCAGGGCGGCCACGGCCAGTAAGGACAGTACCGAGGCTCGGCGACGGCCGAGTCGTTTGAGGGGGTGCATGGTTCTCCTCGTGCGGGTGAGTGGGGGGTTGGGTCGTGCGCTCGCCGGGACGGGATCAGGGCGTCGACAGCTCGAACCGCGGGACGCGGACCGCGCCGCCGAGCGCCTGGGTGGCGTGGTTGAAGAGGGCGAACCGGTAGCCCATGAAGAAGCGCCAGTCGTTGCCCATGGAGAAGGCGGGCCCGAGCCGGGTGAAGCCGGTGCCGTCGGTGCTGTAGGAGAAGGTGCCGGGGCGTGCCGAGCCGGGCCGGATGTCCGCGCTCGCGCGCAGCCAGATGGTGTTTCCCGTGACGGCCGCGCTCGCGACCTCGACGCCGGTGCCGGTGGTGTTCCAATTGCTGTCCATGGTCAGCCCGTTGACCATCACGAGTCGTGTCACCCCGCCGTCGCGCTTGAGGCCGATCCAGGCGGAGGAGTCCCGCAGGAGCGCGAGTCCCGCCCGGTCCCCGTCCCGCATCGCCGAGTGGTCGAGCTGGACCGTGGCCGTGGAGGTGGGGCCCTGGATGCGGTGCGTGAGGGTGTTGCGGGCCGCGTACAGGTCGTTGGTGACGGTCGCGGTCCGCAGGGTCAGGCCGTTGCCGGAGGTCCACTTGGTGTTGTCCGGGTTGTGGTTCCACTCCCACCTGGGTGCCAGCGTGGTGCGGTCGAAGGTGTCCACGCCGGTCATGGGGGTGACCTGGCGGGGCGGAGCGGGTACGGCCGGGGCCGGATACGACGTGCCCCAGGCGCCGTTGACCAGTTGGACGACGGGCCAGCCGTCCGAGGTCCAGGTGACGGGGGCGAGGGCGGGCATCCGGCCGCCGGGATAGGCGTCGACGAAGGCCATGTAGTACCAGGCGCCGCCCTGGGTCTGCACCAGGCCGCCCTGGTGCGGGACACCGCCGCCGGGGATCGGCCCGCGCAGGTCGAGGAGGACCTGCCGCATGGTGTACGGGCCGAACGGGCCGCCCGACGACTTCAGGATGTACTGGCCGTTGGCCGGGCGGGTCAGGAAGATGTAGTACTGCCCGTTGATCTTGTAGAAGCGGGAGCCCTCAAGGGTCCCGACGCTCGACGGTGTGGTGAAGACCTGCTGGGTGCGGACCTGGCTGCGGCCGTCGGGCGAGAGCTGGGCCACGCTGATGGTGGTGTTCCCGTACGCCACGTAGAGCGTGTCGTCGGTGTCGACGAGCAACCCGGCGTCGTAGTAGGGGGTGTTGATGGTGGTCAGCCTGCTCCACGGCCCCTCGGCCGCGGTGGCGGTGTAGACGTACGTCCTGGCGAAGTCGATCTGGCCGAGCCAGTAGAACGTCCGGTTGCTCGGACGGTAGGCCAGGGACGACGCCCAGATTCCCCGGACGTAGCCGCGGGCCCCGTTCAGGTCGTACTTGGCGCCGAAGTCGAGGACGGGCACCGAGTGACCGGCGATCTCCCAGTTCACGAGGTCGTAGGAGCGCAGGACGGGGGCGCCGGGTGAGTAGTGCATCGTCGAGGCGGACGCGTAGAAGGTGTCACCGACGCGGATGACGTCGATGTCCGCGAAGTCCTGCCAGATGACCGGGTTCGTGTACGCCGCGGCGAGTGCGGTGGCCGGTTCCCGGGCGGCGGCCGGGGAGGCTCCCGCGAGGGAAAGGAAGGCACCGGTGACCAGGCCGCCGGCCGCGGTGAGGGCCTGCCGGCGGTCAGGGAATTGGCGAGGGCATGACATATCCATGCGATGTGATCTCTCTGCGAGGGAGCGCGGTGGGGGCGGGGCTGTCCAACTCGTTCGAGAGTGCGAACGCCGGTTGACGTGTCGAGCAACCAGGATGATATGAGGCTGACACATCCCGTCAATGCCTCTCGCATGATTCGTAGTTCAGCTCGAAAGTTTTCGTCGATAGTGCCTGCATGAGGGAAGGGGATGATGTTCGGGTCGTCCGTACGTGTTGACATGTCCGCAACGGCCTCTAGCATCCGTACAGCTGACGATCCGAAAGCCGACCGAAACTTCGAACCGTCGACCCGGGTCACCTCCGGGGCGTGAGCCGGCCCTGTGCGGTCTTCATCCGCTGTTTCCCCGGCCCTGTCGACGCACCGCTCATCCGACGAGGAGTCCACCGTGCCCCGACCCCCAGGCAGACGACTGCTCCGTGTCGTCGCGGCCGCCGCGCTCGCGGTTGCCGCGTCCCTGACGGCATCCGCCCACTCCACCGCCTCGGCCGCCCCGGGCAGTCCCGCGCTCACCCCGCCCCTGGGCTGGAACAGCTGGAACAGCTTCGGGTGCGGGATCACCGAGGCGCAGGTCCGCCAGGCCGCCGACGCGATGGTGTCCTCCGGTATGCGGGACGCCGGCTATCGGTATGTCGTGGTCGACGACTGCTGGTTCGACCCGCAACGCGACGCGGCGGGCAACCTGCGGGCCAATGCGACCAAGTTCCCCGGCGGGATGAAGGCGCTCGGGGACTACATCCACGGCAAGGGCCTGAAGTTCGGCATCTATCAGGTGCCGGGCGAGCGCACCTGCGCACAGACCAGCGGCGCCTATCCCGGATCCACGGGCAGCAGAGGACACGAGGCCCAGGACGCCGCCACGTTCGCCTCCTGGGGAGTCGACTACCTCAAGTACGACTGGTGCTCCTCCAGTGGCACCCGCGACGAGCAGGTCGCGCGCTTCACGCTGATGCGTGACGCCCTGCGTGCCACGGGACGGCCGATCGTGTACAGCATCAACCCGAACAGCTTCCACGCCATCACCGGGGCCACGTACAACTGGGGCGAGGTCGCCGACCTGTGGCGGACGACCGAGGATCTGCTGGACATCTGGCAGAACGGGAACACCAACAGCTACCCGATGGGCGTCGGCAACGTCCTGGACGTCACCGCGCCGCTGGCGGCACAGTCCGGCCCGGGTCACTGGAACGACCCCGACATGCTGGTCGTGGGCCGCCCCGGCCTGTCCCTGACGGAGTCCCGTTCGCACTTCGCCCTGTGGTCCCTGATGGCCGCCCCGCTCATGGCCGGCAACGACATCCGCACCATGTCCGCCGACGTGAGCGCGATCCTGCGCAACCCGCGGCTGCTGGCGGTGAACCAGGACCCGCTGGGCGCGGGCGGACGCCGGGTGCGCGACGACGGCAGCACTGAGGTGTTCGCCAAGCCCCTGTCCGACGGTTCGGTCGCGGTCGGCCTGTTCAACCGGGGCAGCGCCACCGCCACCGTCACCACCACCGCCGCCCAAGTAGGTCTGTCCGGAGGCCCGTTCACTCTGACGGACCTGTGGACCGGCGGGACGTCCAGCACGTCGGGGCAGATCTCGGCCGGCGTCCCCGCGCACGGGGTGGCCGTCTTCCGGGTGAGCGGCGGCAGCGCGCTCTCCGCCACCACCGCACGGCTGCGCGGCAACGCCTCCGGCCGCTGCGTGGACGTGGACAACGCCTCCACGGCGGCCGGGGCCACGGTGCTGCTCTGGGACTGCCACACCGCGGCCAACCAGCTGTGGACCACCTGGGCCGGCGGCGAGATCCGCGTCTTCGGCGACAAGTGCCTGGACGCCTACGACCAGGGCACGGCCAACGGAACCCGGGTCGTCACCTGGCCCTGCAACGGCCAGGACAACCAGAAGTGGACCGTCGGCACCGACGGCACGATCCGCAACGTCCACGCCGGGCTGTGCCTGGACACCAACGGTTCGGGCACCGCCAACGGGACACCGCTGGTCCTGTGGAGCTGCACCGGCCAGGCGGGCCAGAAGTGGACCCGCGTGTGAGGGAGTGACGCAGCGCGCTGCCCTGGCCGCCGTTCGAGCGGCCAGGGCACCGGTCGTTCAGGACGCCGTACCGGTCACCGAGCCCTGAGCCCTGGTGACGTGGTAGGTGACGGTGGCCCCGCTGTGGAAGTGGAAGGTCAGGGTCACCGCCTCGCCCTCGCGCAGGGCGTTCAGGAAGGCGGGCGTCAGAATGATCGCGCCGCCCGGATAGTCCGGTGAGAAGGACTGGTTGAACTCCTGGTACGGCGTCCAGGTGGTCGGGCCGGCATTGCCGCCGTCGGCGTACCTGGCCTCCATGGTCGCCAGGGTGTCACCGCGGTACTGCGTGGGGACGGTGAACGAGTCGGTCGTCCCGGTGGAGTTCGACAGCACCGGGGTGTCCTGGGTGACCACGTCGATCCGCCAGGGCAGTCCGCGGGAGAAGCGGGCCTGGAGCGTGGCGTTCACCCCGTAGGCGCGGTCGCCGGTCAGCCGGGTCAGCGCGGCGGCCGTGAGGGTGAGCCGGCTGCCGGAGAGGGTGTAGTCCCGTCCCGCGACGAGGTCCTTGGTGCCCTGCCGCAGACCGCGGAAGGTCGTGCCGTTGAGGTTGAGGGTGAGCGTCTTGTCCGTGATCGGGGCGGACTTCGGGACGTAGACCTTGTCGAAGGAGGCGGTTCCCGAGCGGGTGGTCCAGCTCGACCGGATCCAGGCGAACAGGGCCGGGTCGCGCCACGTCAGCGTCGCGCGGTTCAGGAGGGAGAAGGGGTCCCACAGGGCGGTGGTGACGCCGGCGGTGCGGGCCGCGTGACCGAGGTGCTCGAAGTACTTCAGCCCCTCACCGCGCTCCACCCGGTCGGGATGGTTGAAGTCCGGCCAGCTCAGCAGGCCGTACTCGCCGAGGTAGACCGGGATGTTCCTGGCGACGAACGTGTCGTGCATCCGGGCGAAGGCGTCGTTCAGGTCCTTCTGGGCGGTCTCGTCGTAGAGCGTGCCGCCCGCGACGTTCACGCTGAAGGGGTACCAGCCGTAGTAGTGCACGGTGGCGACCAGATTGCTGTCGTGCAGCGCGCCGATCGTGGCGGACAGGTCGTCCATCAGGCTCTGGGAGGGCGTGCAGCCCAGCGTGGGCAGGACGAGCAGACGGTTCGCGTTCCCGCCCCCCGAGGCGCGGACGATCTTGTGGAACGAGGTGTTCAGTTCGTCGAGCAGCTGCGCCTTCTGCGCGTCCGTGGCGTTGTCGAAGACCGGTTCGTTGACGCTCTCGAAGAGCAGGCCGCGCGGCTCGTCGCGGAACGTCGAGGAGACCTGGGTCCAGATGGCGTTGAAGCGGGCGAGCACGTTGTCGTGGTCGGCGGGCATCTTCGAGATCCACTGCCACGAGTCGTGGTGGACGTTGAGGACGACGTACAGGCCGTCGGCCAGCGCCCAGTCCACGACCTGCTCGACGCGGCTCATGAAGGTCGCGTCGATGGTGTAAGGGGCGGTGGCGGACTGGTGGTCGGTCCACGTCACCGGGATCCGGACGCTGCGGAAGCCCTGCGCGCGGAGGGTGTCGAACAGGTCCTTGGTGACCTTCGGGTTGCCCCAGGAGGTCTCGTCCGGGATGGCGTCCAGGGTGTTGCCCAGGTTCCAGCTGGGCTGCATCGCGGCGACGGCGTCCATGGCACCGGCCGGCACCGCGACCGTCGAGGCCGCCGGCCGTGCCGAGCCGTCGGGCGCGGCCCCGGCGGTGCCCGCCGACAGTCCCACGACGACGAACAGCGCCGTCAGCAGTCCGGCCAGACGTCCGCGGCCGCGGTGGCGCGCGGGTTGCCGTATGTCCCTCATGTGCTTCCCCTTCCTCGGGTCGAGCGGTGGGGCATGCCTGCGGCCGCTCGGGCTTCACGCGTCGAGGGGCCCGTAGTCGAACCAGTCGAAGTGGACGGCGCCCGCCGTGGCGTACATGCCGATGACCCGGCCGGTGAAGCCGCCGGCGACCTCCGTGGAGAGGTAGCGGCCGTCGAGGGCGGCGAGCTCGGTGAACGTGCCGTCGGGCTGCTCGAAGCCGAGGCGGACCAGGTCGGGTCCGGTGCACGGCCCGTGGGGCGGGGGCGGTTCCGTGGTGCTGACGGCGAGGACCACCGGACCGGCGGGCACGGAACGCTCGGCCACGACCGTGCGCAGGGAGCCGACCCGCGCGACCACCCGCACCTGTGCGCCGGACACCTCGACCGCGTAGTGGTGCCGTTCGTCGAGCCGCACGGCGAGACCACCGCTGCCCTCCCTGGCGTCGACCAGCGTGCGCGCCCGGCACCACGGATGCTGCTGGCGGCGGCCGGTGAACACCACGTCGGGCTCGTCCAGGGAGCCGCCCCGGGCGCGCAGTGTCAGCCATCCGGGCCGGTCCTTGGTGGTGCACAGTTCGGCGGGCCGGTCGCGCAGGGAGATCCAGGACGGCCGCAGTTCGGCCGACTCGAAGTCGTCGCGCCGCTCCTCGACCCGGCCGGGGGAGAGCGGCCAGGGAGGCCGGGGCAGGTCCAGGGCGAGCTCGCCGACGACCGGCCAGCCGTCCGCCCAGGTCACCGGCGCCAGGAAGGTCTCGCGGCCGAGGACGTGCCAGCCGGGGGTGCCGCCCCGCGGACGTACGCCGAGCAGGACCAGCCACCACGAGTCGTCCGGGCCCTGGACCAGGTCCGCGTGCCCGGTGTTCTGCACCGGGTGGTCGGTGCCGCGGTGGGTGAGGACCGGATTGTCCGGGCACGGCTCGAACGGCCCGTTGGGGGTACGGCTGCGGGCGATCGACACACCGTGGCCGCGCTCGGTGCCGCCCTCGGCGATCAGCAGGTACCAGTACGGGCCGATCCGGTACAGGTGCGGCGCCTCCGGGGCCTTGGCGCCGGGGCCGCCCGACCAGAGCGCGTGCGGAGTGCCGTACGTCTGCCCGGTGGACGGGTCGATACGGACCTGTGCGACCCCGGCGACCGTGCACCAGCAGGTGCCGTCCTCGTCCCAGGCCAGGTCGGGGTCGATGCCGGGCACCCCGGGCGCCGGGATGGGGTCCGACCACGGTCCGGCCGGGTCGGTGGCGGTGACGATCAGGTTCCCGCCGCCCTCGCTGCAGTTGGTGACGACCAGCCAGAAGCGGCCGTCGTGGTGGCGCAGGGTGGGTGCGTAGATCCCGCCCGAGGACGGCATGTCGAACGGCAGCCGCAACTGCTCCGGCCGGTCCAGCACGTTGCCGATCTGCGTCCAGTGCACCAGGTCGCGGCTGTGGAAGAGGGGGACGCCGGGGAAGTACTCGAAGCTGGAGCAGGCCAGGTAGTAGTCCTCGCCGACGCGGCAGATGCTGGGGTCGGGATGGAAGCCGGGGATCACGGGATTGGCGAGCGGGCTGGCCGCTTGGTCCTGGTGGGACACCTAGGGGTCCTCTCGTACTGTCGAAGCGCTTCACCGGAGCGCAAAGGTAACGGACGGATTTCACGGGAATCAAGAGCTCTATTCGCTAAGAAACTTTCAGCATGGGGGGTCTGGACAGTCATCGACGATCATGAAACCAGTCGAAGCGCTTCGATCAGATCGACGCCGACCGCTCGCCCTATGATCGACTCACCCCTGACGGGGCGGAACGGGTCGAGGTGCTCGTGGAGCATCGTGGAGAAGGGGATGCGCGATGTCTCTGACGGACAGGGCGATTGAGCAGATCCGTGAGCTCATCCGGACCGGTGCCCTGCCGCCGGGGTCGAAGCTCCCCCCGGAGCCGGATCTGGCCGCGCAGCTCGGACTGTCCCGCAACCTGGCCCGGGAGGCGGTCAAGGCCCTCGCCGTGGCGCGGGTGCTGGAGGTCCGGCGGGGCGACGGCACCTATGTCACCAGCCTGCAGCCGAGCCTGCTCCTGGAAGGGCTCGGCGGGGCGGTGGAGCTGATGCAGCAGGACGCCGGCGCCCTCCAGGACCTGATGGAGGTACGGCGGCTCCTGGAGCCGGTTGCCACCGCTCTTGCCGCCACTCGCATCTCCGACGACCAACTGGCCGAAGTCGAGCGGCACCTGGACGCGATGCGGGAGGCGCGTGACGACGTCGAGCGGCTCAACGCGCATGACGCGGCCTTCCACCGGGCCGTCGTCTCGGCCACCGGCAACGAGTCGCTGCTCGCCATCCTGGAGGGCATATCCGGCCGCACGCTGCGTGCCCGGATCTGGCGCGGCTTGGTCGACTCCCGTGCGGCGGCCCGCACCCTCGCCGAACACGAGGCGATCTTCGCTGCCCTGTCCGCGCGCGACGCGGCCCTCGGCCAGGCCGCCGCACTGCTGCACGTGAGCAACACCGAGCAGTGGCTGCGCGCACACCTGAGCTCGCCCGAAGCGCCCCCGCTGCCCGCGAGCACGGATCGACCGGCCGACGGCGCCCACCCCGCATCCCTGTAGAGGAGTCCCGCATGACCGCCGAACTGCACGTGCTGACCACGGGGTACGCCGACACGCGCGTGGCCGGCACCGTCACCCTGCTCGTCGACGGCGACACGGTCGCGGTCGTCGACCCGGGGATGGTCGCGGACCGCGGGCTCATCCTGGACCCGCTCACGCACCACGGGCTGAGCGCGCAGGACGTCACCGACGTGGTCTTCAGTCACCACCACCCGGACCACACGCTGAACGCCGCCCTCTTCCCCGAAGCCCGCTTCCACGACCACATGGCCATCTACCACGACGACGTCTGGGAGGACCGCGACGCCGACGGCTACCGGCTCTCCCCGTCGATCGCGCTCATGACGACCCCGGGCCACACCGCGCAGGACGTCAGCACCCTGGTCACGACCGCCCGGGGACTGGTCGTCCTGACCCATCTGTGGTGGACCGCCGAGGGGCCGGCCGACGACCCCTTCGCCCCCGACCGGGAGCAGCTGCGGGCGGCCAGGGAGAAGGTCCTGGCGCTCGGGCCGGCCCTGATCGTGCCCGGACACGGCGCCCCGTTCGTCCCGTCGCCGTCGACGCCCCTCTGACGGAGGCCCGCGTCCTTCCCGTCCGGTCCCAAGCCGCCCGGCCTCGTCGAGCGTGTACCCGGGGACCGGTCGCCTCCGTCGACCTGTGGTCGTGCGGGCTCGCCGGGCACACGTGAGGCGGAACGCCCGTACGCGGAGGCGCTTCCGTGAACGGCTGGGGCCCGGTGGAGCGCGACAGCAGCGTGGGTGAACAGGCGGCCGGGGACGGCCGTACGATCACCATCGCCGGAGCGAGCCACGCCAAGGGCCTCGGCACCAACGCGCTCAGCGACATCCAGCTCTACCTCGGAGGGAACTGCTCCCGGTTGACGGCGGAGGTCGGCGTCGACGATGAGACGGGCGGCGCGGGCACGGTGACCTTCTCCGTGATCGCCGACGGCAGGACCCTGGTGACCACGCCGACCGTGCGCGGGCGACAGGCCGCCGTGCCCATCGAGTCGACGTCAGCGGTGCCCAGGTGGTCGACCTCAAGGTCGGTGACGGCGGCGACGGCAACGGCAATGACCACGGCGACTGGGCGGCCCCGACACTGACGTGCGGCTGACGGCCGTACCGGGAGAGTGCCTGCGTCTGTTCACGGCCCGTCCGGGCTCCAGCTCGGGCGGCGCCGTGGGGGTCCGGCGAGGATCAGTTGTTCGAGGCCGGCGTACCGCTCGCGTGCCCGGCGGGCGCTGCGGCGTCCGCTCAGGACGGTGCACAGCCAGCCGCAGGCGAAGCCGACCGGTACGGAGACCAGGGCGGTCGTGGTGAAGGGGAACCAGTTCAGGTCGGCCTCCGGGAAGGCCGAGGCCGGTGACCCGGACACGAGGCGGGTCCCCGACATCAGGACCAGGACGGCCACCGAGCCGCCGATCAGCGTGCCGAGCAGCCCGGCCTTGCTGAAGCGGCGCCAGAACAGGGAGTACACCAGCGCGGGCGCGATGGCGGAGGCGCCCAGGCAGAAGGAGAGGGTGGCCAGGGGCTGGAGGCTGCGGTGCTGGGCGAGGGCGGCCAGCAGCACCACGGGTATGCCGACGATCAGCGCGCAGGCCCGCGCGAGGGTCATCTCCCGCAGCGCGGACATGCCGTTGCCCCGGGAGGCGATGACGTCGTGCGCCAGGGAGTTGGCGCAGGCGAGCGTCATCCCGGCGACGGACGCCAGGAGGGTCAGGAAGACCGCCGTGGTGACGGTGCTGAACACCAGGCTCTCGGCGCGGGAGACGTCGGCGCCGAAGACGGCACGCGCGCCCAGCAGGTAGGCGGTGCTGCCGTGCGGGTCGGCCGCCGTGATCCGCTCGCGGCCGACCAGTGCCGTGGCGCCGAGGCCGATGACCGTGATCACCAGCATGAACAGGGCGACCGACGACACCGCCCAGGACATCGTGCGCCGTACCTGGCGGGCGTTGCCCGCGGTGTACATCCGCATGGTGACGTGGGGCAGACAGGCCCCGCCGAGCACGATGGCGACCTGCGTGCTGATCATGTCGAGGCCGGGGTGGGGCCCGTCCGAGAACTGCAGGCCGTACTGGAGGAACGCCTGGCCGGTGCCGCTGCGCTGCGCGGCGGTGTCGACCATCGTCCCCGGCTGCCAGCCGAAGGTGGCGAGGATGAGCACGGCGACCACGAGACCGGAACCGAGGAGCATCACCGTCTTGATGATCTGGATCAGCGCGGTACCCCGCATCCCGCCCAGGGCGGCGTAGCTGATCATCAGGATGCCCGCGCCGAGGATGCAGCCGGTCTGCATGGCGTCGTCGGAGAAGCCCAGGATGAACGCCAGCAGCTGTCCCACGCCCGCCAGTTGCACGATCATCATCGGGATCAGCGCCAGCAGGGTCACCGCGCACGCGGTGATGCGCACGGCCCGCCCGGGGACGCGTCGGCTCAGCGCGTCACCCATGGTGAACCGGCCGGTGTTGTGCAGGGGTTCGGCGAGCAGGAACATCAGCAGGAGCAGGGACAGCAGCGTGCTCAGGGCCAGGACCACCCCGTCGAATCCGCACAGCGCGATGACCCCGCCGATGGTGAGCACGGTCGCGGCGGAGATGTAGTCGCCGGCGACCGCGAGGCCGTTGCGCAGCGGGGAGAGCGTCCGGTAGCCGGTGTAGAACTCCTCCAGGTCGTCGCGGTCGGGGCCGGTCAGGACGCACAGCAGGAGCGTGAGGGTGACGACGCTGCAGAAGGCGACCAGGGACCAGGACTGCGCGGAGCCGCCGAGGTCGGTCATGCCCGGACCCGCCCGTCCCCGTCGGCCGGGCGGGCGTACCGGCTGACTCTGCGGGCCAGGGGGTCCACGAACCGGCGTGCCGAGTACTCGAACAGCAGGACGGCCAGCCAGGTG
>NZ_RSAJ01000013.1 GCF_003933965.1 Streptomyces sp. RP5T
CTACGGCGCCACCTTCGTCGACGGCATCGAGGGGGACGTACCCGAAGACGTCGTGACGGCAATCCTCACACGCACCCCGGGATTCCTCGCCCGGCGGTCGCCGGCCTGGCTCACGCACTGCGGCGACGGGGCCGCGTTCCTCGGGCGCGCCGGCGCGGAGGAACTCGACCGGTACCCGGACGCCGTCGCCGACCTCCGCCGGCGGTCACCGGACGGGGGCGAGGACGTCCTCGGCTCCCCCGGCAAGGACGACCCGCCCACCGCGTACCTGTTCCGCTGCCGCGTCTGCGCGACCCACCTCGCCTACGCGGATCGCGCCTGACGGAAGCCGCCACCGGGCCCCGCGTGACGCACCACACCCCCCACCCCGTTCAAACTCCGTTAACAATGGACTGTGATCTCTCCGGTCTCCTCGATGCCCCGGAGCGCCCACCGGCACAAGCCGGAGGCGACTCCCTACGTCGACCTCACCCGAGCCGAGTGGAGCGCGCTGCGCGACAAGACGCCGCTGCCCCTCACCGCCGACGAGGTCGAGAAGCTGCGCGGCCTCGGTGACGTGATCGACCTCGACGAGGTGCGGGACATCTACCTCCCGCTGTCCCGGCTGCTCAATCTCTACGTCGGCGCCACGGACGGCCTCAGAGGCGCCCTGAACACCTTCCTGGGCGAACAGGGCTCCCAGTCCGGCACGCCGTTCGTCATAGGGGTCGCGGGATCGGTCGCCGTGGGCAAGTCGACCGTGGCCCGCCTCCTCCAGGCCCTGCTGTCCCGCTGGCCCGAGCACCCGCGCGTGGAGCTGGTCACCACCGACGGCTTCCTGCTGCCCACCCGGGAGCTGGAGGCGCGCGGGCTCATGTCGCGCAAGGGCTTCCCGGAGTCGTACGACCGCCGCGCGCTGACCCGTTTCGTCGCCGACATCAAGGCGGGCAAGGACGAGGTCACCGCCCCCGTCTACTCCCACCTGATCTACGACATCGTCCCGGACCAGCGGCTCACGGTCCGCCGCCCCGACATCCTGATCGTCGAGGGCCTCAACGTCCTGCAGCCCGCCCTCCCCGGCACCGACGGCCGCACCCGCGTCGGTCTCGCCGACTACTTCGACTTCAGCGTGTACGTCGACGCGAGCGTCGAGGACATCGAGCGCTGGTACCTCAGCCGGTTCAGGAAGCTGCGGCAGACCGCCTTCCAGAACCCCGACTCGTACTTCAGGAAGTACACCCAGGTCTCGGAGGAGGAGGCCGTCGACTACGCCCGCACCCTCTGGCGGACCATCAACAAGCCGAACCTGGTGGAGAACATCGCCCCCACCCGCGGCCGCGCCACGCTCGTGATCCGCAAGGGCCAGGACCACAAGGTGCGCAGGCTCAGCCTCCGCAAGCTGTAGGAAAAGCGCACCTGTTAAATAGGCGCATGCTGCATCTGCGCCTGATCACACCGGCCGGACGGACCGACGACGTGGTCCGCCTGATCGAGAACACGATCGGCACCACCCACGTCGTCGTGATGCCGGGCGCCGCCCGCAACCCCGCGGGCGATGTCGTGATGTGCGACGTGGCCCGCGAGGCCGGTGACGAACTCATCGGCGAGCTGCGGAAGCTGGACCTCGACAAGACCGGTTCCATCGCCGTGGAGAACATCGACCTGTCGCTCTCCGAGCGGGCGGACCAGGCCGAGGACGAGGCACCCGGCGAGGGCGCGGACGCGGTCCTGTGGGAGCACCTGACCGACGCCACCCACGAGGAGTCGACGCTCTCCGCCACCTACCTCGCCTTCATCACCCTGGCCACGATGATCGCGGCCTGCGGTGTGGTGCTGGACAACGCGGTCCTCATCGTGGGCGCGATGGCGGTGGGCCCGGAGTTCGGCCCGCTGGCCGGCATCTCCACCTCGATCGTGCAGCGTGCCCCCCGCCTGGCCCTGCGCTCCCTGATCGCCCTGCTGGTCGGCTTCGCCGTGGCGATGGCCGTGACGGTGGGCTTCAGTCTCTTCATGGACGCGCTGAATCTGTTCAGCGAGCAGAAGCTGGAGGGCGACCGCCCGCAGACCGGCTTCGTCTACGCCCCGGACGCCTTCTCCTTCATCGTCGCCGTCCTCGCGGGAGCCGCCGGCACCCTCTCCCTGACCTCGGCGAAGTCCGGTGCGCTGGTGGGCGTGGCCATCTCGGTCACCACGGTCCCGGCGGCCGCCAACGCGGCGGTGGCTCTCAGCTACGGCGACACCAAACAGACGTGGGGCTCGACGGAACAGCTCCTGCTGAACCTCCTGGGCATCATCCTGGCGGGCACGGTGACCCTGATGCTCCAGAAGTGGGCCTGGCGCAAACGCACCTGACGCACAGGCCCGCCCCGGCGATCAGCCCAACGCCGACTTCACCGCATCGGCAAGCCGCCCGGCAACAGACCGAGCCTGATCGATGTCCGCCGCCTCGACCATCACCCGCACCAGCGGCTCGGTACCCGACGGCCGCAGCAACACCCGCCCGGTGGCCCCAAGTTCGGCCTCGGCCTCGGCCACCGCCGCCGCCAGCTCGCCCGACGTGGCGACCCGCGAGCGGTCCACGTCGGGCACGTTGATCAGCACCTGGGGAAGCCGCTCCATCACCGAGGCCAGCTCCTTGAGCGACCGCCCGGTCTGCGCGACACGGGCCGCCAGCATCAGCCCGGTCAGCGTCCCGTCCCCGGTGGTGGCGTGATCCAGGATGATGACGTGCCCGGACTGCTCGCCGCCGAGGGCGTAGCCGTGCTCCTTCATCTCCTCCAGCACGTACCGGTCGCCCACCGCGGTCTGGACGAGCCGCAGCCCCTCCCGCTCCAGCGCCAGCTTGAAGCCGAGGTTGGACATGACGGTGGCCACCACGGTGTCGGACCGCAGGGCCGAACGCTCCTTCATCGCCAGCGCGAGCACGGCCATGATCTGGTCGCCGTCCACCTCCTCACCGGTGTGGTCGACGGCCAGGCACCGGTCCGCGTCCCCGTCGTGCGCGATGCCGAAGTCCGCGCCGTGCTCGATGACGGCGGCCTTCAGCAGCCCGAGGTGCGTGGAGCCGCACCCGTCGTTGATGTTGAGCCCGTCCGGCTGGGCCCCGATGGTGATCACCTCGGCGCCGGCCCGGGAGAAGGCCTCCGGCGACACCCGGGCGGCAGCGCCGTGCGCCTCGTCGAGGACGATCCTCAGCCCGTCGAGACGGTTCGGCAGGACGGCGATCAGGTGCGCCACGTACTTGTCGAAGCCCTCGTTGTACTCGCGGACCCGGCCGACTCCGCCGCCGGTCGGCCGCTCCCAGGGCTCACCGCCCTTGTGCTCCTCGTAGACGGCCTCGATCCGCTCCTCCAGCTCGTCGTCGAGCTTGTGCCCGCCGCGCGCGAGGAACTTGATGCCGTTGTCCGGCATGGCGTTGTGGCTCGCGGAGAGCATGACGCCGAGGTCGGCGCCGAGCACGCCGGTGAGATACGCCACCGCGGGCGTGGGCAGCACTCCGACGCGCAGGACGTCCACGCCGGCGCTCGCGAGGCCCGCGACCACGGCGGCCTCCAGGAACTCCCCGGACGCGCGCGGATCCCGTCCGACCACCGCCGTCGGCCGGTGGCCCTGGAACGTACCCGCCTCGGCCAGCACGTGCGCCGCCGCGACCGACAGACCGAGCGCCATCTCGGCCGTCAGATCCGCGTTGGCGACACCGCGCACGCCGTCCGTGCCGAAGAGTCGTCCCACTTGTCCTCCTGAGGAAGCGTCAGTTACGGAGATCATCCGATCACATGAGCCTTTGAGCGCCTTGTGTCGTTATACGCCTAAGGCAGTGATAAACGAACGCCCCGGCGGCACTGTGGCGTGCCGCCGGGGCGTTCGGACGTACAGGCAGCTGCGATTAACGCTTGCTGTACTGCGGAGCCTTGCGGGCCTTCTTGAGACCGGCCTTCTTGCGCTCGACCGCACGGTCGTCGCGGCGGAGGAAGCCGGCCTTCTTCAGGGCGCCGCGGTTGTTGTCCACGTCGGCCTCGTTCAGCGCGCGGGCGACACCGAGACGGAGCGCACCGGCCTGGCCGGAGACACCGCCACCCGCGATGCGGGCGATGACGTCGTAGCGGCCCTCGAGCTCGAGCACCTTGAAGGGCTCGTTGACTTCCTGCTGGTGCACCTTGTTGGGGAAGTAGTCCTCAAGGGTGCGACCGTTGATCTTCCACTTGCCGGTGCCCGGGACGATCCGGACGCGGGCGATGGCGTTCTTGCGACGGCCCAGGCCGGCGGCCGGCTGGGGCTCGCCGAAGCGGGAAGCGAGCGACTCCGAGGTGTACTCGCCCTCGACGGGGACCTCGGACTCGGTGGTGTAGCTGTCGATGTCGACGATCTCTTCGCCCTCGACGGGCGTCTCGACGGTGGTCTCGGCCACGATTCTCCTCAGATTCTCTTCAGTCTTAGGGGGTGGCCGGACTTACTGCGCGACCTGGGTGATCTCGAACGGCACCGGCTGCTGGGCAGCGTGCGGGTGCTGGTCGCCCGAGTAGACCTTCAGCTTCGTGAGCATCTGACGGCCCAGGGTGTTCTTGGGAAGCATGCCCTTGACGGCCTTCTCGATGGCCTTCTCGGGGTTCTTGTCGAGGAGCTCGTCGTAGCGGACCGAGCGCAGACCACCCGGGTAACCGGAGTGGCGGTACGCCATCTTCTGGGTCCGCTTGTTGCCGGACAGGTGCACCTTGTCGGCGTTGATGATGATGACGAAGTCACCGGTGTCGACGTGAGGGGCGTAGATCGGCTTGTGCTTGCCGCGCAGGAGGGAGGCGGCAGTGGTGGCAAGACGGCCCAGGACGACGTCCTGAGCGTCAATGACGTGCCACTGGCGAGTCACATCGCCGGGCTTGGGGCTGTACGTACGCACTTCGCAGCCTTCTTCTTCAGTGGATGGGTGCTGACACATGGCATCACTGAAGCGATCGTGCAGCTGGGGACGACAATGGCCGGGCCACTGCCCGTATGCCGCCCACTGGTAACTGCTCCAGGGAACCTAGGTAAAGGTCGCTCGCGTCAGAATGAGCAGGCCAATACACAACGAAGAAGCAGGATACCCGGGGTCCCACGGACGGGTCAAAACGAGTCCCCGGTGACCCGTTCCCGGCCGTCCGCGACGCCTTCGCGGCCGAGATGTGCGGCAGTGCCGGAAAGGTCCCCGGGGCCGGTGTCCACAGGCCCCACGGCACCTCCCGTCCCCCGTCTAAGATGCGCCCCATGAGCTTTGGGCAGCAGGGGGGACCCCCGTCCCAGTGGGATCCCTGGAAACCGCAGTCGCAGCAGCCGTGGAGCAGCGGCGGGGGCGAGCAGACTCCGGACTGGGCCGCGCTCGCCGAGGCCTCGGAGATCCGCAACAGACGCCGTCGGCTGTTCTTCATCGTCGGCGGCGCGCTCGCCACGGTCGGGATAGGCACCGCCGTGGCGATGGCCGTCGTGTCGGCGAACGGCGACGACGAGGCGAACAAGCCGACGTCCTCGGTGCCCGCCGCGGCGATCCCCAGCGCGAGCGGGACCGCCCCGTCGTTCGCGCCGACCAGCGCCCCGCCGCCGCTGGATCCGAAGGACTTCATCGCCAGCAAGGCCAAGGACACGGCCCCGCTCAGCGCCCGGATCCTGTTCCCGGGCACCCAGCTGACCATGGGCTCGACCGTGTACAAGAAGGGCACGACCTCCGACACCAAGAACTGCGCCGCGGCCGACGGCGTCCAGGCCGGCCTCGGCAAGATCCTCTCCGCCGACGGCTGCACCCAGTTCATGCGCGTCAGCTACACCAAGGACGGCGTCTCGGTGACGGTCGGCGTGGCCGTCTTCGACACGGAGGCGCAGGCGACGAAGGCCAAGGGGCAGGTCAACACCAAGAAGGACATCGTCAAGTCGCTGTCCGGCGGCGCGGTCAAGCCCTTCTGCAACTCCGCGATCTGCCGCACGACCTCGAACTCCTACGGCCGCTACGCGTACTTCACCATCGCCGGCTTCGCCAGCGGCAAGAACGTCACGGAGAAGGACACCGCGGTCTTCAGCATCGGCAACAACCTGGCCGAGTTCACCTTCCGCCAGATCCACCGCCGCGGCGAGGCCCAGGCGTCCACGGCCGCGAGCGAGTGACCCGGCGCGCCGAGGCGCGCCGGGTCCGGTTCGCCGGGCACCGCTCGTGGTTCAGGACCGCTCCCAGGAGCCGCTGAGGACGGGCTCGGGATACGGCACGACGGGTTCCGGCGGGCTGCCGGCCGTCCGCCGGCTCCCGGCCGTCCTGAAGACCCAGGTGCGGTACGACCAGAAGCGGAAGAGGGTCGCCACACCGATGCCGAGGAACTTGCTGATGTTGGTGGCGAGCGTGCCGTCCCAGCCGAGCCCGTAGGTCGTGGCGTAGAGGACCGAGTTCTCGATGACCAGGCCGATCGCGCTGAAGAGCAGGAAGAGGGTCAGCTCCTTCCTGCGGCTGTTGCGGTCCTCCTGGTCCCGCTTGCGGTACGCGAAGTAGCGCAGCCCGAGATAGTTGCTGAGGATCGCGACGACCGTGGCGAGGACACTGGCCCGCACGGTCTGCCACTCGGTGACGGTCCTGATGAGGTTGAAGACCGCGAGGTTCACCACGAAGCCCGACGCGCCGACCATGCCGAACTTCGCGATCTCGCGGTACAGCTTCCCGAACCGGGAGGGAAGCGCATGTCGTCCGCTGCTCACCGTCCCGGTCAGCCCCGTCGGTTGCGCAGCCGCAGCCGTACCGGCATCACGGCCGACTCGATCTGCGTCGCGAGGTTCATCTTGGAGACTCCCTCAGTGCGCTCCTCGAAGCGGATCGGGATCTCGACGGCGCTGTGTCCAGCGCGGACGGCCTTGAACTTCAGCTCGACCTGGAAGCTGTAGCCGGCGCTGTCCAGGGTCGCGAGGTCGATGTCCCGCAGGGTGGCCGCCGACCACAGGTTGAAGCCCGCGGTGATGTCCCGGATCTTGGTGCCGAGCACGGTCCGGGCGTAGCGGTTGGCGAAGCGGGACAGCAGCACGCGGTGCCTGCCCCACTCCTCGTCCAGGGAGCCGCCCTCGACGTACCGGCTGCCCACGACCAGGCCGACCCCGGACGCCAGGGCCGTACCGAGCATGCGTGGGACCGCTTCCACGGGGTGGCTGCCGTCGGCGTCCATCTGGACGACGTACTCGGCGCCCTCGTCCAGCGCGGCGGTCATGCCGGCGACGTAGGCCCGTCCGAGCCCGTCCTTCTCGGTCCGGTGCAGCACGCTCATCCGGCGCCGCCCGTCCGCGTTGTACTTCTCGGCGAGCTCCTCGGCGATCCGTCCGGTCCCGTCCGGACTGGAGTCGTCCACGATCTTCAAGTGGAGCCCGTCGAGCGGCAGTTGAAGCACCGCCTCGGCCATTCTCGGCAGGTTGGCCGCCTCGTTGTACGTAGGCATCACCACCGTGACGGCCACATCCGCCCCCACGTCGTACGTCATCTTTCTTCCCCTCCCCAATGGATTGCTCCCCCCGCCGGACGCGGGTTCTCCCGCGTCCGGAACCCAGCTCAGGTATGCACCCTGCGCTTCGCGGCGGCGTCCTCGTCCTCGGACGGGTCGTCCGTCGCCGCGCGTGTCCTTTCGAGGAGCACGAGCTGGAGGTACGACAGCTTCCTGGTCCTCACGACCTTGAAGCTCTTCTGGATCACGGTGGCCGTCGTCTTCGGCATGCCGCTGAACGGCTGCCCGTCGAGCGTCGTCGACACGAGCCACAGCCGGTCGGCCCCGGCCAGGCACCTGGCGGCGTCCGGGCATTCGAGCGCGCCGAACGACCCCAGTTCCTGCGGAGTGCGGTACATCAGCGAGTCGCGCGGGCGGCCGGCGTCGTCGCGCAGCTCGTAGTCCATGGCCCGGCGCTCGGACATCACTCCGCTGAAGACGATGCCGTCGCCCTTCTTCTGCCCTGCCTCGATGAGCCGGGCGGCGCCGCGGAAATCGGGCTCGCCCAGCGCGTTGTGCCGGGTCTCACGGAGGCCGGGCAGCGACTGGAAGGCGATCCCGGCGACCGCTGCCGCCACGAGCACCCAGCCGAGGCCTCGCCTGGCCGCCGCTCCCGTACCGGCCTTCGCCCCGGCCACCGGCCCGGCGATCCGGACCACGGCGACGGCCGCGAGCAGCACCCAGGCGGGGGCCGTGAACAGCAGATAGCGCGGCAGGAAGAGGTGCAGCTGGTCGGCGGTGACGTAGGTCGCCAGGGGCGGCAGCACGATCCAGACGGCCAGCGGAAGGGCACGCCGTCCCGCGAAGAACAGCCCGAGCGCGCCGAGCGCCATGACCGGGACGGCCACCGCCCAGGACCCGAAGAGGTTCTTGGGGAAGTCGATCAGGTCCTTCAGCACCGGGTTGTTCCAGGCGATCTGCCCGCTCTGCCCGGAGCCGGAGACGGCCACGGGAAGGACGAAACACAGGCCCAGTGTGCAGGCCGCGGCATAGGCCCAGCCCACGATCCTGTCGCCGGACCGCCGCGCGATGAGGATCATCGCCAGGTGGGCGCCGAGGACGGCCATCGAGGCCAGGTGGCTCCAGCCGATCAGCGGCACCGACACCGTGTAGCCGATCCACACCTTGAACGACGGCTTGTCCAGCGCCCTGGCGAGCAGCAGCGTCGACAGCAGCACCGCGGCCACCGCGAAGGCGTACGGGCGGATCTCCTGCCCGTACCGCGTGGTGACCGGCACGACGGCGAAGGCGAGCCCCGCGAGCAGTCCCGTCCGGGTGGTGAACAGCCGCCGCCCCAGCAGGGCGAGCAGGCCCGCGGAGGCCGCCATGGCCACCGCACCGGGGATGCGCATCGCGGCCGGGGAGTCCCCGGCGACGGCGATCCACAGGTGCATGAGGACGTAGTACGGGGTGAACACGACGTCGATCGAGCGGATCAGCAGGCTCAGGTCGTGGAAGGACAGCGTGGCCGCCCACCAGGTGGCGTGCTCGTCGCGCCACAGCTGGCGGTCACCGATCCCGCGCAGGATCAGGGCGAAGGCGAGCGCCGTGGGCACCAGGAAGACCGCCGCGGTGGCGAGCCGTCCGCCGGCGGGGCCCTGGGGCTCCTGGTCGGCCGGCTCGTCCGCGGGTGGCTGCGGGGCGACCGGTTCCGGGGTGGCGGGCTCGGGAACGTACGCGTTCTGCGTGCCCGCGTAGGTGCCCGGATGGCCGGCCCGGTAGCTGCCCGGATCGGCGTACTGGCCGGAAGCGCCGTACCCGCCCGGGGCGGCGTGGGCGCTCTGTCCGGCATAGGGATCGTGGCCGTCCGGGGCGCCGGGGTAGCCGCCACCGTAGGGAGCGGGGGCACGGTGACTCATCGCTTCACCCAGATCCGGTAGGCGTGCTCTCCGCTGCTCGTCGTGTACGGGAACACGGCCGCCAGCCGGTAGAGGGAGTTGTTCCTCAACCCCTCCTGCACCGCTTCGTACGTCACCGGGCTGACATTGCCGTGCATCACGATCGCGTCGAACTTCCCGTCACGGACGGCCTGCCGGAACGCGTCGGGGCCGGTGTACTGCTTGCCGTCCGTGCCGCGGTAGTCCATGAAGTAGGAGTTCTGCCACTGCGTCCAGCCGGTCCTGTCCCGCAGGTAGTAGGCGGGGACCTCCTGCTCCTCGGCGAGGTAGGTGCCCTTCCTGTCGACAACCGTGCGCAGGTACGCGGTCATCTGCGTGGAGTCCGGGAAGCTGTACGCCCGCTGGGCCTGCACCATGCCGAACACGAGGGTGGCGACGTACAGCAGGATCCCCAGCTGTGGATGCCGGAAGTGCGGGCCCACCAGGCGGGCCATGCCGAGTCCGGCCAGCGGCGCGGCGAAGAACAGTCCGAAGCCGACGTGCTTGTACAGCGAGATCTCGGTGTGCAGGTGGATCTGGTAGGCGGGCGCGAGCAGCGCGGTGCCGGTCAGCAGCAGGCCGAGCGCGGCGCGCCGCCAGCGCCCCGAGGTCTCGCCGCCGATCCACGGCATCTCCCCCATCCGCGCGCGCAGCACATAGGCGATCGTGCCGCCGAGTGCGGCCAGGAAGACCAGCCCGCCCCACTCCGCGCTGTGCTGGAGCATGGTCGCCGCCGCGTCCGTGCCCTTGGCGCGGTCGGTGGTGGTGGAGCTGATGCCGCCGAGCGGACCGGAGAAGTGGTAGCCGATCCCGAGCAGGGCCACGATGCCCGCGCCCAGCACCACACCGCGGCCCAGTGCGCGAACGCCGCGGTGCCGGTGCGCGGTGATCACCGCGAGGACCACCAGGGTGGGCAGGTACAGACCGGAGGCGTACTTCACGCCGAACGCCAGCGCGGCCGGCGGTGCCGCGAGCAGCACGGCCAGGGCCTTCATCCGGTCGGTGCGCACCACCGCCCAGGCGGACAGGGCGAGCAGGAAGATGGCGGCGGCGTCGTAGGTGGCGAAGTTGCCGAGCACCATCGTCGACTGGAGCACCGAGAAGAGCGCGGCCGCGCCGAGCGCCGCGCGCAGGTTGAACAGCCGCCGGGTCAGCGAGTACAGCAGCGTGGTGGCGCCCAGCATGAACAGCAGGCTGACCACGCGTACCCCGGCGAGACCGAACTGGCTGTCCACGGCACCGGCGAGCACCGGATACAGCTTGGGGTGCCCGGAGAAGTAGGCCGCGAAGTCCACCGGCAGCTTGGTGCCGTGCAGCAGGTTGGCCAGCTCGTAGTGGCCCGCCGCGATGTAGAGCGCCTCGTCCTGGAAGGCCGTGCCGGTCAGCCGCAGGGAGAGCCCCGCCTGCACGAGCAGGATGCACAGCAGCACCCCGCGCCCGAGCAGCTTGCTGCGCCGCGTGTCCACCGCCCACGACGACTCCGCGACGGGCGGCAGCGTGTAGCCGGGCGTGCGCGGCTCGGGCTCCGCGACCACGGGGGCCACCGGCTCGGGCTCGACGGCGGTGTAGGAGGCGTACGGGTCGAAGGGCGCGAAGGTGTCGTACGCCTGCTGGTCGGTGTACGACGACGTCCGGTCGTGGACGTCGAAGCGCCAGCTGCCGGTCTCGGTGAAATGGCCGGGCTGGTAGCCGCCGGCCTGCTCCTGGTCCGGCGCGTGGGCCGGCTGCGCCTGCTGGGCGTACTGCCGCAGGCTCTCGCGCTGCGCGTACCGCTGCCCGCTGTCGTCGAGGTGACCGTACTGCTGCTGGTCGCCGTGGCTGTACTGCTGCCCGTACGCGTACTCGTCACGCAGCTGGGAGTCGTCCGCCCACGGGGGCGTCGTTCGCTCGCTCATGGCTTCGTCACGTCGAATCCGAAGCGCGGGTTCGCGGCCTGCTCCTTGAAGGTCTTCTCGGACAGCGGACCGCTGCTGATGCGCCAGTCCGTCTCCTTGTCGAAGTTGAACCAGACGAACCCGATGACGTCGTCGCGCTCGGCGGTCCCCTGGAAGAGGGACTTGATGTCGGCGGGCTTGCGCTCACCGGCCTGCGCGGCGGTCTCCGCGATGATGAATGGTTTCTTCGTGAACGTACGGATCTGTGCCATCGTCGGCCCGTACAGCGTCCGGTAGGTGCTCGGGCCGGTGGCGCCGTAGTAGCCGATGACACCGACCCAGTCGACGTAGTCGTCGCCCGGCCAGTACGGCTTGAGCTTCACCTTCGGCATCGGGTGGGTGACGTTCGGGCTCCACACCCAGATGACCTGGGTGGCGCCCTCGTCGCCGAAGATGTCGTGGATGTGCTTGTAGGCGGCGGTGAACTCGGCCGCGGTGGCCTTCTTGGTGCCCCACGGGTACCAGAAGCCGTTCATCTCGTGCCCGAAGCTGATCGCCACGGGCAGGTTCAGTTCCTTGACGGACTGCGCGTACTCGTGGATGTACGCGTCCTCCTTACCGGAGGCGATGTCCTTCAAGCTCGTCTTGAACGGCTCCCAGGCGATGAAGGCCACCGCGCCGTAGTCCCAGGAGTTCTGCACGAGCCGCTGCTCGTACTGGTCGCCCCAGGCCGAGTAGAACTCGATCAGGTTGGGCTTCTTGCCGGCCCGCCGGGCGAAGTCCTCGACGGACGTCATCTTGGCGGGGGCACCGTCGGCGGCCAGACCCAGGTACTTCTTCCCGGGTTCCAGCAGCGGCCGCACGTCGTACGGCGGCTCGGGCTTCGCCGACTCGGTGGCCGCGGCCGCGCCGGTGGCGGCGGGCTCCTCGCCCTGGCCGCGCTCGTACTGGGCGCGGCCCTCGTCGGAGAACGTGCTGCATCCGGCCGCCAGCGCGCCGGCGAGCAGGACGGCGGCCAGCGCCCGCAGGGGACGCAGGGCTCGTACGTGGCGCACGGAGAAACTCATGCGGTCGCTTCCTGCACTTCCTGGGCGTGCGGCCGGACGAGAACACGGCCGACGACCATCGCGTAGAAGAGTCCGGCGGACAGCATCAGCGCGAAGTCCGGCGGATAGAGGGTGAGGATGCGCCAGGCCGCAACGACGATCCAGGCCACCGCGGTGCCGCCGGTCCAGAAGATCATGCAGTTCCAGTAGCGGCGCATGCCGTTCTTCTTGGCGCCCGCCGAACCGGTGGGCTTCCAGCCCATGGGCCGGCCCCGCAGCACGTCCCAGACGGCGAAGACGTGCGACCACCCGTACATGACACGGACGGCCCAGGCCTCCAGCCGGTACGGCGCCCGATGCCAGAGCGGCAGCACGAGCGTGACGTACGCGACGCTCGGCAGCACCCAGAGGGTGGCCTCCGCGCGCATCAGGTCAGGGCGGAGGATCATCAGGCCGAGCGGGATGATCGGTGTGATGAAGGTGGCGAGCGCGGTCTGGAGGTAGTAGAGGAAGCCCGAGACGTAGCACAGCCGCGTCTTGAACTTGAGGTCCATCTCCCAGAACCGCTTGCTGGTGAGCAGCTCCAGCGAGCCCATGCACCAGCGGTACTGCTGGTTGTGGAACGCGCCGGCCGTGTCCGGGCACACGCCGGCGGACAGCGCGACGGGCACGTAGCGCAGCTTCCAGCCGAGGGCCCGCAGATCGAAGCCGGTGTACATGTCCTCGGAGTGCTCGATCAGCGTGATGCCGCCGGTCTGCTCCAGGGCCGCGCGCCGGTAGACCGCGCACGAGCCCACGCAGATGGACCCGTCATGGTCCTCACGCGAGGTCTGCACGGAGCGGTAGAACTGCTCCTGCACCGCGCCCGCGCCCCGCTCGATCCAGTTCTGCGCGTCGACGATGCGGAAGAACTGCGGCGACTGCACGATGGCGACCTTCTCGTCGTCGTCCATGTGCGGCAGCAGCTCGTCGAGCAGGTCGGCCCGCGGCGCGAAGTCGGCGTCCAGGATGAGGATGTGGTCGCCGTCGGTCTTCTCGAAGGCGTGGTTGAGGTTGCCGGCCTTCTTGAACCAGCCGCGGTTGGGCCGCACCACGTAGTGGAACCCGAAGTCGGCGGCCATGGCCCCGACCTCGTCCTCGGCGGCGTCGTCGAGGACGTACGTCTTCACGACCCCTTGGTAGCTGCCGGCCAGCCGGTTCACATGGACCCAGGTGTTGTGGAGCACCTCCAGGGGCTCTCCGCACACCGGCAGGAAGATGTCCACGCTCGGATACCTGGCGGGCCGCCACGCACGCACGAGGCGCTTGTGCTTCTTGACGTCGAAGTCCTTGCTGAGCCCGTCCAGGTACAGCGAGATCAGGTAGTCGGCGACCGCGAAGGCCAGCAGCGGCATCGTCAGCCAGAACCACGGGCTGGACGCGGTGAACAGCAACTGGCTCACGGCGAGGCAGGCGAAGCTGATCAGCGAGCCGACGGTGAGCACCCACAGGTGGCGCCGCGTGTACGAGTACTTCTCCACGTCGTCCGGCGGCTGCGGCAACAGCCCGTGGTTGCCCACCGGCCGCCTGCGCCGACGAGAACGCTCGGTGCTCGCGGCAGCGTCAACTGCACTAGTCATCAAACCCCCCAGGGCCTGACCCGGCCCTGTCTACCCCACCGAAAGCCCGGCCTCCCCTGGTAAATCGAACTCGCGGCCGGACCGCGAAAGCATAACCGTCTTTTCCCTTTACGTCTCAACTTCATTGTTAAGTGAGGGTTTCATCACGAGTCACAGGGGTACCAGCGGAGCCGCACCAAATAGGCCGTGATCGGCCGTGAGCAGTTCCTAGCCGCAGCACCCTCCGCGCGCCGGAAGGGACCGCCGGTTCCGCGCCTCCTTGTTCCGGGCCGCCAGCAACTCGTCGGCCGGATACCCGACCTCCTCCAGCGTCAGCCCGTGCGGCCGTACGACATGGACGGCCGAGTCCCGCACGCCGGCGGCCAGCACCTTCCCCGGCCAGTCCGGCCCCCGGTGCCCGTCCCCCACGAACAGCAGCGCCCCGATCAGCGAACGCACCATGTTGTGGCAGAAGGCGTCGGCCCGCACGGTGGCGGTGACGATCCCGTCGTCGCCGCGCACCAGGCTCAGCTCCTGGAGCGTGCGGATGGTCGTCGCGCCCTCACGGCGCTTGCAGTACGCGGCGAAGTCGTGCTCCCCCAGCAGCCGGGCCGCCGCCTCGTTCATGGCGTCGACGTCCAGCGGCCAGTCGTGCCACAGGACGTGCCCGCGCAGCAGCGGGTCGACGCCCCCGGGTTCGTCGGTGACGCGATAGGCGTACCGCCGCCAGATCGCGGAGAACCGCGCGTTGAAACCGGCCGGGGCCTCCCGCAGCGACCACACCCGCACGTCCTTGGGCAGTCGCCCCGCCAGCCGCTTCAGCAGCTTCTCCCGGTGCTCCTGCCACAGCGTCTCGGGCAGGTCCACGTGCGCCACCTGCCCCCGCGCGTGCACCCCGGCATCGGTGCGTCCGGCCACGGTCAGCTCGTACGTCACGTCCTTCGACCGCGTGACCGTGCGCAGCGCGTCCTCGATCTCGCCCTGTACGGTCCGCCGGCCGCCGGCCTGTCTGGCCCATCCGGAGAAGTCGGTGCCGTCGTAGGAAAGGTCGAGGCGGACACGGACGTAACCGGGCTGTACTTCGTCACTCACCTTCAGATCCTCTCAGGAACGCGGAACGGGCCCGCCCCCCGTAAGGGGCGGGCCCGTCACGACGCGGAAGCGTCAGGCGTCCTTGGACTCCTCGGCCGGAGCCTCGGCGGTGTCCTCGGCCTTGGTCTCCTCGGCCTTGGTCTCCTCGGCAGCCGGGGCGGCCTCGGCGTCCTTGGCGGCACGCTCGGTGGCGGCCTCGGCCTCACCCGTCGCCTGCTGCGCGACCGTCAGCGCCTCGACCAGCTCGATGACGGCCATGGGCGCGTTGTCGCCACGACGGTTACCGATCTTGGTGATGCGGGTGTAGCCACCGGGACGGTTCTCGTAGCGCGGGCCGATCTCGGTGAAGAGCGTGTGCACGACGCTCTTGTCCGTGATCACCTGGAGCACCTGACGGCGGTTGTGAAGGTCGCCCTTCTTCGCCTTGGTGACCAGACGCTCGGCGTACGGACGCAGCTTGCGCGCCTTCGCCTCGGTGGTGGTGATACGGCCGTGCTCGAAGAGGCTCTTCGCGAGGTTCGCGAGGAGCAGCTTCTCGTGCGCGGCGCTGCCGCCCAGACGGGCACCCTTGGTGGGCTTCGGCATTGTTCTTCTCCTGTGTGTCTGCCCCGGCCGTATCAGGTACCGGGGTCAGGAACCCGATGAGCGGATGCCCACCGGCAATCGACCGATCAGTACTGCTCGGTCTCCACGAAACCCGCGTCCGCGTCGTCGTCGGCGCCGAAGGCGTCGGCAGCGGCCGTGGGGTCGAATCCGGGCGGGCTGTCCTTCAGGGCCAGGCCCATGCCGGCCAGCTTCGCCTTGACCTCGTCGATGGACTTCGCACCGAAGTTGCGGATGTCCAGGAGGTCGGCCTCGGAACGCGCCACGAGCTCACCCACGGAGTGGATGCCCTCGCGCTTGAGGCAGTTGTAGGAGCGGACCGTGAGCTCCAGCTCCTCGATCGGCAGCGCCAGGTCGGCGGCAAGGGCGGCGTCCGTGGGGGACGGGCCCATGTCGATGCCCTCGGCGTCGATGTTCAGCTCGCGGGCGAGACCGAACAGCTCGACAAGGGTCTTGCCGGCGGAGGCCATGGCGTCACGGGGACGCATCGCCTGCTTGGTCTCGACGTCGACGATCAGCTTGTCGAAGTCGGTGCGCTGCTCGACACGGGTCGCCTCGACCTTGTACGTGACCTTGAGCACGGGGCTGTAGATGGAGTCGACCGGGATGCGGCCGATCTCCTGGCCCACCTGCTTGTTCTGCACGGCGGAGACGTAACCGCGGCCGCGCTCGACCGTGAGCTCCATCTCCAGCTTGCCCTTGCCGTTGAGCGTGGCGAGGACGAGGTCGGGGTTGTGCACCTCGACACCGGCCGGGGGCGCGATGTCGGCGGCGGTGACCAGACCCGGGCCCTGCTTGCGCAGGTACATCACGACCGGCTCGTCGTGCTCCGAGGAGACGACCAGCTGCTTGATGTTGAGGATCAGGTCGGTGACGTCCTCCTTGACGCCCGGCACGGTGGTGAACTCGTGCAGGACGCCGTCGATGCGGATGCTGGTGACAGCGGCACCGGGGATCGACGACAGGAGGGTGCGGCGGAGCGAGTTGCCGAGGGTGTAGCCGAAGCCCGGCTCCAGCGGCTCGATCACGAACCGGGAGCGGAATTCGTCGACGACCTCTTCGGTCAACGAGGGACGCTGAGCGATCAGCATGTGTGGATCAGATCCTTCTTTCGTGGACGCCCGCTATTTGACGCCCGACGGACCCGCACCGGCGAAAGTGCGGGGTACTGCAAGGGTACGGGCGATACGGCCCCTTTACGGAGCCGTACCGCCCGAATCCTGAAGACGACCGTGCGTCAGACGCGACGACGCTTCGGCGGACGGCAGCCGTGCCGCGACATGTGGGGGATGCCCCCCACACCCCCAGCCGACAGCCGAGCCGCCGTGAGCCTGCGCGTCAGACGCGACGACGCTTCGGCGGACGGCAGCCGTTGTGCGGCGTGGGCGTGACGTCCTGGATCGAGCCGACCTCGAGGCCGGTGGCCTGGAGGGAGCGGATCGCGGTCTCACGGCCGGAGCCGGGACCCTTGACGAACACGTCCACCTTGCGCATGCCGTGCTCCTGCGCGCGGCGGGCGGCCGACTCGGCGGCCATCTGCGCGGCGAAGGGGGTGGACTTGCGCGAGCCCTTGAAGCCGACGTGGCCGGCGGAGGCCCAGGAGATCACGTTGCCCGAGGGGTCCGTGATCGAGACGATCGTGTTGTTGAACGTGCTCTTGATGTGGGCGTGCCCGTGAGCGACGTTCTTCTTTTCCTTGCGGCGCACCTTCTTGGCAGCGCCCTGACGACCCTTGGGGGGCATCTACAAACTCCTACGGGGAGGTGGTCGGTCCTACAGCGAAGACCGCTGATGAAGCGTGGTCCGCTGAGGACTACTTCTTGCCCGGCTTCTTCTTGCCGGCGATGGCGCGACGCGGGCCCTTGCGGGTACGAGCGTTCGTGCTGGTGCGCTGACCACGGACGGGCAGTCCACGGCGGTGGCGCAGACCCTGGTAGCAGCCGATCTCGACCTTGCGGCGGATGTCGGCCTGGATCTCGCGACGGAGGTCACCCTCGGTCTTGAGGTTGTTGTCGACGTACTCACGAATCGCGACGAGCTCCTCCTCGGAGAGGTCGCGAACGCGGGTGTTCGGGTTGACGCCGGTCTCGGCCAGCGTCTTCTGCGAAAGGGTCCGGCCGATGCCGAACACGTAGGTCAGGGCGACCTCCACGCGCTTTTCGCGCGGGATGTCAACACCGGAAACGCGTGCCACTTCAATGGCTCCTGGTGATCTTCGGAGGTCTTCCGCAGAACCGGCTCCCAGCCGCCGTACCAGGTACGAACTGGGTCCCCGGCCTCCGAACCGGGGGTGTCAGACGGAGTGCGTCTGGGCCCTGCGTATGAACATATTCAGCTTGCGTCGCGCGAATCCCTGCGAGAGCAGAGGGTTCGGTCGTGCGTCAGCCCTGGCGCTGCTTGTGGCGCGGGTTCTCGCAAATGACCATGACCCGACCGTGACGGCGGATCACCCTGCACTTGTCGCAGATCTTCTTGACGCTCGGCTTGACCTTCATGGGATTGAGGTTCTCCGGGTCAGTGCCACCACCCCGCCGCAGCGGGATGCGGGCAAGATCTACTTGTACCGGTAGACGATCCGGCCACGCGTCAGGTCGTACGGAGACAACTCCACCACGACCCGGTCGTCAGGGAGGATACGGATGTAGTGCATACGCATCTTGCCGCTGATGTGTGCCAGGACCTGGTGGCCGTTCTGGAGCTCGACCTTGAACATGGCGTTCGGAAGAGACTCGACGACAGTGCCCTCGATCTCGATGGCACCTTGCTTCTTGGCCACGCTTCGCCCTTCGAATCGACTACCTTGATCGACTCACCTGCGTTTCCCCGAGGGGCGCATGCGGACATGCGGGTGCACGAGAGTCGACGAGTCAGTCTACGTCAGCGCTCCCAGAAAGACGAATCGAGGATTCATGCCCCGAGAAGGAGATCCTTAAGCGCCCGCGCCCACGGAGGGCGAACCACCTAGGCCAGCGGATCCGGAGCCGCGACCACCCCGTGCTCCGCGAGCTTCGCCTTACCGCCGTCCGGAGCCGTGAGCACCAGCGGCCCCTCGTCGGTCAGGGCGACCGAGTGCTCCCAGTGCGACGACCACGTGCCGTCCGTCGTGATGACCGTCCACTCGTCCGACAGGACCTCCGTGCGCGGCGTGCCCAGGGACACCATCGGCTCGATCGCCAGGCAGAACCCGGTGACCAGCTTCGGCCCCTTGCCCCGGCGCCGGTCGACGTAGTTCAGCAGGTGCGGGTCCATGTGCATCTCGGTGCCGATGCCGTGGCCGCCGTAGTCCTCGATGATGCCGTAGCGGCCGCCGCCCGGCTTCGGCTGGCGGCGGATGTACGTCTCGATGGCCCGGGAGACGTCGACGAGCCGGTTGCCCTGCTTCATCGCCGCGATGCCGGCCCACATGGACTCCTCGGTCACCCGCGAGAGCTCGATCAGTTCCGGAGCGTGGCCCGAGCCGACGAAGGCGGTGTAGGCCGCGTCCCCGTGCCAGCCGTCGATGATGGCGCCGCAGTCGATGGAGATGATGTCGCCGTCCTTGAGGACGACCTCGTCGGACGGGATGCCGTGGACGACGACCTCGTTCACGGAGGTGCAGATCGTCGCCGGGAAGCCGCCGTAGCCCAGGAAGTTCGGCTTGGCGTCGTGCTCCGCGAGGACCTTGCGCGCGACCTGGTCGAGGTCCCTGGTGGTGGCCCCGGGCACCGCGGCCTCTCGGGTCGCCGCGTGGATGGCGGCGACGACAAGCCCCGCCTCGCGCATCTTGGCGATCTGCTCGGGGGTCTTGATCTGCACCATGCGGCGGGAGCCTTTCTGGAACCGGGAAAGCTGGCGGGGGGCGCCTTCGACAAGGCGCCTTCAACGATACGTGCACCCACACAGCAGCCGCGGCCCCCTCGTAAGGGAACCGCGGCTGGCGTGAGCGTGAAACCGCTGCGGAAGACCGCTACGCGGCGTCGTCCTCGTGCTGGAGGGCCTCCATGGCGCGACTGGTGACGTCCTCCACCTTGCCGAGCGCCGAGATCGTGACCACCAGGCCCTGGGCCTTGTAGTAGTCGATGATCGGCTCGGTCTGGGTGTGGTAGACCTCCAGGCGCTTGCGGACCGTCTCCTCGGAGTCGTCGTCGCGCTGGTACAGCTCGCCGCCGCAGACGTCACAGACGCCGTCCTGCTTCGGCGCCTTGTACGAGACGTGGAAGACGTGCGCCGAGTCGTTGCGGCAGATGCGGCGGCCGGCGATGCGCTTGACGACCTCCGCCTCGGGTACTTCGAGATCCAGTACCGCGTCGAGCTTCATGCCCTCGTGCTGCAGCATCTCGTCGAGCGACTCGGCCTGCGAGACGTTGCGCGGGAAGCCGTCGAGCAGGAAGCCGTTCTCGGCGTCGGGCTGCTCCATGCGGTCCTTGGCCATCCCGATGGTGACCTCGTCCGGAACCAGGTTGCCCGCGTCCATGTAGGACTTCGCGAGTTTGCCGAGGTCCGTCTGCTGGCTGATGTTGGCGCGGAACAGGTCGCCCGTGGAGATGTGCGGGATCGACAGGTTCGAGGCGAGGAACGCGGCCTGCGTTCCCTTACCGGCGCCCGGCGGCCCGACGAGGACGATACGCATCAGCGGAGGAACCCTTCGTAATTGCGCTGCTGGAGCTGGCTCTCGATCTGCTTCACCGTCTCGAGACCCACACCCACGATGATCAGGATGCTCGTCCCGCCGAAGGGGAAGTTCTGGCTTGCCCCGAAGCCGACCAACGCCATCGTTGGCACAAGAGCGATCAGACCCAAGTACAGCGAACCCGGCCAGGTGATCCGGTTGAGTACGTACGACAGGTACTCAGCGGTCGGTCGGCCAGCCCGGATGCCCGGGATGAAGCCACCATACTTCTTCATGTTGTCGGCGACTTCCTCGGGGTTGAAGGAGATCGCCACGTAGAAGAACGCGAAGAACACGATGAGCAAGAAGTACAGAGTGATGTAGATCGGGTGGTCGCCCTTGACGAGGTTCTGCTCGATCCAGGTCTTCCAGCCCGAGTTGCTCTTCGAGAACTGCGCCACCAGCGCCGGGATGTAGAGCAGCGACGACGCGAAGATGACCGGGATCACACCGGCCTGGTTGACCTTCAGCGGGATGTACGTCGAGGTACCGCCGTAGGACCGGCGGCCGATCATGCGCTTCGCGTACTGCACCGGGATGCGCCGCTGGGCCTGCTCGACGAAGACCACCAGGCCGACCATGACCAGGCCGACCGCGATGACGGTGCCGAACTCGATCCAGCCGCCGGCCAGGGTGCCCTGCTTCTTGATGGCCCACAGCGCGGACGGGAAGGTGGCGGCGATCGAGATGAACATCAGGATCGACATGCCGTTGCCGATGCCGCGGTCGGTGATGAGCTCACCGAGCCACATGACGACGGCCGTACCGGCGGTCATCGTGATGACCATGACGATCGTGGTGAAGATCGCGCGGTCCGGGACGATGCTCGACGCGACGGTGCAGCCGGAGAAGAGCGCGCCGCTGCGGGCGGTGGCGACGAGACCGGTGCCCTGGAGGATGGCGAGCGCCACCGTGAGGTAACGGGTGTACTGCGTGATCTTCGCCGTGCCGGCCTGGCCCTCCTTCTTCAGGGCTTCCAGACGCGGGATGACCACGGTCAGCAGCTGCAGAATGATGCTCGCCGTGATGTACGGCATGATGCCCAGCGCGAAGATCGTGATCTGCAGCAGAGCGCCGCCGCTGAACATGTTGACCAGACCGAAGAGTCCCGTGTTGCCGGACGCCTGGTCCACGCACTCCTGGACGGACTTGTAGTCGACACCAGGGATCGGGATGTGGGTACCCACCCGGTACACCACGATGATGCCGAGCGTGAAGAGCAGCTTCTTGCGCAGGTCGGGCGTCTTGAACGCCCGGGCGAACGCGGTGAGCACGGTGCCTCCTGCGACCCCCGCGCTACTGCGTCAAGGGTGACGGTCTTGAGGTTCGACGAATATGTGGGAAAGCAGTGCAGGCCACCTTACCCGGGCCGCCGCCTGCCGTGGAACGACCAACCGGGGATACCTCGTTGTGAGGTATCCCCGGTGGGTACTGCTTCAGGTCATCGCACTCAGACGAGCTCGGTGACCGTGCCGCCGGCGGCGGTGATCTTCTCCTTGGCGGAGCCGGAGACGGCGTCGACCGTCACCTGCAGCGCCACGGAGATCTCGCCCTGGCCGAGGACCTTGACGAGGCTGTTCTTGCGAACCGCACCCTTGGCCACCAGACCCTCGACGGTGACCTCGCCACCCTCGGGGTAGAGCGCGGCCAGCTTGTCGAGGTTCACGACCTGGAACTCGGTCTTGAACGGGTTCTTGAAGCCCTTCAGCTTCGGAAGACGCATGTGGAGGGGCATCTGGCCACCCTCGAAGCGCTCCGGAACCTGGTAACGGGCCTTCGTGCCCTTGGTACCACGACCGGCCGTCTTACCCTTCGACGCCTCACCACGACCCACACGGGTCTTGGCGGTCTTGGCGCCCGGGGCGGGACGGAGGTTGTGGATCTTGAGCGGGTTGTTCTCCGCCATGATCAGTCGACCTCCTCGACCGTCACGAGGTGGCGGACGGTGTGCACCATGCCGCGGAACTCGGGGCGGTCCTCCTTGACGACCTGCGTGTTGATGCCCTTGAGACCAAGGGAGCGCAGGGTGTCACGGTGGTTCTGCTTGCTGCCGATGTACGACTTCGTCTGCGTGATCTTGAGCTGAGCCATTACGCAGCACCAGCCCCGGCACGCGCACGGAGCAGAGCCGCGGGAGCGACGTCCTCGAGGGGCAGACCGCGGCGGGCCGCGATCTCCTCGGGACGCTGCAGGCCCTTCAGGGCCTCCACGGTCGCGTGCACGATGTTGATCGCGTTCGACGAGCCGAGCGACTTCGACAGCACGTCGTGGATACCGGCGCACTCCAGGACGGCACGCACGGGACCACCGGCGATAACACCGGTACCCGGCGAAGCCGGCTTGAGGAGAACGACGCCGGCAGCCTTCTCACCCGTGATCGGGTGCGGGATGGTGCCCTGGATACGGGGGACCTTGAAGAAGTGCTTCTTGGCCTCCTCAACACCCTTGGCGATGGCGGCCGGCACCTCCTTGGCCTTGCCGTAACCGACACCCACGGTGCCGTCACCGTCGCCCACCACGACCAGCGCGGTGAAGCTGAAGCGACGACCACCCTTCACAACCTTGGCGACACGGTTGATCGCGACGACACGCTCAACGTAAGCAGTCTTCTCGGCGGCGGCTGCGCCACCGTCACGACCCTTACGGTCCCGCCGCTCGCCGCCACCGGCACCGCCACCGCGGCGCTGGGGTCCAGCCATTGGATTACCTCTCTCTTTCCGCTAGCTTCGAGCGGCTCAGAACTTGAGCCCGGCTTCGCGGGCGGCGTCCGCCAGGGCGGCGATGCGCCCGGCGTACTGGTTGCCACCACGGTCGAATACGACGGCCTCGACACCGGCGGCCTTGGCGCGCTCGGCGACCAGGGCGCCGACCTGCTTGGCCTGCGCGGACTTGTCGCCCTCGCCACCGCGGACCGTGGTGTCCAGGGTGGACGCCGACGCCAGGGTGTGACCCTTGATGTCGTCGATCACCTGGGCCACGATGTGGCGGTTCGAGCGGGTAACGACCAGACGGGGACGCTCCGCCGTACCGGCGATCCGCTTGCGGATCCGGATGTGGCGGCGCTTGATCGCGGCGCGCTTGTAGGCGTCGCCCTTCAGGATCTTCTGTCCGTATGCCATGGCTTACTTACCCGCCTTTCCGACCTTGCGGCGGATGACTTCGCCCTCGTACTTGACGCCCTTGGCCTTGTACGGGTCGGGCTTGCGCAGCTTGCGGATGTTGGCCGCAACCTCGCCGACCTTCTGCTTGTCGATGCCCTCGACCGAGAACCGGGTGGGGGCCTCCACCTTGAAGGTGATGCCCTCGGGGGCCTCGACGGTGATCGGGTGGCTGTAGCCGAGAGCGAACTCGAGGTTCGAACCCTTGGCCTGCACGCGGTAACCGACACCGCTGATCTCGAGCTTCTTCACGTAACCCTGGGTCACGCCGGTGATCATGTTCGCCACCAGCGTGCGGGACAGGCCGTGCAGGGCCTTGTTCTGACGCTCGTCGTTGGGGCGGGTGACGTTGAGAACGCCGTCCTCACCCTTGGCGATGTCGATCGGCGCAGCGACGGTGTGGGTCAGTTCGCCCTTGGGGCCCTTGACCGAGACCGTACGGCCGTCGATGGTGACGTCCACGCCGGCGGGAACCGTGATGGGGAGCTTGCCAATACGCGACATAGCTGTTTCCTCCGTTCCCTTCCGCTACCAGACGTAGGCGAGGACTTCTCCGCCTACGCCCTTCTTGCCGGCCTGCTTGTCGGTGAGGAGCCCGTGCGACGTGGAGATGATCGCCACGCCCAGGCCGCCGAGCACCTTCGGCAGGTTGGTGGACTTCGCGTAAACCCGGAGACCGGGCTTGGAGATCCGCTTGATGCCCGCGATGGAGCGCTCACGGTTCGGGCCGAACTTCAGCTCGAGGACGAGGTTCTTGCCGACCTCGGCGTCCTCGACCTTCCAGCCCGTGATGAAGCCCTCCTGCTGGAGGATCTCCGCGATGTGAGACTTGATCTTGGACGCCGGCATCGTCACGGAGTCGTGGTACGCCGAGTTCGCGTTCCGCAGACGCGTAAGCATGTCTGCGATCGGATCAGTCATGGTCATGAATTGGCCTTCGGCCTCTCTCGCCGGGGTTTCCAGGTGCCCATCCCTCTCCTCGATCCGAGACGAGGCGGGTGCGGTGCGGTGGACCTACGGCGTAGTAAGTCGTATGGGCGTCCAGGCGCCCAACCCTCCCAGCCTAAGCCATGGAGGGGTGGGCACCTGACACTGCCCTTTACTTACCGAGAGCTTCGGGAATCCCCAAGTAGGGAATTACCAGGAGCTCTTGGTCACGCCCGGCAGCTCGCCACGGTGAGCCATCTCACGAAGGCACACGCGGCACAGGCCGAACTTGCGGTACACGGAGTGCGGACGGCCGCAGCGCTGGCAGCGCGTGTAGCCACGTACACCGAACTTGGGCTTGCGAGCAGCCTTGGCAATCAGAGCCTTCTTCGCCATCTCGCTCACGCCTCCTTGAAGGGGAAGCCGAGGTGACGAAGGAGCGCGCGGCCCTCAGCGTCGTTGGTCGCCGTGGTCACCACGGTGATGTCCATGCCCCGGGTACGGTCGATCTTGTCCTGGTCGATCTCGTGGAACATGACCTGCTCGGTGAGACCGAAGGTGTAGTTGCCACGGCCGTCGAACTGCTTGGGGGACAGACCACGGAAGTCGCGGATGCGCGGCAGCGCGAGCGACAGGGTGCGGTCCAGGAACTCCCACATGCGGTCGCCACGAAGCGTGACGTGGGCACCGATCGGCTGGCCCTCACGCAGCTTGAACTGCGCGATGGACTTACGGGCCTTGGTGACGGCCGGCTTCTGACCCGTGATCGTGGTGAGGTCGCGGATGGCGCCCTCGATCAGCTTGGAGTCGCGGGCGGCGTCGCCCACACCCATGTTGACCACGATCTTGACGAGGCCGGGGATCTGCATGACGTTCTCGTACTTGAACTCGTCACGCAGCTTGCCCGCGATCTCCTCGCGGTACTTCGTCTTGAGACGCGGAGTGGTGGTGGTAGCCATCAGATGTCCTCACCCGTCCGCTTGGCAACGCGGATCTTGTTGCCCTCGTCGTCGAAGCGGTAACCGACACGCGTGACGACCTTGTTGCCGTCCTTCTCAACGACCAGCTGGACGTTGGAGACGTGGATCGGCGCCTCGGTCGTGACGATGCCACCGGCCTGCGAACCGCGAGCGGTCGGGCCGGCCTTGGTGTGCTTCTTGACCCGGTTGACACCCTCGACCAGGACACGGTCCTCGCGGGGGAAGGCCGCGATGACCTTGCCCTGCTTGCCCTTGTCCTTACCGGTGATGACCTGGACCAGGTCGCCCTTCTTGATCTTCATGCTTACAGCACCTCCGGCGCGAGCGAGATGATCTTCATGAACTTCTTCTCGCGCAGCTCACGGCCGACGGGGCCGAAGATACGGGTGCCGCGAGGGTCGCCGTCGTTCTTCAGAATGACGGCGGCGTTCTCGTCGAAGCGGATGTACGAGCCGTCCGGACGGCGGCGCTCCTTGACGGTGCGAACGATGACCGCCTTGACGACGTCACCCTTCTTCACGTTGCCACCGGGGATCGCGTCCTTGACGGTGGCGACGATGACGTCACCGATGCCCGCGTAGCGGCGACCGGAGCCACCGAGCACACGGATGCAAAGGATCTCCTTCGCACCAGTGTTGTCGGCGACACGCAGTCGCGACTCCTGCTGGATCACGTCTATCTCCTGTTTGTCTGCCGGTTCCCCGGGGGCCGTTCAGGAACGGCCCCCGGAGCCTGGCGGAACTGTCCTGCGGGATGATCCCCGCAGGAATTACTTGGCCTTCTCGAGGATCTCGACGACGCGCCAGCGCTTGGTCGCCGACAGCGGGCGGGTCTCCGCGAGGAGGACCCGGTCGCCGACGCCGGCAGCGTTCTGCTCGTCGTGCGCCTTGAGCTTGTTGGTACGGCGGATGACCTTGCCGTACAGCGCGTGCTTGACGCGGTCCTCGACGGCGACGACGACGGTCTTGTCCATCTTGTCGCTGACGACGAGACCCTCACGGGTCTTGCGGAAGCCGCGGGCCTCTGCAGTCTGCTCAGTCACGTTGCTCTCACTCATCAGGCGCTCTCCACCGTCTCGATGCCCAGCTCGCGCTCACGCATCAGGGTGTAGATCCGCGCGATGTCCTTACGGACGGCCTTGAGCCGGCCGTGGTTCTCGAGCTGACCCGTCGCCGCCTGGAAGCGGAGGTTGAACAGCTCTTCCTTGGCTTCGCGGAGCTTGTTCAGCAGCTCCTCGTCACCCAGTTCGCGCAGCTCGGACGCCTTGGTACCGGCCGACATCACGCTTCACCTGCCTCGCGCTTGACGATCCGGCACTTCATCGGCAGCTTGTGGGCTGCGCGAGTCAGGGCCTCACGGGCGATCTTCTCGTTGGGGTAGGACAGCTCGAACATGACCCGGCCCGGGTGCACGTTCGCGATCCACCACTCGGGAGAACCCTTACCGGAACCCATGCGGGTCTCGGCAGGCTTCTTCGTGAGCGGGCGGTCCGGGTAGATGTTGATCCAGACCTTGCCGCCACGCTTGATGTGGCGGGTCATCGCGATACGGGCCGCCTCGATCTGGCGGTTGGTCACGTACGCCGGCGTGAGGGCCTGAATGCCGTACTCGCCGAACGCGACCGTCGTACCGCCCTTGGCCTGACCACGGCGCTTCGGGTGGTGCTGCTTGCGGTGCTTGACCCTACGGGGGATCAGCATGTCGGTCAGGCCTCCGTTCCGGTGCTCTCAGCCGGAGCGGCGGCGGGGGCCTCGGCCTTGGGGGCCTCGGCGCCGGCAGCCTGCTGCGGCTTGCGACCGCGCCGCTCGCCACCACGGCCACCACGGGCCGGGCGGTCGGCACCGCCACCGCGAGCCGGGCGGTTACCCGCACGGGCGGCAGCGTTCTCGGCGCGGACCTCGGCGATGTTCTTGACGTCGCCCTTGTAGATCCAGACCTTCACACCGATGCGGCCGAAGGTCGTCTTGGCCTCGAAGAAGCCGTAGTCCACGTTCGCGCGGAGCGTGTGCAGGGGCACACGGCCCTCGCGGTAGAACTCCGAGCGGGACATCTCGGCGCCGCCGAGGCGGCCACCGCACTGGATCTTGATGCCCTTGGCGCCGGCCTTCATCGCCGACTGCATGCTCTTACGCATGGCGCGACGGAAGGAGACGCGGGAGGAGAGCTGCTCGGCGACGGCCTGGGCAACCAGCTGAGCGTCGGTCTCGGGGTTCTTGACCTCGAGGATGTTCAGCTGGACCTGCTTGCCCGTGAGCTTCTCGAGGTCACCGCGGATGCGGTCGGCCTCGGCGCCACGGCGGCCGATGACGATGCCCGGACGAGCGGTGTGGATGTCCACACGCACACGGTCACGGGTGCGCTCGATCTCCACCTTCGAGATGCCGGCGCGCTCCATGCCGGACGTCATCATCCGACGGATGGCGACGTCTTCCTTGACGTAGTCCTTGTACAGCTTGTCGGCGTACCACCGGGACTTGAAGTCCGTGGTGACACCGAGCCGGAACCCATGCGGGTTAACCTTCTGGCCCATTACCGGGTTCCTTCCTTGCTGCTGACGACCACGGTGATGTGGCTGGTC
Source organism: Streptomyces sp. RP5T (assembly GCF_003933965.1). Taxonomy (GTDB): domain Bacteria; phylum Actinomycetota; class Actinomycetes; order Streptomycetales; family Streptomycetaceae; genus Streptomyces. Next base: position 27,836 of record NZ_RSAJ01000013.1, read on the forward strand.
CGCTTGCGGATCCGGTAGGCACGGCCCTGGGCGCGCGGCCGGAACCGCTTCAGGGTCGGGCCCTCGTCGACGTACGCCTCGGAGATGAAGAGGCTGTCGGCGTCGGTGTGGTCGTAGTTGTGCGCGGCGTTGGCGATGGCGCTGTCCAGCACCTTGCCGACGGGCACTGAGGCGGCCTGCGGAGCGAATCGCAGGACCGCCTGAGCCTCCGTGGCGTCCATGCCACGGATAAGGTCCACCACTCGGCGGGCCTTCATGGGCGTAACGCGGATGTACCGCGCCTGGGCCCTGGCTTCCATGGTTGTCCCTCTCAGTTACTTACGTGTCTGAATGCGATCCGCTACTAGCGGCGCTTCGACTTCCGGTCGTCCTTGACGTGACCCCGGAAGGTGCGCGTCGGCGAGAACTCGCCGAGCTTGTGGCCGACCATCGACTCGGTGACGAACACCGGGATGTGGGTCTTGCCGTTGTGCACCGCGATCGTGTGGCCGAGCATGGCCGGGACGATCATCGAGCGACGGGACCAGGTCTTGATGACGTTCTTGGAACCGGCTTCGTTCTGGGCGTCCACCTTCTTGATCAGGTGGTCGTCGACGAAGGGCCCCTTCTTGAGACTGCGCGGCATCTAAACCCGCTCCTAGCGCTTCTTGTTCGTCTTGCGGCGGCGGACGATGTACTTGTTCGAAGCCTTCTTCGGCGAACGAGTACGACCCTCCTTCTGACCCCAGGGGCTGACCGGGTGGCGACCACCGGAGGTCTTGCCCTCACCACCACCGTGGGGGTGGTCAACCGGGTTCATCGCCACACCGCGAACGGTCGGGCGGACGCCCAGCCAGCGCTTGCGGCCGGCCTTACCCCAGTTGATGTTGCTCTGCTCGGCGTTGCCGACCTCGCCGACCGTGGCGCGGCAGCGCTGGTCGACCAGGCGGATCTCACCGGAGGGCATGCGGAGGTGGGCCATCGTGCCCTCCTTCGCGAGCAGCTGCACGGAGGCACCGGCGGAGCGGGCGAACTTGGCGCCGCCACCGGGACGGAGCTCGATCGCGTGGATCGTGGTACCGACCGGGATGTTGCGGAGCGCCAGGTTGTTGCCCGGCTTGATGTCGGCCCCGGGACCGTTCTCGACGCGGTCACCCTGCTGCAGGTTGCGCGGGGCGAGGATGTAGCGCTTCTCGCCGTCCGCGTAGTGCAGCAGCGCGATGCGCGCGGTGCGGTTGGGGTCGTACTCGATGTGCGCGACCTTCGCCGGCACGCCGTCCTTGTCGTGACGACGGAAGTCGATCACTCGGTAGGCGCGCTTGTGTCCGCCACCCTGGTGGCGAACGGTCACACGACCGGCGTTGTTACGGCCGCCCTTGCTGTGCAGCGGGCGGACCAGCGACTTCTCCGGCGTGGACCGCGTGACCTCGACGAAGTCGGCGACGCTGGAGCCACGACGGCCCGGCGTAGTCGGCTTGTACTTGCGGATTCCCATTTCTCAGTCCTCGTCCGATATCGGACGATCCGACCCGCTTACGCGGTCGGACCGCCGAAGATGTCGATACGGTCGCCCTCGGCAAGGGTCACGATCGCGCGCTTGCTGTCGGCACGCTTGCCGAAGCCGGTGCGGGTCCGCTTGCGCTTGCCCTGGCGGTTGATCGTGTTCACCCCGGTGACCTTGACCGAGAAGACCGCCTGGACGGCCTGCTTGATCTGGGTCTTGTTGGCGCCGGGGGCCACGATGAACGTGTACTTGCCCTCGTCGAGAAGCGCGTAGCTCTTCTCGGACACGACCGGCTTCAGCAGGACGTCACGGGGGTCCGTGAAGGCCTTGCTCGCCGGCGTGACGACGGTGTTCTTGCCCTCGGCCTCGTGGCGGCGCGCCTTGGCGACGCGCGCGGCCTTGGCTGCCTTGGCGGCCTTCGAGGCGATGCTCGGGTGACGCGTAGCCATCAGGCTTCGCTCCCTTCGGTGTCAGCGGCCTTGGGGCCAGACACGAAGGACTCGAAAGCGGCCTGGGTGAAGACCACGTCGTCCGAGACGAGAACGTCGTACGTGTTCAGCTGGCCCGGCTCCAGGATGTGGACCTGGGGCAGGTTGCGGGCGGACAGCCACGCGGCCTCGTCGGCGCGGTCGACGACCAGGAGCAGGTTCTTGCGCTCCGAGATCTTGCCGAACAGCGACTTGGCGGCCTTCGTGGAGGGGGTCGCGCCCTCGACCACGCCGGAGACGACGTGGATGCGGTTGTGGCGGGCCCGGTCGGTGAGGGCGTGGCGCAGGGCCGCGGCCTTCATCTTCTTCGGGGTCCGCTGCGAGTAGTCACGCGGCACGGGGCCGTGGACGACGCCACCGCCGGCGAACTGCGGCGCACGGGTCGAACCCTGACGGGCGCGGCCGGTGCCCTTCTGGCGGTACGGCTTCTTGCCGCCACCACGGACTTCGCCACGCGTCTTGACCTTGTGCGTGCCCTGACGGGCGGCGGCCAGCTGCGCGACGACGACCTGGTGGATCAGCGGGATGCTGACCTTCTCGACGTCGAAGATCTCGGCCGGGAGCTCGACGGTCCCGGCGGTGTCGCCGGAGGGCGACAGAATGTCAATGGTGCTCATATCCTCAGGCCCCCTTGGCCGCGGTGCGGACCAGGACGAGGCCGCCGTTCGGACCAGGAACCGCGCCCTTGATGAGGAGCAGGCCCTTCTCCGCGTCAACGGCGTGAACGGTCAGGTTCTGGGTGGTGACCCGCTCGTTGCCCATACGACCCGCCATGCGGAGGCCCTTGAACACGCGGCCCGGGGTGGCGCAGCCACCGATGGAACCGGGAGAGCGGTGCTTGCGCTGGGTGCCGTGACCGGCGCCGAGGCCCTTGAAGTTGTGACGCTTCATGACACCGGCGAAGCCCTTGCCCTTGCTCTTGCCGGTCACGTCGACCTTGATCCCGGCCTCGAACACCTCAGCGGTGATCTCCTGGCCGAGGGTGTACTCGGAGGCGTCCGCGGTGCGGATCTCGACGAGGTGGCGACGGGGCGTGACATCGGCCTTGGCGAAGTGGCCCTTGAGGGGCTTGTTCACCTTGCGCGGGTCGATCTCGCCGAACGCGATCTGGACGGACTCGTAGCCGTCGACGTCGTTCGTACGGACCTGGGTCACGACATTGGGGCCGGCCTTGACGACGGTGACCGGAACAACACGGTTGTTCTCGTCCCACACCTGCGTCATGCCGAGCTTCTCGCCCAGGATGCCCTTGATCTGCTTAGCCATCGTTCAGATCACCGGCCTCAGAGCTTGATCTCGATGTCGACACCGGCCGGGAGGTCGAGTCGCATCAGAGAGTCAACGGTCTTGGGGGTCGGGTCGAGGATGTCGATCAGGCGCTTGTGCGTGCGCATCTCGAAGTGCTCGCGCGAGTCCTTGTACTTGTGCGGCGACTTGATGACGCAGTACACGTTCTTCTCAGTGGGCAGCGGCACCGGGCCCGCGACCGACGCACCAGTGCGCGTCACCGTCTCGACGATCTTCTTCGCCGAGGAGTCGATGACCTCGTGGTCGTAGGCCTTGAGCCGGATGCGGATCTTCTGTCCCGCCATGGCTACTCAGTAGTCCTGTCTCTCTACAGCTCTGGAACCCGGTGTTCCGTTGACTTCTTCCGACCCACGCGGTCGGGCGTGTCGCACTTCCACTGACACAGATGTCCCTTGTTCGAACATCCCTGCTGGGAATGAACACGGCCCTTCCGGAACCGCAAGCCGGGGACAGAAGCCCACCGGGTGCCTGGCCGGTGCCGCACTGACACTTCCCGAAAGATTCCCGTACGTCCGCCCCAGCGCTGCCTTACGGCAGTTGGAACGACGAGTACTGTGGGACTCGCTTCCGGTCCTCCCGGCGGGAGGCGCGCAGCATCAACACTCGACCGAGCAACCCCGCTAGTCTGCCATACGGGGCACGGGCCTGGCCAATCGAGCCGGAGACAATACCCCGGGAGTGACGCAGATCAAACACAGGTCCTGCCACCGACCCGCCACGGGGCTGCTCGCCGTGACCTTCTTGACCGTGACGAAGGAACTGGTGCCCGCGCGGTCCGCTTGAGCCGGACGGTGAGGGATCGGGTCTCGCGCTCCTCGCTTGCGCTTGATCTACGGCCACTCGACCAGCACCGCGAACACCACGTACGCCAACGGAGCCAGCACCGCCGCCAGGGCCGCGAGGCCGACGCGGCGGGGGGTGTGGTGGCGTTCCCACGGCAGTGCCCAGCTCGCGGCGAGCAGGAACAGGGCGAGGCCCAGGCCGCCGAGCAGCACCGGGAAGGCCACCCCGAAGCTGTCGTCGAAGCGGTCCGCCTGCGGGGCGGTGCACGCGTCGCACGCCATCGCCGAGAACCCGCCGAAGAACCAGGCGGCCAGGCACGTGGGCAGCGTAAGAAGTGTCGAGACCAGCGGGGCGACCCAGGCTCCGGTCGCGCGATCGTCGTCGAGCGTGAGATCCGGCATGGGTCCATCACAGCGCGCGGGCACCGGTGGCCGCATGGGCGTTCGTACTCAGAAAGCACGCTCGACGTACGGAGCTCAGCCGCTCGCGTTCCGCAGCCGCGCGAACGACGTGTCCAGCCCCCGCTTCAGCAGCCGCGCCACCGGCCGCTCCACGAACCGGTGCACCAGCCAGCTCAGCAGCAGGAAGCCGGCGATGACGGAGACGACCAGGAGACGGGCGTCCATCGTGTCGCGGAGCCGGTTGATCAGGGTCGTACCGACCGCGTAGTGCATCAGGTACAGCGGATACGTCAGCGCGCCGGCCGTCACGAGCCACTTCCAGCGGACCCGGTCCGTCGCGCCGAGGGCGATGGCGACCATGGCCAGCAGGAAGACGGTGAAGATCAGAACACTCCCCCGCCAGCCCGACACGTGCTCGACCTCGTCGATCCTGATGCCGAGTTCGCGCTGGCCCATCAGCCAGGCCAGCGCCAGGATGCCCCACAGCAGCAGGTCCTGGCCGAAGCGGTGCATCAGGTACAGGGACAGGCCCGCAATGAAGTACCAGGCGCCCTCCGGGTTGGCGACCAGTTCGAGGAGCGGGAGCTTCGAGATCGGGGCCAGCATGGCCGCGGCGCCCCACACACAGCAGAAGACGACGACCTTGCGGTAGGTCAGTCCGCTCCACACGACGACCAGGAAGAGGAGGTAGAAGCGGAGCTCCGACCACAGGGTCCAGTAGACGCCGTCGACGTTCATGACGCCCGAACCGGACTGGAGCATCGTGAAGTTGAGGAGGATGTCGCGGGTGCGCAGGCGGCCCCACACACCCGGCAGGGCCACCAGGACAGCCGTGGTGAAGACGATGGCGAACCAGTACGCCGGGTACAGCCGGATCACCCGGGACGTGAAGAACTGCCGGGGGCTGCGGCCCCAGCAGGACATGCAGATCACGAAGCCGCTGATCACGAAGAAGATCTCGACGCCGATCCAGCCGTAGGAGGCGAACCGGAACACCGTCGGCATGATGTCGGAGACCGGGCGGTCCCAGATGCGGTTGCCCGGCTGGTCGACCCGGTTGGTGCCGGCGTAGTGGTGCACGGCGACCATCAGGGCGGCGAGCAGCCGGATGCCGTCGATGGCGTACAGCCGGCGTCCGGCGCGGTCGCGTACGGCGGACCGAGCGGGCCGTACCTGCGAGGTGGGCGCGGCCAGGGGCGGAAGCGGTTGCTGCAGGCCACTGACGACCCGCCGCGGTATCGACCTTCTGCTCTCCGCGTCCTGCATCGACACCTGCGCGTCCGTCCTGGTGAGGGAATCCGGGCCGGGAGCGGCCACCGGACGCCTCAGGCTACGACCCGCACAACCACCCCACAGTGGCCAGACGGGAGCATTTCCCCCACCCGCTCCGGGGAGTTGGCGCAACGCTCGCCGCGCCGCTCCACAGCGTTCTCCCAGACTTCACCGACCACACGCGAAACCGACCGCACGCGAAGGGGCCCGTACGACCGAAGTCGTACGGGCCCCTTCAGAGACCTACTGGTCTCGGAGACCTGTCAGGTCAAGATCAGGCGGTGATCTTGGTGACCTGGCCGGCGCCGACCGTCCGGCCACCCTCACGGATGGCGAACTTCAGGCCCTCTTCCATGGCGACGGGCTGGATGAGCTCCACCTTCATCTCGGTGTTGTCACCCGGCATGACCATCTCGGTGCCCTCGGGGAGGGTCACGACGCCGGTCACGTCCGTCGTACGGAAGTAGAACTGCGGACGGTAGTTGTTGAAGAACGGCGTGTGGCGGCCACCCTCGTCCTTGGAGAGGATGTAGGCCTGGGCCTCGAACTGGGTGTGCGGCGTGACCGAACCCGGCTTGATGATGACCTGGCCGCGCTCGACGTCCTCGCGCTTGATGCCACGGAGGAGCAGACCGACGTTCTCACCGGCCTGGCCCTCGTCGAGCAGCTTGCGGAACATCTCGATGCCGGTGACCGTGGTGGTGGTCTTCTCGGTCTTGATGCCGATGATGTCGACGGTCTCGTTGACCTTGAGGACACCACGCTCGATACGACCGGTGACGACGGTGCCACGACCGGTGATCGTGAAGACGTCCTCGATCGGCATCAGGAACGGCTTGTCGACGTCACGCTCGGGCTGCGGGATCGCCTCGTCGACGGCGGCCATCAGGTCCAGGACCGACTGGCCCCACTCCTTGTCGCCCTCGAGAGCCTTGAGCGCCGAGACCTTGACGACGGGAACGTCGTCGCCCGGGAACTCGTACTCGGAAAGGAGCTCACGCACCTCGAGCTCGACGAGCTCCAGGATCTCCTCGTCGTCCACCATGTCGGCCTTGTTCAGGGCGACGACGATGTAGGGAACGCCGACCTGGCGGGCCAGGAGCACGTGCTCCTTGGTCTGCGGCATCGGGCCGTCGGTGGCGGCGACCACGAGGATGGCGCCGTCCATCTGCGCCGCACCCGTGATCATGTTCTTGATGTAGTCCGCGTGACCGGGGCAGTCGACGTGGGCGTAGTGACGCGTCTCGGTCTGGTACTCGACGTGCGCGATCGAGATGGTGATACCGCGCTGGCGCTCCTCGGGAGCCTTGTCGATCTGGTCGAAGGCCGAGGCCTCGTTCAGGTCCGGGTACGCGTCGTGCAGCACCTTGGTAATGGCGGCCGTAAGGGTCGTCTTACCGTGGTCGATGTGACCGATGGTGCCGATGTTGACGTGGGGCTTAGTCCGCTCGAACTTCGCCTTCGCCACGGGGTCCTCCTGTGGAGTGGTTCTGAACGCCTTGCTTCATCGGCGCCAGGTGATCTTTGCTGGAAAGCCTCGGCCCGGGGGCACTCTCCCACAAATGCGGGTGAATGCCCCTCCGGGCTCCGGAGTCAAGCCTAAAGCGTGCGAACGCGGTGCGTTACTCGCCCTTGGCCTTCGCGATGATCTCCTCGGCGACGTTCCGCGGAACCTCGGCGTAGGAGTCGAACTGCATCGAGTAGCTTGCGCGACCCGACGTCTTGCTGCGGAGGTCTCCGACGTAGCCGAACATCTCCGAGAGGGGCACGAGGCCCTTCACGACGCGGGCACCGGCCCGCTCCTCCATGGCCTGGATCTGACCACGGCGGGAGTTGATGTCGCCGATGACCTCACCCATGTAGTCCTCGGGCGTGGTGACCTCGACGGCCATCATCGGCTCGAGCAGCACGGGGGACGCCTTGCGCGCGGCCTCCTTGAAGGCCTGCGAGCCGGCGATCTTGAACGCGAGCTCGGAGGAGTCGACCTCGTGGTAGGCGCCGTCGAGAAGCGTGACGCGAACGCCCGTCATCTCGTACCCGGCGAGGATGCCGAACTGCATGGCCTCCTGCGCACCGGCGTCCACCGAAGGGATGTACTCCTTCGGGATACGGCCACCGGTCACCTTGTTCACGAACTCGTACGAGGCGTCGCCGCCCTCGATGGGCTCGATCGCGATCTGCACCTTGGCGAACTGACCGGTACCACCGGTCTGCTTCTTGTGGGTGTAGTCCACGCGCTCGACGGCCTTGCGGATCGTCTCACGGTAGGCGACCTGCGGCTTGCCGACGTTGGCCTCGACCTTGAACTCACGGCGCATACGGTCGACCAGCACCTCGAGGTGCAGCTCGCCCATACCACCGATGATGGTCTGGCCGGTCTCCTCGTCCGAGTGGACCTGGAAGGAGGGGTCCTCCTCCGCGAGACGCTGGATGGCGACACCCAGCTTCTCCTGGTCACCCTTGGACTTGGGCTCGATGGCGACCTGGATGACCGGCGCCGGGAAGTCCATGGACTCCAGGATCACCGGCTGCTTGTCGTCGGACAGCGTCTCACCGGTGGTGGTCTGCTTCAGGCCCATGACGGCGACGATGTCGCCGGCGCCCACCGACTCGATCTCCTCACGCTTGTTCGCGTGCATGCGGTAGATCTTGCCGATGCGCTCCTTCTTGCCCTTGACGGAGTTCAGCACCGCGGTGCCGGACTCCAGGCGACCGGAGTAGATCCGGACGAAGGTGAGCTTGCCGAGGTGCGGGTCGCTCATGATCTTGAACGCCAGCGCGGACAGCGGCTCCTCGTCGGACGGCTTGCGCTTGACGACGACCTCGGGGTCCTTGACGTCGTGGCCCTCGATGGCCTCGACGTCGAGCGGGGTCGGCAGGTAGCGCACGACCGCGTCGAGCAGGGGCTGGACGCCCTTGTTCTTGAACGCGGTGCCACAGAACACCGGGGTGACCGTGGTGTCCTTCGACTTGCCGGAGGCGATGGTGATACGACGGATCGCGGCGTACAGCTGCTCCACGGAAGGCTCCTCGCCCTCCAGGTACAGCTCCATGATCTCTTCGTCGTTCTCCGCGACGGCCTCGATGAGCTTGCCGCGGTACTCCTCGGCAGCCTCGGTGTGCGTGGCCGGGATGTCGACGGTGTCGTACATCTCGCCCTTGGCCGCCTCGGCGGACCACACGAGCGCCTTCATGGTGACGAGGTCGACGACACCCTTGAAGTCGGCCTCGGCGCCGATCGGCAGCTGCATGACGAGCGGCTGGGCGCCCAGGCGGTCCGAGATCATGTCCACGCAGCGGTGGAACTCGGCGCCGGTACGGTCCAGCTTGTTGACGAAGCAGATGCGGGGCACGCCGTAACGGTCGGCCTGACGCCACACCGTCTCGGACTGCGGCTCCACGCCGGCAACGCCGTCGAACACCGTCACGGCACCGTCGAGAACGCGGAGCGAACGCTCCACCTCGACGGTGAAGTCGACGTGACCCGGGGTGTCGATGATGTTGATGGTGTGGTCGACGCCCTCAAGCGGCCAGTGACAGGTGGTGGCAGCAGAGGTGATCGTGATGCCACGCTCCTGCTCCTGCTCCATCCAGTCCATGGTGGCGGCGCCGTCGTGGACCTCACCGATCTTGTACGAAACGCCGGTGTAGAACAGGATCCGCTCGGTGGTGGTCGTCTTGCCCGCGTCGATGTGGGCCATGATCCCAATGTTGCGGACCCTGGCCAGGTCAAGCGAAGTGGTAGCCATAAGGCTTCAGTCTTCTCTCGGTCTCGATGGGGTCTGCGACTACCAGCGGTAGTGCGCGAAGGCCTTGTTGGACTCGGCCATCTTGTGCGTGTCCTCGCGCTTCTTGACGGCCGCACCGAGGCCGTTCGAGGCGTCGAGAAGCTCGTTGAGCAGGCGCTCGGTCATGGTCTTCTCGCGACGGGCGCGGGAGTAACCGACCAGCCAGCGCAGCGCCAGCGTGTTGGCGCGGCCGGGCTTGACCTCGACCGGCACCTGGTAGGTGGCGCCACCGACACGGCGGGACTTGACCTCAAGGGTCGGCTTGATGTTCTCGAGCGCGCGCTTGAGGGTGATGACCGGGTCGTTGCTGGTCTTCTCGCGCAGGCCCTCCATGGCGCCGTACACGATGCGCTCGGCGGTGGAGCGCTTGCCGTTCAGCAGCACCTTGTTGATCAGGGAGGTGACAAGAGGAGAACCGTAGACCGGGTCGATGATGACCGGGCGCTTCGGGGCGGGGCCCTTACGAGGCATTCTTACTTCTCCTTCTTGGCGCCGTAGCGGCTGCGGGCCTGCTTGCGGTTCTTGACACCCTGGGTGTCGAGCGAACCGCGGATGATCTTGTAGCGAACACCGGGCAGGTCCTTCACACGGCCGCCGCGCACGAGCACGATGGAGTGCTCCTGCAGGTTGTGTCCCTCACCCGGAATGTAAGCAGTGACCTCGATCCCGCTGGTCAGACGCACACGCGCGACCTTACGCAGGGCCGAGTTCGGCTTCTTCGGGGTGGTCGTGAACACACGCGTGCAGACGCCGCGACGCTGAGGGGAACCCTCGAGTGCGGGCGTCTTGTTCTTCTCGACCTTGTCCTGCCGGCCCTTGCGGACCAGCTGCTGGATCGTAGGCACTACTTCTCCGGTTTCTGTGTGCCGAATGGTGAAGCTAACCTGGAACGTCGCCGACCCACGCGGTCGGGTGTGTCGAATCCGGCGGACTCCCGCCGCAAGGCGAAAAGGGCGCAGATTACGGTGGCCGCTCAAGGCCCCCCTAGTGCGGTTCAAGGCACGCACGGAAGCCAGGGCACACCCCAGGCACAAGGTCTGAGCGTACCCAGCTCATTCGCTGCGGTCAAAACAGAAGGGCGACGGCACCCTCGCGGAGCGCGCGATGTCAAGCCCCTACGCCGTGGACGATCTTCGATTTCACACGGCGCACACGTGCGGGAAGCCGCTCACCCCGAGGCGAGACCCACCGCGACCAGCAGCGTCATCATGATGGACCACGCCGCGATCGACAGCCAGCCGAACACGAGCCCGGTCAGCGCCAGCCCGTCACCGCTCTCCCCCGTCCGCTCGATCTCGGCACGCGCCGTGTGCCCGAGGATCACCGCGGGAATCCCGGTGAACCCGAAGGTCGGCACGCACAGGAGCCCGCACACCGCCGCGCCGACCGCCTTTCCGTTGGCACGCGGCCGCGGGGCGGGCAGGAACGTGCGCGGTACGGCCGTGACGGGCGCCGGCTGCGGCACGGGGCCCAGCGGCAGGTCGGACACGAGCAGCGCCAGCTCCCCGACGGTCCGGGCGCCGTACGCCCGCTCCACCCGCTTGTCGAACTCGCCCTTCCCCAGC
>NZ_RSAJ01000140.1 GCF_003933965.1 Streptomyces sp. RP5T
CCCCCTACTTGATCACCGCGTTCGCCACCACGACCACCATCCCCAGCATCGCGTCCACCGCTCCCACGGCGACAGCGCTGCCCCACGGGCGGTGGGACCAGCGGGACGTGACCAGGCCCAGGGTGAACAGGAGCGTGATGTTGAGGACGAAGGCCGCGTACTCGACGCCGCTCGCGGGCCACCAGCCCCAGCCCGCCCCCGCGAGGAGGACGACCGTCGGCAGGACCGCGGCGACCAGGGGCCACTCGTCGGCCAGGGCGCGCAGGGCGTCCCCGCGGCGGTGCGGGGCGCGCTCGGCGATGTAGTGGGCGTAGCCGTGCGCGAGGGCGGAGGCGAGGGCCGTGACCAGGAGCCAGGCGGCGTCGTAGCGGCGGCTGTCGCGGGAGGTGTGCCCGTACTGGGTGAGCGCGGCGACCATGGAGCAGGCCAGGACCGAGCCGTAGACCCCGCCGAAGAGCACGGCCTCACGGGTGCCGGTGTCGTGCCGGTGCGGCCGGCCCGCGGCGGTCTCGGTGTCCTCGGTGTTCCCCGTGTCCTCCATGTCCTCCATGTCCTCACGGTCACCCGGGCCGCGATCGGCCGCCAGTCCGCGACGGAGTGTCCGCCCGCCCGCGCCGGTACTGCACACACTGTCGACGGACGGGCGGGGAACGATCTCGCTAGGGTCGCCCCATGGATCACAGCTTCGTACTGCACGTCCCCGACGCCGAACTCGAGCCCGAACCCCTCGCACGGGAGCAGATCGTCTCCGGGACGCCCGAGGTGACCGGGAAGGTGGTCTGGCAGTCGGAGGACGGAGGCCGGATCCGGGGCGTCTGGCAGATCACCCCCGGCGTCGTCACCGACACGGAGGCGGACGAGCTGTTCGTCGTCGTCAGCGGCTCGGCGACCATCGAGGTCGAGGACGGCCCGACGCTGCACGTGGGGCCCGGCGACATGGCCGTACTGCGCGAGGGCGACCGTACGACGTGGACGGTGCACGAGACGCTGCGGAAGGCGTACGCGATCAACCTCTGACGGGGACGCCTCCGGCCGCGTCGGACGGTCCCGCCGTCGTCCCCCGGATCTCCAGCGCCGGCGCGGCGAGATCCGTACGCCCCGCTCCCCCGCGCCCCTCGAACCGGTCGAGCAGACAGCGTGCGGCACGGCGGCCGACCTCGTGGCTGGCGTTGTCGACGGTGGTGAGCCAGACGTGCCGCAGCCGGGCGATGCTCGTGTTGTCGTAGCCGACGACGGACAGGTCGCGCGGGACGCCGAGGCCCAGTTCCTCGGCGGCCGAGACCGCGCCGATCGCGGCGATGTCGTTGAAGGCGAACACGGCCGTCGGCCGGTCGGGGCGGCTCAGCAGCCGGACCGTCGCGCGGTAGCCACCCTCCTCGGTCATGTCGCTCGGCTCGACGACCGCGTCGCCCCCGAGGCCGTGCGCCCGCATCGTCGCCTCGAAGCTCCCGCGGCGCAGTCCGCCGACCGCGCCGTACCCCGCGATGTGGGCGATCCGGCGGTGGCCGAGGCCGATCAGGTGCTCGGTGACCAGGCGGGCCCCGCGCTCGTCGTCGTTGGCGACGATGTCCACGCCCGGCAGGGCGGGCTCGCGCGCGCCGGCGACGACCACCGGGAGGCGTTCGGCCACCGCCTGGAGCGCGGCGGGTTCGGGCAGGGTGCCGACCACGATCAGACCGTCCACGCCGAGGTCCAGGAAGGGGCCCGCCGGGTCCTGGCCGGTACGGCGGTTGAGGCGGGCGTCGGCCAGGAGCATGCGCAGACCGTTGTCGTGCAACAGGGAGTTGAGGCCGTCGAGCAGGTCGACGAACCAGGGGTTGCGCAGGTCGTTGAGGAGGACGCCGACCGTGCGGGTGCGCTGCTCGCTGAGGCTGCGGGCGGCGGCGTTCGGGCGGTAGCCGAGTTCGCGCACGGCCCGCAGCACGGCCTCCCGTTTCTCCGGGCGCACCTGGTCGGAGCCGCGCAGCACGAGGGAGACGAGGGACTTCGAGACACCGGCCCGGTCGGCCACATCGCGGATCGTCGGCGCTCTCATGGGTATGGACCGTTCCACGCCGCGCCGCGGCTTGTCAAAGGGTTGACAGTAAGCGAAGACGGCACCCAAGGTGACCTGGACAGAGTATGGACCGGTCCAAAGAGGGGCTGTCAGTCATGGTGGACACGCTCGGCGTAGCCGTCGTCGGATTCGGCTGGATGGGGCGGGTGCACACCCAGGCCTACGCCCGGGTCCCGCACCACTACCCACGTCTCCCCCTGCGGCCGGAGCTGGTGACCGTCGCCGAGGACGTGCCGGGGCGGGCCGAGGAGGCCGCGGCGCAGTTCGGGTTCGCGGCGGCGACCCGCGACTGGCGCGAGGTCGCCGCCGACCCGCGGATCAGGGCGGTCAGCGTCACCGCGCCCAACTTCCTGCACCGCGAGATCGGCGTGGCGATGGCGGAGGCCGGCAAGCACCTGTGGATCGAGAAGCCGGTCGGTCTCACCGCCGAGGACGCCCGGGCGGTGGCCGACGCGGCGGACAGGGCCGGCGTGCGCAGCGCGGTCGGCTTCAACTACCGCAACGCCCCCGCCGTCGAGGCGGCCCGCGAGCTGATCGCCGCCGGGGAGATCGGCACGGTCACCCATGTCCGCATCCGGCTCCTCAGCGACTACGCGGCTCATCCGCAGGGCGCCCTGACCTGGCGTTTCGAACGGGCGCGCGGCGGCAGCGGCGTGCTCGGCGACCTCGCCTCCCACGGCGCCGACCTGGCCCGTTTCCTGCTCGGGGACATCGTCTCCCTGACGGCCGACACGGCGGTCTTCGTGCCGGAGCGGGCCCGCCCGACCGGCGCCACGGCCGGGCACACCCTCGCCACGGGGGAACTCGGGCCGGTCGAGAACGAGGACTACGTCAACTGCCTGCTGCGTTTCGCCTCGGGTGCCCGGGGCGTCCTGGAGGCCTGCCGGGTCTCGGTCGGCGAGCAGAACAACTACGGCTTCGAGGTGCACGGCACCGAGGGCGCGGTGTTCTGGGACTTCCGCCGCATGGGCGAGCTGGGCATCAGCCGCGGCGGCCGCTACCAGGACCAGCCGGTCAGCACGGTGTTCGTCGGCCCGGGCGACGGCGAGTTCGGCGCCTTCCAGCCGGGCGCGGCCAACGCCATGGGCTACGACGACCTGAAGGTCGTGGAGGCGTACCGCTTCCTGCGCTCGATCGCCGAGGGCACCTCGTACGGGGCCACGCTGCGGGACGCCGTGCACAGTGCCGCCGTACTGGACGCCATGTCCCGGTCCGCGGCGAGCGGTTCGTGGGTGGAGGTGTGACGGGTCCGGGTGGGGGCCGCCGGGGCCGGTGAGCCGTACGGCGTCACCACGGCATGTTGTACGGCGTCACCACCTGTATCGCCGAGGGCACCGTCGGCCCCGCGGGCGGCAGCGCCCCGTGGGCCCGCATCACGGTGTGGCACGCCTCCCGCATGTCCTGCCGCAGGTCGTGGTGGAGCACGGCCGAGAGCCGGTGCTCGCGCAGCAGCCGGTCGTTGTCGTGGTCGAGGTCGTGCGCCACGAACACCGCGCACTCCCGGCCCAGGTCCTCGAAGGCCCTGAGGGTGGCGATGTTGCCGCCGCCGATCGAGTAGACCGCCCGGATCTCCGGATCCCGCTCCAGCGCGGCTCTGACCAACTCGTACTGTGTGGCGTCCAGGCCCTGCCCCTCGGCGATCTCCACCACCGTCCGTTCCGGGTGCCGGGTGCGCATGGCGCTGCGGAACCCCATCTCGCGCTCCTCCTCGTTGCGGAAGAACCCGCTGCTGAGGCTGGTGAGGACGTTGCCGGGGCGGTCGCCGAGCCACTGGCCCATGAGGTAGGCGGCGGTCGCTCCCGCGGCCCGGTTGTCGATGCCGACGTAGGCGAGGCGGGCCGTGGAGGGCAGGTCGGTGACGAGGGTGACCACGGGGATGCCCGCCTCGGCGAGCCGGCCGACGGCGGCCGTGACCTCGGGGACGTCCGGGGCCTTGAGGATCACTCCCTGGGAGCCGCGCCGGGCTATCCGGTCGAGGATCCTCGTCAGCTCCGCGACCGGGCCGGTCTCGCGGAAGTGGAAGCGGGAGCGCAGGACGGCGGGGTGCAGTGCGGGCAGTTCGGCCTCCAGGGCGGCGCGCACGGCCGTCGAGAAACGTTCCGGCGTCTGCATCACTATGTCGATCATGAAGGTGCGGCCGACCAGCCGGACCTGGGTGCGCTGCCGGTCCAGGTCGGTGATCGCCTGGTGGACCTCGCGGGCGGTGTTCTCCCTGACCCCTCCCCTGCCGTTCAGGACGCGGTCGACGGTGGCCTCGCTCAGCCCCGCCTGACGTGCGATTTCGCGGATCGGGTAGGGGTGGCCCACGCGTCTGCTCCTTGAGGGGTTTTTGATGGCCGCCTGCTGGTTGTTCGACGGCTTTGTCATGACAAGAATGACAGCGCTGAGTCGCCCCTGTCACCGAGAGGACGCCGATGTCCTTCACCGCCGTACACCGCCGCGCCTGGCTGTCCGAGCAGGACTGCGACCTCGAAGCGTTCCGCGCCCTGGTCGAACGGGGTGTCGACCCCGCCGACTACCCGTACGCCTCGGCCGTGGAGCGGAACGTCCTGCTGTACGACGCCGAGCGCGTCCGTGGTGCCGAGGACCGCCGCGAGGTGCAGGAGGAGCTGGTGAAGGCCCTGACCGACGGCCCCGGGGTCGTGGTCCTCCGCGGGGCGTTCCCCGATCACGCCGTCGTGGACCGTTTCACCGAGGTCTTCGACTCGCTGATCCGCGAGCAGTACGCGGCGGGCACGACCGCGGGCGACCACTTCGCCAAGCCCGGCGCCAACGAGCGGGTGTGGAACGCGCTGGAGAAGGGCGCCCTCTACGACCCGGCGGCGTTCGCCGACTACTACGCCAACCCCGTGGTCGCCCTGGTCTGCGAGGCCTGGCTCGGCCCCGGCTACCAGGTCACCTCGCAGGTCAACGTCGTCAACCCGGGCGGCCTCGCGCAGACCGCGCACCGCGACTACCACCTCGGCTTCCTCTCCGACGAGGCCGCCGCGGCCTATCCGGCGCACGTCCACCGCCTGTCCCCCGTGCTCACCCTCCAGGGCGCCGTCGCGCACTGCGACATGCCCGTGGAGTCGGGGCCGACGCTGTACCTGCCGTTCTCGCAGCTGTTCGAGCCCGGCTATCTGGCGTGGCGGCGGCCGGAGTTCCAGGCGTACTTCAAGGAGCACCACGTCCAGCTGCCGCTCTCGAAGGGCGACGCGGTCTTCTTCAACCCGGCGCTGTTCCACGCGGCCGGCACCAACCGCACCACCGACGTGCGGCGCACGGCCAACCTGCTCCAGGTGTCCTCGGCCTTCGGGCGGGCCATGGAGACCGTGGACCGGGAGGCGGTGTCGAACGCGGTGTACCCGGCGCTGCTGCGCCGCAAGGCGGAGGGCGCCGACGCGCAGTGGCTGGACAACGTGATCGCCGCGAGCGCCGAGGGCTACCCCTTCCCCACCAACCTCGACAGCGACCCGCCGGTCGACGGACTGGCCCCGCCCTCCCAGGCGGACCTGGTGCGCCGGGCGCTCGCCGAGGGCTGGACCCCGCGCACGCTCAGGGACGAACTACGGGCGGCCGCAGACCGGCGCACGAGCTGAATCGGCGCCGCACGAACCGAAAGGTACTGGCACATCCATGGGACTACTCGACGACAGGATCGTCCTCGTCAACGGCGGCAGTCAGGGCGTCGGCGCCGCCATCGCCCGGGCCGCCGTGCGCGAGGGGGCGGTGGTGGCCGTCACGGGCCGCAGGCCGGAGCCCGGTGAGGCACTGGTGGCGGAGCTGGAGGCGGCCGGCGGCAAGGCGTTGTTCGTGCGCGCCGACCTCGCCGACGCCGAGCAGGCCAAAGCCTCCGTCGCCCGGGTCGTCGAGGCGTACGGCCGGGTCGACTGCCTGGTGAACTCCGCGGGCCTCACCTCCCGGGGCACCCTCCTCGACACCACGCCCGAGCTGTTCGACCAGCACATCGCGATCAACCTGAAGGCGCCGTTCTTCGCCATGCAGGCGGCCGTGGCGGACATGGTCGGCCGGAAGGCGCCCGGCACGGTCGTCAACATCATCACGTCCTCGGCGCACGGCGGGCAGCCCTTCCTCGCGCCCTACGTGGCCGCGAAGGCCGGCCTGATCGGTCTGACCCGCAACGCCGCGCACGCCCACCGCTGGGACCGGGTCCGGATCAACGGCCTGAACATCGGCTGGACGGCGACCGAGGGCGAGGACGCCACCCAGAAGACCTTCCACGGCGCCGGCGACGACTGGCGCGAGGAGGCCGCGGCCCGGCTGCCCATGGGCAAGCTCGGCCAGCCCGACGAGATCGCCGACTTCGTGGTCCTCCTGCTGTCCGACCGGTCGGGCGTGGTGACCGGATCGGTGATCGACTGGGACCAGAACGTCCTGGGCGGCCTCGACTGACCTCCCTCCCCGCCCGCGAACCCCGCTCGCGGACCCCGCTCGAACATCCCCGCTCGTGACACCCCGCTCACCGGAAACACCCTCAAGGAGCTGTACCCCCATGCGCATCGGAATCCTCGGCCTCGGCCGCATCGGCGCCTTCCACGCCGAGACCCTCTCCGGACTCGACGTGGTCGACTCCCTCGTGCTCACCGACCCCTTCGCCGAGGCCGCCAAGTCCGCCGCGGACCGCTTCGGTGGCGAGGTCGTGGACTCGCCCGAGGCCCTGCTGGCCGCCGGCGTGGACGGCATCGTGGTCGCGGCCGCGACGGACGCGCACCCCGGGCTGATCCTGGCCGGCGTCGAGGCCGGCATCCCCGTCTTCTGCGAGAAGCCCGTCGCCAAGCACATGAGCGAGGGCGTCGAGGTCCTCAAGGCCGTCCAGGGCAGTGACGTACCGATCCAGATCGGCTACAACCGCCGCTTCGACACCGGTTTCGTCAACGCGCGGGCCGCCGTGCTGAGCGGTGAGCTGGGCAAGCTGCACACCGTGCGCTCGACCACCCTGGACCCGGCCCCGCCGCCGGCCGCGTACGTCGCCGCCTCCGGGGGCATCTTCCGGGACTGCTCGGTGCACGACTTCGACATCATCCGCTGGGTGACCGGACGCGAGGTCGTAGAGGTGTACGCCGTGGGCGGCAACCGGGGCGCCGACTACATCAAGGAGGCGGGCGACGCCGACACCACCGGCGCCATCCTCACCCTCGACGACGGCACGATCGCGGTGGTCTCCAACTCCCGCCACAACGCCCGGGGTTACGACGTCCGCATGGAGATCCACGGCTTCACGGACTCGATCGCCGTGGGTCTGGAGGACAAGCTGCCGCTGCGATCGGTCGAGCCCGGGGTGACCTTCCCCGCGGGCACCCCGCACGACTTCTTCATGGACCGCTTCACCGCGGCCTACCGCGCCGAACTCACGGCGTTCACCGAGGTCGTGGCCGGCACCCGGCCCTCGCCGTGCACCATCGCGGACGCCCTGGAGGCGGGCTGGATCGCCG
The DNA here is from genome assembly GCF_003933965.1 of Streptomyces sp. RP5T. Taxonomy (GTDB): domain Bacteria; phylum Actinomycetota; class Actinomycetes; order Streptomycetales; family Streptomycetaceae; genus Streptomyces. The sequence goes on from NZ_RSAJ01000140.1 coordinate 7,492, forward strand.
AGGCGTGCACGCTGTCCCTGCACGAGCACCGCCCGGTGACGATCGCCGAGGTCCGCTCCGCCTGACCCCGCCACCGTGTCCCGGGCGCCCGCGCCCGGGACTTGGCTCCCCTGGGGGGTGAACACTCCGCCCGCGACACCCGTTTACGGTCACGTGATCTCTCCGTACGACGATGAGAGCCTCCCACGTCCGACCGACCCAGGAGTCCGAGCATGCAGGAGTTACGCGACACCGCAGGCCCCCGCACCGTGGCCGTCGTTGGCGCAGGACCGAGCGGCCTGGCCGTCGCCCGCGAACTGGAGGGTGCCGGGCACCGGGTGACCGTGCTGGAGGAGCAGGACACGGTGGCCGGGAAGTGCCAGAGCGTGCGCGTGGACGGGCACGCCTTCGACCTCGGCGGCCACATCTGCACCAACAGGTACGAACGGATCGCGCGGTTGCTGGCAGAACTGGACGTGGAGACCGAGCGCACCAGCCGCTACCGGGTCCTCGACGCCCAAGGGCGTGCCGTGCGGCAGTCGATGGCCTTCCTGCGCGACGGCTCCCTCCAGCGCTACCGCGCCCTGCGCGAAAGGGAGTTCCCCCGCATCGCCGAGCCCGGGCTCGCCCACTCCGCGCGCGCCCTCGCCGCTCCCGTCGGCCGCTGGATCGCCGACCACGGCCTGCACTCCATGGCCGAGTCCTTCGGCACCGGCTGGACGGCCGCCGGGTACGGCCACCTCGACGAGGACGTACCCGCGCTGTACTTCGTGAAGTACGCGGAGATGACCGGGCTGTTGGACCCGGGTCCCGAACTCCTCGGCCACCCCGGCGACTTCACCGTGGCGGGCGGGTTCGCCACGCTGTGGCGGCGGGTCGCCGAGGAGCTGAAGGACGTGCGGTGCGGGGTACGGGTGACGTCGGTGGAGCGCCGCGCGGACGGGGTGCGGGTGCACACCGACTCGGGTCCGGTCGAGGCGGACGACGTGGTGCTCGCGGTCGCCCCGGACCGGATCCTGCCGGTCCTGGACGCCACCGACGAGGAGCGCGACCTCGCCGCACGGATCCGCAGCAACGCCTACCACACCACCCTGGCCGCCGCGTCCGGTCTCCCGCAGGACGGCTTCTACTTCCTCGCCGCCCACACCGCGAGCCGCCAGGCGGCCGGCCACTGCGTCTCGTACCACCACCGCTACCCGGACAGCGAGGTGCGGACCTTCTACTCCTACGGCCGCCCCGACGAGGTCACCGCGCTGCTGCGGGACGACGTCACGGCCCTCGGCGGGCGGCTGGAGGAGGTGCACCTGCGGCGCGAGTGGGCGTTCATGCCGCACTTCGGCGGCACCGACCTCGCGGACGGGGCACTGGACCGCCTGGACGCGCTGCAGGGCCGCTACCGGACCTGGTTCGTCGGCGGGCTGCCCGCCTTCGAGCTCGTCGAGTGCACGGTGGCCCACGCCCAGGACCTCGCGCGCCGCCACTTCCCGCCCGCACAGGGCACACTGGCCCGGCGGGACCATGGCCCCGCCACGATCGAGGAGGAACGGCAGACATGAGCGAACCGCTGCGCATCGGAGTGCTGGGAGCCGCGCGGATCAGCGAGTCCTCGCTGATCGGGCCGGCCCGCGCCACCGGCCACCGGGTCGTCGCGGTGGCCGCGCGCGACCGGGACCGCGCCGAGGCCTACGCGGCCGCGCACGGTGTGGAGCGGGTGGCCGCGTCGTACGCCGAACTGATCGCCGACCCCGAGGTCGAGGTCGTCTACAACCCGCTCGCCAACGGGCTGCACGGGCCGTGGAACCTCGCGGCGCTCGCCGCCGGCAAGCACGTGCTGAGCGAGAAGCCGTCGGCGAGCAACGCCGAGGAGGCGGCGGAGGTGCGGGAGGCCGCGGCCAAGGCCGGGACGGTCTTCATGGAGGCCTTCCACTATCTGTTCCACCCGGTCACCCGGCGCCTGCACGAGGTCCTCGCGAGCGGGGAGATCGGCGAGTTGCGGCACGTCGAGGCCCTGGTCGCGATCCCGGCTCCGGCGGACTCCGATCCGCGCTGGTCGCTGCCGCTGGCCGGCGGCGCGATGATGGACCTCGGCTGCTACAGCCTGCACGCGCTGCGCATGCTGGCCCCCTGGGCGGGCGGCGCGCCGCGGCTGGTGTCCGCGCGGGGCGGTGAGCGTGCGGGCGCCCCCGGCGTCGACGAGTGGCTGGACGCCGACCTGGCCTTCCCGGGCGGCGCGACCGGCTCCGCGCGCTGCCACATGGCGTACGACCGGCTGGAGATGAGCTGCCGGATCACCGGTTCGCAGGGCGAGGTCCTCGCGCCGAACTTCGTGCTGCCGCACACGGACGACCGGGTCGTGGTGCGCACGGCGGCCGGCGAGCGCACCGAGCGGCTGGGCACCCGGTCGTCGTACACCTACCAGCTGGAGGCGTTCGCGGACCGGGTGCGCGGGGGCGGTCCGCTGCCGCTGGACGCGGACGACGCGGTGGCGACGATGACACTGATCGACGAGACCTACCGGGCGGCGGGCTTCGAGCCGAGGCCGTGCATGTCCTAGGTCCCGCGCAGCTCGGCCGCCTCGCGCCGGGTGAGCGACTCCTTGTCGGTCAGGCCCAGTTCGCCGAGTACGTCGGCGAGGCAGTCCAGCGCCGAGGTCAACTCGCCCGCGCCGTGCGGCTTGCGGGCCTCGGCCACCGCCGCCGCGGCACAGGCGGCGGCCTCGGCCGGGTCTCCGGTGGCGGTGTGGCAGCGGGCGAGGTCGATCAGGAGCCGTACCCGCAGGGGCAGCACGATCTCGGGGACGGTCCACGCGAGAGGGCCCCGCAGCGCCTCCCGGGCCTCGGGGCCCACGCCCAGCGCGTCCTCGTGGCGTCCCAACGAGTGCAGTACGCCTACCAGTTCGGCGAGCACCTGCGGTCGCACCAGCTCGACCTGCGCCAGCTCGCGGAGCGACATGGCGGCCAGGAGTGCCGCACACTCCTCGTAGACGGCCACGGACTGCTCACCGCGGCCGGTCGCGGCGAGGAGCATTCCGTACGTCCGCAGCGCGCCGGGCAGACTGCCGAGCGCCCGGTCCCTGCGGTCAGGGGCGGGCAGGCGGCGGTAGTCCTCCACGCTCGCCCGGGCCGCCTGGACGGCCTCCGCGGTCCGCCCCAGGCCCGCGAGGGCCTGCGCCCGCACGTCGCCGACGAAGGCGGTCAGCGCCGGTGACGTCTCGCCCGGGACGACGGCCGCCGCCGCGCACGCCTCCTCGTACCGGCCGGACAGCAGCAGCGCGTGGGCGCGCAGCGCCAGGGCGCGGCCGAGCCCGTCCGCGTCGGCCGTGCCGCGGTAGACCGCGACCGCCTCGTCGGCCCAGGCGAGCCGCCGCTCCGGCGACGGCGACCGCAGTCCCGCCCAGGAGGGCGTGACGCAGTGCGACAGTGCCGCCCCGAGCAGCGGTCCGCCCCGCTCCGGTGCCAGCCGGGCCGCCGCGCGCGGCAACGGCAGGAATATCCGTACGAGTCCCATGACCACCCCCTCGCCGCCCCGCCGAGGACAGCCGCGCCATGGTGGCACAAGGGGTCACGCCGACGCCGCGATTCAGGCGGTACGTAGCGAGCACGGGGGAACTTCGCCGAACTCCCACCGCACGGCACGGTGTCAACCGTACAGCGCGGGCCGTTCCACGAGTTCCACCGGCATCCGGCCGCCCTCCTCCAGCGACCGTACGCCCGCCTCGCACACCGCGGCCGCCGCGTAGCCGTCCCACACGCTGGGGCCGGTGACCCGGCCGTGGCGGGTGGCGTCGACCCAGGCCTGCACCTCGCGGTCGTAGGCGTCGGCGAAGCGTTCGACGAAGTCCTGGGCGATGGTGCCGCCCCAGCGTCCCGCCATGTCGGTGACCATGGCGTGGCCGTCGCCGATGCGGGCGGTGCCGCGTTCGCAGACGGCCTCGGCCCGGACCTGGTAGCCGAAGCCGCAGTTGACGAAGATCTCCACGTCGGAGAGGGCGCCGCCGTCGGTCTCGAAGAGCACGAACTGCGGGTCCTGGAGGTCGTCGGGGGCGTTCGCCGACGGGGCCGGCCGCCACACGGTGACCGCGGTGATCTCGTGTCCGAGCAGCCAGCGGGTCACGTCGGCCTCGTGGGCCACGGAGTCGCTGATCAGCATGGAGCTGGTGAAGAAGGGCGGGCTCGCGGCGTTGCGGTGCCGGTTGTGCAGCATCAGCGGACGGCCCAGCTGGCCGGTGCCCAGCAGGGACTTGAGCTTCATGTACTCGGCGTCGAAGCGCCGCATGAACCCCACCTGGGCCCGCCGGCGGCCCAGTGCGCACTCGGCCTCCACGACCCGCAGGGCGGAGGCCGCGTCGGGGGTGAGCGGCTTCTCGCACAGCACCGGCAGGTCGTGCGCGAAGGCCTGGAGCAGGGCCGCCTCGTGGGCGGGGCCCGGTGAGGCGATCAGGACGGCGTCGACGTCGGCCGCGGTCATCGCGGAGGCCGGGTCGGTGTAGGCGGTGCAGCCGTCGATGCGGGCGGCGATCTGCTTGGCGCGCTCCGCGTCGAGGTCCACGACGGCGCTCACCCGGGCGCCGCTGACGACCTCGTGGAGACGGCGGACGTGGTCGGCGCCCATCTTTCCGGTGCCGACGACGGCGACTCGGAGGGTGCCTCGCTCGGTCATGGTGCCCCCTTCAGGCGCCGCAGGACCTCAGGAACTTCCGGGTGCGCGCCGCGATCGGCAGCGGCCGGTCCGGCTCGCACGGGTACATGTCCTGCTCGACGATGGCGAACAGCTCCACGCCGAGTTTCTGCGCGGCCACCAGCACCGGCTCCAACTCCGGTATGCCGGAGGGCGGTTCGCACATCACCCCGCGCTGGACGGCCGGGCCGAACGACACTCCGTCCGCCACGACGTGCGCGAGGACCTCCGGGTCGACCTGCTTGAGGTGCAGATAGCCGATGCGCTCGCCGTAGGTCTCGATGAGCTTGACGCTGTCGCCGCCGCAGTAGGCGTAATGCCCCGTGTCCAGGCAGAGGTTGACGAGTTCGGAGTCCGTGGAGTCCAGGAAGTGCTCCACGTGGTCCTCGGTGTCGAGGTGGGTGTCGGCGTGCGGGTGGACCACGATGTCGAGCCCGTACGCCTCCTTCACCTCGTGGCCGAGCCGTTCCATGCCCTTGGTGAGGTGGGCCCACTGCTCGTGGGTGAGCTCCGGCGGCTCCAGGATCTCGGCGGTCCTGTCGTCCCGCCAGAAGGAGGGGATGACGACCAGGTGCCGTGCGCCCATCGCCTGGGTGAGCGCGGCGACCTGGCTGACGTGCTCCCCGGTCTGCTCCCACACCGAGGGCCCGCGGTGCAGGCCGGTGAAGACCGTGCCCGCCGAGACCCTGAGGTCGCGCCTGGCGATCTCGTCGGTCAGACGGGCCGGGTCGGTGGGGAGATAGCCGTACGGCCCCAGCTCGATCCAGGAGTAGCCCGCCTCGGCGACCTCGTCCAGGAAGCGTTCCCACGGCACCTGGGCCGGGTCGTCGGGGAACCAGACGCCCCAGGAGTCCGGGGCGGAACCGACGCGGATGCGGTCGAGCGGGGCCGCCATCTCAGGACGTCCCCTCGCCGCCGACGGCGGGCGCGGTGAGGTCCTGCTCCTCGGGGAGGGCTTCGGTGTCGACTCCGCGGACCTGGGACAACTCGTGCTTGAGCGCGGCGAGTTCGGCGCCGCCCGCCATGTGGTTGGTGAGTTCCTCCAGGGTGATGCTGTCGCGGGCCGCGGACAGCTCCATGGTGCCGAGCCGCAGCACGCTGAAGTGGTCGCCGACCATGTAGGCGTGGTGCGGGTTGTGGGTGATGAAGATGACCCCGAGGCCCCGGTCGCGGGCGGCGGCCACGTACTTGAGCACCACACCGGACTGCTTGACCCCGAGCGCGGCGGTGGGCTCGTCCAGGATCAGCACGCGGGCGCCGAAGTAGACGGCGCGGGCGATGGCCACGCACTGGCGCTGGCCGCCGGAGAGGGTGCCGATGGGCTGTTCGAGGTCGTCGAGGACGATGCCCATCTCGCGCAGCTCGTGGTCGGCGGTCTTCTTCATCCTCTCGATGTCCAGGCGGCGCAGGGGCCAGGGGCCCTTGGTCATCTCGGAGCCGAGGAAGAAGTTGCGCCACACCGGCATCAGCGGGACCACGGCCAGGTCCTGGTAGACGGTCGCGATGCCCTTGTCCAGCGCCTCGCGCGGGGTGGTGAAGCGTACGGGCTGCCCGTCGACGAGGAACTCGCCCTCGGTGTGCTGGTGCAGGCCGGAGATGATCTTGATCAGGGTCGACTTGCCGGCGCCGTTGTCCCCGAGCACGCAGGTGACCTGGCTCGGGCGGACCTGGAGGCTCACCCCGTGCAGGGCGCGGATGTTGCCGTAGGACTTGCCCGCGTCGCGCAGTTCGACGATCACCCCGTCCGCACCGGTGGTGTCGGGGGTGTCGGCGAGGATCGCTCCGTGCGTGCCGGTCTCTTCAGTGGTCATAGCGCAGTTACCTCCGGGTCGCGGTGCGGCTGACCCACAGATTGATCATGACGGCGCCCAGCAGCATCACGCCGAGGAAGGCCTTGAACCAGTCCGGGTTCCAGTTGGCGTAGACGATGCCCTGCTGGACCATGCCGAACATGAACGCCCCGAACACCGGGCCGATGGCACTGCCCGCGCCGCCGGTCAGCAGACAGCCGCCGATGACGGCCGCGGAGATGTAGATGAGCTCCTGGCCGACGCCCTCGCCGGACTGCACGGTGTTGAAGGAGAACAGGTTGTGCATGCCGACGAACCAGGCCGCGAAGCCCACGGTCATGAACAGGCTGATCTTCGTGAAGTTGACCGGGACACCCACGGCACGGGCGGAGTCCTTGTTGCCGCCCACCGCGAAGATCCAGTTGCCGTACTTCGTGCGCAGCAGCACCCAGGTGGCCAGCGCGGCGAAGACGAGCCAGTAGATGATGGTGATCTTGATCTGGACGCCGGCCACTTCGAAGGAGTTCGCGAAGACCTTCTTGGCCTGGTCGAAGCCGTCCATGTCGGAGATGTCGTCGGTGGCGACGTTGCCGGTGACCAGCTTGGTCACCGCCAGGTTCACCCCCTGCAGGATCAGGAAGGTGCCCAGGGTGATCAGGAAGCTGGGCAGACCGGTCTTGACCACCAGCCAGCCGTTGAGGAACCCGATCGCCAGCGACAGCAGCAGGGCGACGAAGATGCCCGCCCACACGTTGAGCGTGAGCTGGAAGGCGAACATGCTCGCGGTCAGCGCCGAGGTGATCACCGCGACACCCGCCGACAGGTCGAACTCCCCGCCGATCATCAGCAGGGCGACCGGCAGCGCCATGATCCCGATCGTGGACGACTGGTAGAGGATGTTCGCCATCGCACTGCCCTCGCGCACCGGCGGAGCAGCGATCAGGAAGAACACCCACACCGCCACGGCACCCAGAAACACGCCCACGTCGGGGCGCGCCAACAGCCTGAGGGCAAGCGGCCGTTCCGTGGTCCGGCCGTCCTTGGCCTTGCCGGCGCCGGGGGCCGGCGGTGTGGTCACCGCCGGCTCGGCGTGCTGGGTCATACCCATCACCTGGTGCCCTTCGCGGCGAACGCGGCCACCGCGTCGACGTTGGACTTGTCGACGAAGGCCGGGCCGGTCAGCACCGGCTGCTCGCCACCGCCCATGTAGTTGCCGTTGTTCTTGTAGAGCCACAGCGAGTCGATCGCCAGGTAGCCCTGGAGGTAGGGCTGCTGGTCGACGGCGAACTCGATGGTGCCCTTGCTGATGGCGCCCGTCAGGTCCTTGTTGAGGTCGAACGTGGCGATCTTGGCCTTGCTGCCCGCGTCGGACGCCGACTGCACCGCGGTCAGCGCGAAGGGCGCACCGAGGGTGACGACGTAGTCGATGGACTTGTCCTGGGAGAGCTTGGCGGTGATCGTCGACTTCACGGACGGCATGTCGGTGCCGTTGACGTTCAGCGTCTGGAGCTTGCCGGTGAAGGTCTTCTTCACGCCGTCGCAGCGCTGGGTGAGGCCGATGTTGCCCTGCTCCTGGATGACACAGACGGCGCTCTTGGCGCCGGCCTCGTTCAGCCGCTTGCCGAGTGCCTCGCCGGCCACGGACTCGTCCTGGCCGAAGAACTCCATCAGGCCGAGCTTCTGCCAGTCACTGACACCGGAGTTGAGGCCGACGACGGGTATGCCGGCCTTCTTCGCCTTGGCCACGACGTCCCTGAGGGCGTCCGGCTTGGCGAGGGTGATCGCGATGCCGTCGACCTTCTTGTCGATGGCGTTCTGGACAAGGGTGGCCTGGTTTGCCGCGCTCGGGTCGGCCGAGTAGACCAGGTCGACGTTGTCCTTGGCAGCGGCGGCCTGGGCGCCCTTGCGGACGATGTCCCAGAAGGTGTCACCGGGTGACTGGTGGGTGACCAGCGCGATGGTCATCCGGGGAGTGGTGGCCTTGCCCGCGGAGGCGCCGTCCGCGCTCTCCTCGGACTTCTTGCCGCCCGAGCTGCTGGAGCAGCCGGCGAGCGTCAGGGCCGCGGCCGCAGCCAGGGCCACGGCGGGAGCGAATCTCCGCGAACGGGAGAGAGAAGAGCGGTCCATCTTTCCTTGCACCTCACTGTGCGACGGGGAGAACGTCGGGAAAGGGGGCGGGATCTGTGAAAACGCGCCAACTTGCGTTGGGACGGGATCCAACTCCCCTGGCGCGGCCGCTGTCAATACTTTGTTAAGACATCATTTCACGTACAGGTCCGAATGTAAGTACAAACTATTGACAGCGTCGCCCTTCGAGTCCTACACCTGGGGGGCAACGGGCCCGGAAGGCCCCGCGTCCCCAGCCCGGATCGAGGAGCGTCGCGCATGGTCGAGCCAGTGCAGCAGTTCGACGTGATCAGTATGGGCCGTATCGGAGTTGATCTCCACCCGCTGCAGCCGGGGCTCCCCCTGGCCCAGGTGCTCTCTTTCGGCAGGTCCCTCGGCGGGTCGGCCGCCAATGTCGTGGTCGCCGCCGCCCGGCTCGGCCACTCCGCCGCGGTCGTCGCCCGCACCGGGGCCGACCCCTTCGCGGCCTATCTCCACCAGACCCTCACGGATCACGGCGTCGACGACCGCTGGGTGACCGCGGTGGAGTCCCAGCCGACCCCGGTCACCTTCTGCGAGAGCGCCGCGCCGGACGACCTCGCGCTGTACTCCTACCGCCGTCCCACGGCCTCTGAGCTGGAGATACACACCGACGAACTCGACTGCTTCGCCCTCCGCGCGGCCCGGGTCCTCTGGCTCACCGGCTCCGCTCTGGACGAGGAGCCGAGCCGCTCGGCCACGCTCGCCGCGCTCAGGTGCCGCGGCGGGGCGGCCACCACGGTCCTCGACCTCGACCGGCGGCCCGCGCTCCGTGACGGCACGGCCGCCTGGGCCGACCCCGACGAAGCCCGCCCGCACCACGCCGAGGCCCTGCGGCACGCGACGGTCGTGGTCGGCGACCTCGACGAGTGCGCGCGGGCCACCGGGCTGCGCGAACCGAGGGCGTGCGCCGAGGGCCTGCTGGCCGCGGGTGTGCACCTGGCCGTGGTGCGGCTGGGCCCGAAGGGCGTCCTCGCCGTGCACCGGGACGGCACCACGGCCGAGGTCCCGCCGGTCCCGGGCGCGGTGACGGGCGGCCCGGGCCCGGCCCACGCGTTCGGCGGCGCGCTGTGCCACGGGCTGCTGTCGGGCTGGGACCCGGAACGCACCGTCCGGTTCGCCACGGCGGCCGCCGCCCACGTCGCCGCCCACCCGGGCCGGCTCCTCCGCGATGCCGACGCAGGCGGAGGTCGAGGATCTCCTGAACGGCGTCACGACGTGACCGGCCACCCCGGCCACGGCTCCGCCCCGGGGCCACGGGCCAGCCGTACGACACCCCGGACGCCCCGGACGCCCCGGGCAC
>NZ_RSAJ01000141.1 GCF_003933965.1 Streptomyces sp. RP5T
TGTCGATGCCCCACGACCTGCTCTCGTCGATCATGTCCAGGGCCAGCTGCCACTTCTCCACATGCCCCACCCGGTCGGGAATGCCGCAGCGGCTGCGGCGGGCGACCTTGTCCGCATCCGCTACCAGCCCGCCGGTGCGGGGCCGGATCCCAGGACGCGGGCATGAACAGCCGCCAGTTCACCGCGGCCGAGGCATGATCGGTGGCCAGGTGCAGCGACACCCCGACCTGGCATTTGGTGACCTTGCCCGCGGTGCCGGTGTACTGCCGCGACACACACACCGAGGCGTCCCCGTCCTTGAGGAAGCCGGTGTCGTCGACGATCAACGCCTCCGGACCGATCACCTCGTGCATCCTCCAGGCCAGCCGGGCCCGCACATGGGCCGGATCCCACGGACTGGAGGTGATGAAGTGCGCCAGCGCCTGACGGTTACCGTCCTCACCGAGACGGGCCGCCATCGGCTCCACCGACTTACGCCGCCCGTCCAAAAGCAGTCCGCGCACATACGCCTGCCCCCAACGCCGCTGATCCGCACGGAAGAACCCATCGAACAACTCCGCCGCGAACGCCTCCAGGTCCTCCCGGACCCCGGCCATCTCCTCAGGTGTCACGCCATTCCAACGACGCTCGTAGAGCAGCGGACACGCATACACAAATGAAGATGACCAAGCCCTACTAGTTCCTCGGCCGCACGGGCGAAGTTCAGATGCTCGGCGACGACCATGAAGTACCGGACAAGTCGCAGATCCAGATCGGGAAGCATGCCCATGTCCACAGCTATGCGTTATGCAATCACCGCATGACGAGGTGCGAATGGAATCCGTGGCTTCCTGTTTCTTCGCGCTGTGCCAGAACGGGTTCTGGTCTTACCGGCGCTCGGCAGGCTCGTACCGCCAGTCCGGTGGCCTGTTTGATGTTGAGTGCGGCGTTGTGGTCCCGGTCGTGGACGGTGCGGCAGGCGTTGCAGGTCCATTCCCGGACGTTGAGGGGTTTGGGCCCGTCCACGGTGCCGCAGGCGTGGCGGGTCTGGGAGGCCGGTGTGAACCGGCCGATCCTGACCAGGGTGCGGCCGTACCGGACGGCTTTGTACGCCAGCATGCCGATGAAGGATGACCACTTGGCGTCGTCCACGGACTTGGCCGGCCTGGTGTCTCCTGGGCCCACGACGTCGAGTGGTCCCAGGCACATGTCGGCAGCGGATCTGCCCGTGCGCGGGAACCAGCCGGGCTTGGCAGACCCGGCCGACGCCGGCGTGCTCCGGGAGGCGCTGCCGCTCGCCCCCTGCCGGACCAGGGCCGGCAGCAGTCGCATCCCGGTGTCGTCAGCGGATCCCACGTCCCTGTCGGCGTGGGGTCAGTTCGTCACACGGAAGGTGGCGTCGCTGCGTCCCGTCGTGGTGGTGATCGGGTCGAGGCGTAGTTCGTAGGCGTAGTGGCGGATGTAGCGGTCGGGGTAGTTGTACGACTGGAACGAGGACCAGCCGGCGTCGGCGAGGCCGGCGACCTTGCGGAAGGTGGCGTCCGCGGCGAACTGGGCGGTGCCGTCGTTGTGGGCGAGCCGGAAGTCGAAGTTGAAGTGGCGCAGGAAGTAGCCGGGGTGGTTCACCGACTCGAAGGAGACGGTGCCGGTGCCGGCCAGACCGGGGCGCAGCCGGAACTGGGCGTCCTCGGAGGGGCTTACGGTGGGATCGATGCGCACGTCGAAGTTGGTGTGGCGCACGTAGCGGTCCTGGAAGTTGTACGACTGGAGCCGCTGGGCGGGGGTGTTGGGCCAGCGGGCGAGGACGCGGCTCTCCTCGGCGGCGGTCAGGTTCATGATCCAGCCGTGGCGCTTCTTCGTGCCGCCCATGGTGTAGCTTCCCGCAGCCTGCCTCTGGTAGGAGGCGGGGTTGGACGGGTCGGTCGTCAGGACCGGCATGTAGCCGCCGCCGGTGGCGTACTGGTCGAGGTAGAGGGCCCACTTGTCGGTGCCGTTGAACTTCATCCACATCGGGCCCTCGACCATCGACCCGGTCAGGCCGATGCCGGAGAGGTCGCCGAGCCGGGTCCAGGTTCCGAGGACGGAGTTGCTGCCCTCGAGGGTGATCTGACCGTCACCGGAGGCCCGCACGTAGCGGTAGCTGCCCACTCCGGCCGGCATCTCGATGATCTGGGTGTCGATGATCTCCTGCGTGCCGGGGCGCTCGATGTAGGGCTTCGGGGTGGTGATGGTCCGGAAGTCGCTGGTGCGGGCGTAGTAGATGCGGTGCTTCGTCCTGCCGTCGAGGGGCACGTTGGTCGCCCAGTACAGGACGTAGTCGTTGGTCTCGGGATCGAAGATCGCCTCGGGCGCCCAGGCGTTGCGGCCGTCGGGGATGGTACCGGCGACGTTGAGCAGCCAGGGCTGGGACCAGGTGACCAGGTCCGTCGACTCCCACACCACCAGGTTGCGGCTGCCGTTGTTGATGGCGGCATTCCAGTCCTGGCCACAACCGATGCACAGGTCGGTGGCGATGATCCAGTACTTGCTGCCGTCGGGGGATCTCACGAATGCGGGGTCGCGCACCCCCTGCGTGCCGACCGTGGAGCGCAGCACCGTCCCGCCCCCGTTGAGGTCGTTCCAGTGCAGGCCGTCCGTGCTGTGGGAAAGGTACATCTGCTGGTTGGCCGCCCCCTCACCGGTGAAGTGCACCATCAGGTAACCCGGTTCGGCTGCGTCGGCTTGTTGGGGTGCGGTCAGGGCCTGGCCGGCGAGGAGGAGGCATGCGGCGAGCAGTATCACCGTCAGCCGGGCGCGGAGCGCGTACATGTGGATCTCCTGTCTTCACGATCCGGAAGGGGGGCGGATCCGGGCAACGGTGTGCCTCCCGGGATGCGGCGCGTCTCCCGTGTTTCCGGCGCCTGCGAAGTGCCGCATTCGTGCGCGGCTTCGGCCTCCTTTCTGTGCGGCTTCCCGCTCTCCGCGGTTCCTGGTGTCTGTGGCCCGGCACGCGGTGGCCGCCTTCGGAATGCTGCGATATCAGCGGCGGTGACCGAGATGCCTCTGTCTCCTTGGTCAACGGGAGCCGCCCCGTCACGTGGTGCGATATGCCGAACGCCGTTCGCAGAATCGGGCAGAGGCTAGGTGGAGGAATCATGGTGCGTCAATACATCCGACGCCCATGGGGCTTTCGTGGCAGGCGTCGGCCAACTCGTGGGGTGCTGGTTTGGCCAAAGTGTTGACGACGGCGCGCGCAGGACTTAGGTTCTGGCCGAATTTACGAACGCCGTTCGAAATACCGGCAGTTGAGTGGTCGTCTTCTCTGCGCCGCCCGCACCAGAGGGAGCAATCCGTGAGAGTTGAGCTCACCCGTCGATCGGTCCTCGGCTTGATCGCCGGCTCGGCCGCCGCCACCATCACCGGTGTCTCGGCCGGTGGCGCCCACGCCGCCGTGCCCACGTCACCGGGCGTGACCTACACGAACACCATCGCCGAGCAGAGGGCCGACCCGCACATCTTCAAGCACACCGACGGCTTCTACTACTTCACCGCCACGGTGCCGGCGTACGACCGGATCGTGCTGCGCCGCGCCGCCACGATCCAGGGGCTGTCCTCGGCAACCGAGACGACGATCTGGACCAAGCACGCCGGCGGTGCGATGGGCGCACACATCTGGGCCCCGGAGATCCACTTCATCGACGGCAAGTGGTACGTCTACTTCGCCGCCGGTGATGCCGACGACATCTGGCACATCCGGCCCTACGTCCTGGAGTGCGCCGCCGCGAACCCGATCACGGGGACCTGGACGGAGAAGGGACGCATCGCCCTGCCGCTGGACACCTTCTCCCTGGATGCGACGACCTTCGCCGTGAACGGCACGCGCTATCTCGCCTGGGCGCAGAACGACCCGGCCGTCGGCCGTGGCACCAACATCTACCTCGCGCAGATGTCCAGTCCATGGACCATCACGGGCAACCCGGTCATGATGAGCAGGCCCACCGCCGCGTGGGAGACCGCCGGAGGCGAGACTGTCAACGAGGGCCCGGCCGTGATCCAGCGGGGCGGCAAGGTCTTCCTGACCTTCTCGGCCAGTGCCACCGACGCCAACTACTGCATGGGCATGCTCACCGCGTCATCCTCGGCCGACCTGCTCAGCGCCTCGTCGTGGACAAAAAGCGCTGGCCCGGTCTTCGCCAGCAATGCCGCCACCAGCCAGTACGGCCCCGGACACAACCAATTCACGGTGTCCGAGGACGGAAAGTCGGACATCCTCGTCTACCACGACCGCAGCTACAAGGACATCAGCGGTTCCCCGCTCAACGACCCCAACCGCCGCACCCGCGTCCAGAAGCTTTACTGGAAGGCCGACGGCACGCCCGACTTCGGCATTCCGGTCGCCGACGGTCTCACCCCGATCCGGCTCTCTTCGTACAACTTCCCCGACCGGTTCGTCCGGCACTGGGAATACCGCGCCAGAATCGAGGCGAATGTCGCCCCGATCGCCGACTCGCAGTTCCGCGTCGTCACCGGCCTGGCCGGCACCGGTACCGTCTCCCTGGAATCGGCGATTTTCCCCGGCTACTTCCTGCGCCACAAGAACAACGAGGTGTGGGTGGACAAGAATGACGGGACGGCGCTCTTCGCCGGTGACGCCTCCTTCATCGCCCGGGCCGGGCTCGCGGACTCCGCGGGGGTCTCGTACGAGTCCTTCAACCTGCCGGGCTGCTACATCCGCCACTACAACTACCTGCTGTACGTCCAGGCTGTCAGCACGACGACCGCCCAGTCGGACGCGACGTTCTTCACCCAGTGAGCAGTCCACCGCGTACACCAGAGCCTGGGAGAGCAGATGCGGGGCCGGCGCCGCCGGAACACACGCCGAGCACCGTGCCCGAGGAGAAGTGTCGCCGTTATCGTTGACCGGTGATCGGCGACCTTGAGACGCTCCAGAAGGAGCTGGCTGCCAGCGGGTTTCCGCCGCTGGTCAACAAGCTGGCCGGGGCCGGCTTCCGGGGCCGGATAGCAACCCGTGACCTCGGGCCGCTGCGGCTGGTGTCCCTCGGCACGCCAGAGAGCTCCTGCATCGGGCGGGAGCGCGACGCCTCCGACGGCGACAACCTGGCGGTCAAGGTGATGGCCAGGGGCCGCACGCGGATCGAGCAAGGGCACGGCTACGCCGAACTCGGGCCCACCGACCTGGTGTTGCTCGATCCCACGCGCACGCTCCGGTTCGAGAGCACCGCCGCAGAGCACGTCACCATTCTGGTTCCGCGCCGGGAGCTTCGGATTCGGCCCGCGCAGATCGACCGGCTCATCGGCGTACGCATCGACGGCAGCCACGGCCCGGGCGCCCTCGTCTCCGTGCTGGCCCGGGAGTCGGCGCGGTCGGCGACCGGATTCCGCGAGTCGGAGGCGTTGCGGTCGGCGGCGGCCGTCGTCGAGCTGATCGCGGTCGCACTGGAGGCCCGGCTCGGCGACGAACAACCGGCCCCGGACGACTGGCTGCGGGACCGGATCGCCGGCTACATCGAGGCGCGGCTGGCCGATCCCGATCTGTCCCCGCCCGGCATCGCCGCCGCCCACAACATATCCGTACGCCGGCTGCACAAGCTCTTCGAGGACCAGCCGCTCACTGTCGCGGCCCTGATCCGCCGTCGTCGCCTGGAGCGCTGCCGCGCCGAGCTGACCGGAAGCGGACGTACGGTCACCGCCGTGGCCGCCCGGTGGGGATTCTCCGATCCCACCCATTTCAGCAAGCTCTTCAAGGCGACGTACGGCTACAACGCCCGTGCACTGGTAACCAGCAAGCGTGCGCAGACGACCAAGACGCGCACAGCCGGCCCGGGAAAGGATGGTGGTGACCAAGGCAGACAAGAGCCATAGGAGAAGTCGTGGCGAAGGTAAACATCGTCCGCCCCGGTGAGGGCGAGATCCTCGGCAGCGGGGCGCAGCAGATCCGCATCCTGGAGAGCGGCGAGCACACCGACCACCGGCTGGGGTTCGCCGAGGTCACCATTCCGCCGGGCACCCCGAGCCCGTTGCAGCATCGCCACGCTCAGCATGACGAGGGCTTCTACGTGCTGGCGGGAACTTTCCGGTTCACCGTCGGCGAGGACCAGTACGACGCCGGGCCGGGCACCTGGGTCATCGTGCCGACCGGGGCGCCGCACACGTTCGCCAACGTCGGCGACGAGAACGCGGTCATGCTGAACACCTTCACGCCGGACCTGTACGTGCAGTACTTCCGCGACTTCAAGGCCATGATCGATTCCGGGCAGCCGGTCAACGCCGAGACCATGGAACCGCTCTGGAAGAACTACGCCACCGAGATCTCGAACGAGTACGCCTCGTGAAACGCCTTCAATACGACCGCTACGGCGGCCCGGAGGTGATGCGGCTGGCTGAGTTCGAGCCACCGCGCCCGGTTCAGGATGAGGTACTCGTCCGCGTCCGAGCAGCGGCTGCCAACGCGCTGGACTGGAAGATGCGCAACGGCGAGATGAAGCTGATGACCGGCCGCTCCTTTCCTCGGGCGATGGGGCACGACTTCGCCGGAGTCGTCGAGGCGGTCGGCGCCGGCGTCACCCGTCTGAAGGCCGGCGACGCGGTACTCGGCCTGGCTCGGTTCCGGCAGGCGGGGGCGTTCGCCGGCATGGTGACGGCCCCGGAGGCTGCGGTCGTGCTCAAACCGGTGGACCTGTCGTACGAGCAGGCCGCCGCCCTGCCGACCGTGGGCGTGACCGCCTACCAGGCCACGGCGGAACTCCGGCCCGGGCAGGCGGTCTTCGTCAACGGATGCCTGGGTGGTGTGGGCCGGGCCGCCGTCCAGTTCGCCCGGGCGCGGGGAGCCTCGGTCGCAGGCAGTTGCCGCAATCCTGCGACCGACGAGGCCCGCGCGCTCGGAGTCGAACCGGTCGTGGGTTTCGGGTTCGACCCGGCCGCCCTCGCGGAACGGTTCGATCTCGTCTTCGACACGCCCGGCACACTTCCCTTCGCCGTGTCCCGAACGCTGCTGAAGCCGGGCGGAACCATCGTCGACATCGTCCCAACCCCGGCCAAGATGATCAGAAGCGCACTGCCCGGCCCGTTCCGGGCGATGATGGGCTGGCCGACGACCGCCGACCTGGAGGAGATGGCCCGGACCCTCCGCCTGCCCATCGCCCGTACCGTCCCGTTGGCCGATGCGATTCCCGCCCTGACGGAGCTGGAGCGAGAGCAGCGCCCGAAGGGCGGCAAACTGGTCATCGCCATGGACGAAGGATGAGTCGGGCCGAGCCAAGGGTGTCTCGTGACTGCTCTTGGCAGCGATCACTGACCGACTCGCGATCAGCCCGTGAGGGCGAAGTTGTGCAGGTGGGCGATGCGGTGGTCCCGCAGGAATCACCTCGGGGTTCGCGGTAGCCGCCGTCAGTCATAACCGGACGCCGGCCAGTTCCTGGTCGATGCCGGAGGTGCGGTAGACGGTGCAGTCCGCGCACCTCCACCTGTGCGCTGACACCTGATTTCAGTAACGTTCAGTCCTCTGGCCCGTGGACCGCAGCCAGCAAGGGCCCGAACGGGTCCAGAACCGCCACGGCCCCACGCAGATCCCCCAGCCCCCGCAGCAGTAGCAGGCCGCCCGGCGGCCGGGGCAATCGCAGGGCCGGGATCCGGTTCACCGTCCCGCAGAGCCGTGATCTGGTCCCCTCCGGTCGTTCGGACGTAAGGATTCCGTCATCTGGCCTCCGGATGTGTCACGGCCGCCTGATCCGTTGAATGAGGTGTCGACAGAAAACTCCGACGAATTGGGGCCGGGATGAGGCGTGGGCGGAAGACGCTGGGCAGGCCGTTGGGTGTGGGGGCGTTGGTGGTGGTCATTGCCGCCGTCGGCTTCGGACTGTATTGGTTCCAGCCGTGGAAGCTGTGGCAGGACGAGACAGTGGACGAGACGCTCCCGGGTGTCGTAGCCACGGCCCGATCCATGCCCGAGCCCTCCACATCCCGCGTGTCCGAGGTGCCCGGCCCGGCCGAGCAGCCGCAGACGGTGGCCAGCGGCGAGCTGATCAGCCACGAGCACGCCACCTCGGGGACGGTGAAACTCGTACGGCTCGCGGACGGCTCCCATGTCGTCCGGCTGGAGAATCTCGACACCAGCAACGGCCCGGACCTGCGGGTGTGGTTGACCGACGCTCCGGTGAAGGAGGGAACCGCGGGCTGGCGGGTGTTCGACGACGGGAAGCATGTCAGCCTCGGCAAGCTCAAGGGCAACAAAGGGAGCCAGAATTACACCGTGCCCCCCGATGTCGACCCTGCGGGCTTCACCAGCGTGAGCATCTGGTGCGACCGTTTCGACGTGTCCTTCGGTGCGGCCGAACTCGCCCGTGCCTGACGGGCGATGTCGCCGTCATCGAAGCAGGGCGTCCAGCGCGGCGAGTATCTCGGCCGGTTCTGCCCGCCTCGTGTAGTCGGCGTCGGCGAAGGCCCAGCGGATCATTCCATCGCGGTCGATGACGTAGGTGGCGGGCAGTGGGAGGGTGCCCGGCGTTGACGCGCTGGAGGTCGAAGCCGAGCTTGTCGTAGACGGTGGCGAGGTCCTCGGGGAGGTCGAAGGCGAGGCCGTATCGGCGTCTCGCGGGCCAGTGGCACCACCGCCCCAGGTCATCCGTTCGACAGGGGGTCCAGCTATGCCGGGCCCGGAGGCCAGCGGCCCCATTGCAGGACCGTGACGAGGATGACGGTGGGATCTCGGTTGCTCATCGAACAGGTCGTGTCCGCCGGTGACGAGCCGCATCCGTCCAAGCACATGGACCTGGTCATGGTGAGCCTGCTCGGTGTGAGGGAGCGCACCGAGAGCGAGTACCGGGCGTTGCTCGGCGCGGCGGGCTTCCGTAATGAGCGGGTCGGTCAAGCCATAACGTCCGGTCGAGGAGCGGACTCACGGAGAACACGGGGCCGTCGACGTGCGCCTGCCTGCCGATCTTCTTCAGCCAGGCGTCCGTGAGGGTTTTCCAACCTCAGGACTGCCCCCCGGCTCCCGCCATGACTGACCTCCAACCTGCACAGCGCCCCATCCGGCTGTTCGGGTGGGAGGTGGCTTCCGCCAGGTGTATGTGGGAACCCGGTGATCCAGAACACCGCACGATCACAAGGGAGGCCTACGTGGGCGACGAGCAGCACGCTCAGCAGGATCCGACGACACAGCACCCCAGGCCCGGCTTCCCCTCGCAGGATCAGCCGCATCCGGGGTGGACGGGCCCGATGGACCCGCCGCCGGACCACGGCGAGGACTCCTACCGGGGTTCCGGCCGGTTGGATGGCCGGAAGACGGTCATCACGGGCGGCGACTCAGGCATTGGCCGGGCCGTGGCTCTGGCGTTCGCCCGTGAGGGCGCCGACGTGCTGTTCACCTACCTGGAGCAGGAGGCGGACGACGCGGCGGAGACGACCCGGCTGGTGAACGACGCCGGACGCAAGGCGATCGCCGTCCCCTGCGACATCCGCGAGGAGGACGAGTGCCGGGCGGTCGTCGGCAGGGCGGTCGAGGAGTTCGGCCGCATTGACGTCCTGGTGAACAACGCGGCGTACCAGATGTCTCAGCCGGACGGAATCGAGGCGATCTCGACAGAGCAGTTCGACCGGGTGATGCGAACGAACCTCTACGGCATGTTCTGGCTGACCAGGCATGCCCTGCCGCACGTCCCGGAGGGCGGCAGCGTCATCAACTCCACCTCGGTACAGGCATACAAGCCCAGCCCGCACCTGCTGGACTACGCGATGACCAAGGGCGCGATCGTCACCTTCACGCAGGGACTGGCGCAGATGCTGGCGGAGCGCGGCATCCGCGTCAACGCTGTGGCACCCGGCCCGGTGTGGACGCCGTTGATCCCCGCGACCATGCCCGACACGGCGGAGTTCGGGAAGCAGACCCCGCTGGGCCGACCGGCACAGCCGGCCGAACTGGCTCCCGCGTACGTCTACCTCGCCTCACAGGAAGCGAGCTTCATCACCGCCGAAATCCTCAACGCGACCGGCGGTACCCCCCTGCCGTGACGTCACCGCGACGCCGCCCCCCTGCCTGCGCCGCGGGTGGTCCCCCCGTGGCGGCGCGGGATCGCCACCCATCCCGGGCGTCGAGTCGCTGCCGGTAGTACGTCGGCCTGTCCGTCGAGAACGGGTACCGTTGGGATGACGCCTGGCCGCCGGCACCGCCAACGCCTATGTCGCCACCGTCGTCGGCCGCCTAGCCCGGCCGACGCCCGGCCTGCCGCAGGTCCTGCGGGAAGCCGTTCCCGACCATGTTCCGCTCGACGTAACACTCGCCGAGTGCGACCGGGGCAGCGACAGCTGGGCCGACTTCTCCAAGAAGTACCGACGCCGCTGCAGGCGAAGCCGGCGCAGGAGGAAGGCGTGAACGTGCGGGTCATCGCGGATGCCGGCAGGGAGGTGGTGGTGGATCTCGCCTCCACTGCCGGGCCGTGCCGACAACCTGACCGCGGCCCGCAGCCACCGCATCATCAGGGCCCTGTCAGCGGCACGACCACCAGGCCAACGAAGCGTCACGCGCCTGAAGTCCTGGCGATTTCCGGTCAAGTACAGGAACGGACCACGCCGTCGTCGGCGAGCAGTAAAGACTGCCGGGCACCCGGGTGGTAGTGCGTGGGAGAGAAGCCGGCGACGGTGGCCAGAAGCTTCCCCTCGGCCGGATCCCATATGGACAGATCTGTGTCACCACAACTGAACAGGTGGGTGCCGTCGCTGAAGAAGCGTCCGGTCGGGCCCTCGATTGCAAGGAGCTCTGCGGCCGTCGGCATCTGCCACAGACCAGTCTGACCCGATCTGCTCGTGTCGAAGATCCGTGCCCCTGGCCGCATGACATCGTCGTCATCGCCGAGGCCCTCGACGGCGACCCGGCTGGAGTCGATCCAGGTCATGGCGTGGTCCCAGTAGTACTCTCGCCCGCAGACATCAACCCGGCTGGGACCGTCCTCGGACTCCCAGACGTTGCCGTCGATCCATGGGTCCAGATCCCACACCGCAGGCATCCCAACGGGATGCCAGACCCAGCCGTCGTCCAGGATCCGCTTCCCATCAGGGCTCACATACAGCGAGCCGTGGAAGTAGTCGAGGTGGTGCTCCGGCATGGTGTCCGCGTTTGCCTGAGCGAGAAGCGAGCGATCAGTCAATAAAGCCCCCGTCTGTGCGTCCGACACGTCCAGCCGGTTCCAGGCCGTGCGGTGGACCACCACGCAACGCCCACGGCTCTGCGCGAACTCCAGTGAGAACGGCACGGTCCCCTCGTGACCGCCCTGGTTGTCCAGGGCCAGGGTCACCTCGCCGGTCCGGAGGTCGAGCACCTCGCCGAAGCGGCCGTAGTCGTTGACCACCGCGGCGAACCTGCCGTCGTGGGAGGCGTGCAGGCGCCTGCGGAGCCGGCGGCCGTTCCATGGCTCGCGATCGGATTCCGCCGGAACGGTGGTGGAGGCGACGATCTCGTGATGACCGGCTGCCACATCCCACCGACTGATCTTGCCATCCTCGCTCAGCGCCAGCCACACAGGGCGATCGCGATCACGTACCGGCGCCAGATCGGCGAGAGTACCCAGACGCGGTGGCACCGGGATCTCGCAGACGGCGTCGTTGCCACCGATCATCGCTGCCCCCGCTCCCCAAACCGAGCCGACAGCATATCCGTGCGTGGCCGAGGGCTCGCCTTGACCAGATCAGCTGATTTCGCCGAGATCCCACTACGGCCCCGTCGCGCGAAGCCAGCCCCCGCCGTGCGACCGTGCAACCACTATGCGCAGTGGGGACATCCGGGCGCGGGGAGCTGACGTTCGTCCTGAGCAAGTGCGGACAAGTCTGCGTCTGCTGTTCTCTGCTTCGCCCCGCCCCCACTTGGGGCGGTCGGCCGGCGGATGTCAGGGGCAACCTCGTTGACCGCATCGCCGAGGCGCAAAGGGAGGGCCGGCTCGGCGAGATCGAAGGGCTCCGCGTGAGCCTGGCCTGCGCCGAGTCCAAGATCGTCAGATAGGAACTGCGTCGACTTTCTCAGTCTTGCTGTAGTACCGCCCGACCGGCGCCTCGATACAGGCCACTATGCGCGGCCCCGGCGGCACGACGACACCGACCGGCTCCAGTTGCAGCGCACGGAGCTCGTCGTAAGACGGAGCCTGTCTGATGATTGTCGAATGGACGTTCACTGTCTGTCCCACACGGCAAGGCGGCCCACGGGTGCGCGTGGACCACCGGTTCGTGCGGGCTGGCGTACGGGCTGCTGGACGTCGTCGAGTTCCTGCGTCTCGCGGGCCCGGACGGCGTCGACGATGTGTGGGTGCAGCAGTCCGCGTTGATCGAGTGGCGTGGTGGAGGCCCGGAGGGCTGGGTGCCCTGACGTACGGCTGGCGGCCCGAGGCTTCGTGGGCAGTGCACGTGGTACGACCCCACAAAGTGAGTCGCACCGCGCGATGTGCGGGGCCTGCGGCTTCCGTGTCTGTGCCCGTACGGCGGCCTGCTCGATGTGGGTGTTGGTCGGGGGCGGCAGTGGGTGCATGCGAGTGCCGACGGTACGGTCAGCCGATTCCTCACCCCGGTGTTCATGTGCTTCGTCAGGTGGTGGCCGCCGCAGCCGTCGGGGTCAGTCCTGCCAGTCCAGTTGTGGCTCGGGGATTCCGATGGAGCGTGCGTAGTCCTGTGCCTGTTGACGTCCTTCGGCCTGCTTGCGCGGATAGCGGAAGATCTTGTCGGCGAAGATCACGAACGCCTCCGTGGTGGTGTTGTAGTTGACGTACCAGCCTCCGGTCGGGGCCAGGCAGGCAGCCAGCTGACCGGCCAGGCGCTCGGCGTCGGCCTCCTCGGCGGCGAAGTCCAGGAGCGTCCATTGCTGCGGCTGCTCGGCCGCCGTGTTGTTCACCGCCACCCTGGCGATCTTGGTGATGTGCAGGGGGACTCCGGCCAACTCCGTTTCGAGCCGCAGACTTTCCGCGATCAGCACGCCTTCAAGCATCTGGTCCTCCTTGGTCTCGACGCGGTGAGAGTAGCGAGGACCTGTGACAGTGGCAGACCGGCACCGGGTCAGCCGTTAGGGAAGAGGGGATACCAGTCGCTTGGTGGTCTGTTGCCGGTGAGGATGAGGGATCGGTCTTGCCGTTCGCGCCCTGGCGGACGTCCTGGCGGCCGGCCGAGGAGCTGGGCGACGTGTGTCCTCCCGGCGCCGACGGGTCCGAACAGGATGGCGGACTCGCAGGAGTGGAGCCGTGGCCCGCTGCTCGAACTTGGCTTTGTGCAGTCGGCGTGCGAGCGCGACGGACTCGCGGCGGGTGATCTCGTCGTGGCAGGGGACCTGGAGGAAGTCGAGGTGTCCGAGTTCGCCTTTCCGGGCCTGGGTGAGGTGGGCGTCGGGGGTTTCGCATCCAGGACAGCCGCAGGGTCTTGAGAGAGTCGCGCAGGGCGGTGGTCATCAGGCTCATCGGGCTGGCTCCGCAGTGTCACCGCCTTCCTGGTCGTCGTGGACGCTGTCGGGCATCCAGGTGGTTTCAGCGGGTGACCAGCAGGCCCCGGCCGCGCAGCACCCGCCGCTCCAGCGGGCTGAAGATCAGCAGGTCGATGGCGATGCCGACGAGCAGGATGAGGAAGATGGCAAGGAACACCTGCGAGATGCTGGCGTTGTTGCGCCCGTTCTCCAGCAACTGTCCGAGGCCGACGCCCAGGTCGGGTGAGGACGCGATGATCTCGGCGGCCATCAGCGATCGCCAGGAGAAGGCCCAGCCCTGCTTCAGTCCGGCCAGGTAGCCGGGGAGCGCACCCGGCATCACGATGTGCCAGGCGCCGCGCAGGCCGGTCGCACCCAGGGTGCGTCCGGCGCGTAGGAACAGCGGGGGGATCTGGTCGATGCCCGCGACGAGGCCGTTGGCGATGGAGGGGACCGCGCCGAGCAGGATCACGGCGTACATCATCGAGTTGTTGAGGCCCAGCCAGAGCACGGCGGGGGGCACCCAGGCCACGGACGGCAGCGACTGCAGTCCGGACAGGACGGGGCCGACGGCCGCCCGGACGAATTTCACCCGGGCGACCAGCAGACCGAGCGGCGTACCGATGGCGAGTGCCATCAGGAAGCCGAGCAGGCCGCGTGAATCGGATGTCCAGATGTAGCCGAGGAGCGTGCCCTGCCGCCAGGCGTCGGTCACCTCGTCCCACACCGCGGACGGCGACGGCAGCTTGTAGTCGGGGGCGACCTCGACCCACACCAACAGCTGCCAGACCGCCAGCACCAGTGCGACAGCGGTGAGGGGCGGCAGCGCCTTGCCCATCAGAGTCTCACGCAGCGGTGTACGGCCGGCCTGTACCGATTCCAGTGCGTCGAGTCCGGCCTCCAGTCCCGCCAGACCTTGTGTGCCCTGCATCTCCTGGGGCCCTCTGGCTGCCGTGGAACCGTCCTTCCCGGTCCGGGTGCCGGTGCCGGTGTCAGTGCTGACCATGGCGGCGGATCTCCCTGCGCAGTTCTTCGGTGATTTCGGCGGACAGCTCGGCGACCGCGCTGTCCTCGATGCGGCGCGGTTGCGGGATGCCGACGGTCCATTCCCGGGCGATCCGGCCCGGCCGCGAGGACAGCAGCACCACGCGCTGCGCCAGCTTCACCGCCTCCCGCACGTTGTGCGTCACGAACAGCACCGACAGCCCCGTCTCGTGCCAGATGCGGGTCAGCTCGTCGTGCAGGACGTCGCGGGTGATGGCGTCCAGCGCGGCGAACGGTTCGTCCATCAGCAGCAGTCGGCTGTCCTGGGCGAGCGCGCGGGCCAGTGCGACGCGCTGGCGCATACCGCCCGAGAGTTCGTGCACCCGCTTGCCGTACGCGCCCTGCAGCCGTACGAGCTCCAGCAGCCGTTCCGTCTCCTGACGGCGCTCCGGCTTGGCCACCTCGCGCATTTTCAGCGCCAGCTCGATGTTCTTGCCCGCGGTCAACCAGGGGAACAGGGCGTGCTCCTGGAACATCAGGGCGGGCCGGCCGTCCGTGTCGATGGAGCCCGCCGACGGCCGGTCCAGTCCCGCGACCAGGTTGAGCAGGGTGGACTTGCCGCAGCCGGAGGCCCCCAGGAGGGTGACGAACTCGCCCGGTGCGACATCGAGCGTGATGTCGTCCAGCACGAGCTGCTGCCCGCCGGGCGTGCCCGGGGCGGGGAAGGACTTCGAGACGTGCTCGATGCGGGCGGCGTGCGTCACCGCCGTGGCGTCCTCGGTCGTGTCGGTGACCGTGGTGGACATGGTCGTCACCTCCTGGGAACTCATCGGGAGCGGGATGTCGTTACTCGGCGCCGAGCCCGGCGTCGTCGACCTCGTCCTTGCCCTCGGCCTTGAGTACCTTGTTGAGCGGTGCGAGGTCGTAGATGCCCTTCAGGTCGGGCTTGTCCAGCAGGCCGGCCTTCACGGCGTGCTCCGCCTCGGTGTTGAGAGTCGAGGCCAGCGGGTCGTCGAGGAACGTGATGGACTTCCAGGCCGGGTCGATGACCTTGGCGGGCAGGGCCTTGCCCGACAGCTTCTCCAGGGCCGCATTGGCGGAGGTCTTGGCCTTGTCAGGGTTGGCGTTGATCCACTCGTTGGTCTTCACCGAGCCGCGCAGTACGGCCTCGACGACGTCCGGGTGATCCTTGAGGAAGCTCTGCGACACGATGATGTTCGTGATCACGAACTTCTTGCCGGGCCACAGCGACGACTCGTCGAGCAGCACCTTGCCGCCCTCGGCGACCAGCTTGGACGCGGTCGGCTCCGGCACCCAGGCGCCGTCGATGGAGCCGGACTTGTAGGCGTCCGGGGTGATCTTGTTGTCGGTGCGGACGACGGAGACGTCGCCCTTGCCGCTCTCGGCGTTCACCTTCCAGCCCTGCTCCGCGATCCAGTTGAGGAACGCGACGTCCTGGGTGTTGCCGAGCTGCGGGGTGGCGATCTTCTTGCCCTTGACGTCGTCCAGGGACTTGATCTTCTTCGGGTTCACGACGAGCTTCACGCCGCCGGAGGCGGAACCGCCGATGATGCGCAGGTTCTTGCCGTTCGACTTGGTGTAGCCGTTGATGGAGGGGGAGGGGCCGATCCAGCCGATGTCGATGGAGCCGGCGTTGAGCGCCTCGATCTCGGAGGGGCCGGCGTTGAAGGTGGAGGCCTTGATCGCGGTGCCGCCGAGTTCCTTCTGGAACAGGCCCTCTTGGACGCCCACCAACGCGGTGGCGTGCGTCAGGTTGGGGAAGTAGCCGATCTTCACTTCGTCGGCGGAGAGCTTCTTGGCGTCCGCCGCGACCTCGGTCTGCTTGTCGTCGTCGTCTGCGTCGGATCCGTAGCCGCAGGCGGTGAGCAGGAGGGGGAGCGCTGCTACGACGGCGATGGTGCGCAGGGCGGTGAGCGGTCTTGCGGCAGACACGGAGGTGTCCTCTCGGGGAATGGTGTGATCAGGGAGATGCCGAAAACGCGAGGCGCAAAGCTCACGGGCATGCGCCCGCGCTTCGTTCGCCGGACCTCGATGGCGGGAATGCCGTCGCGGATCCGGGAGAGGAAGTGCGCGGGGATGGGCGGGCGTGGGTGACGCTGCCGACCGAAGGATCTTCTGGCGACGGCCTCAGGCGGGCTGACAGATGGCGCTGGACGTGCGGCCGAGGTCGATGTGGCGGCGCGAGGTCAGCAGAGGGAGCGACAGGTCTGCACGGTCGTGCGATCGCATGGCCACCCCCGATTTCCCTAGTTTTCCTACCTGGCTGATAGGGATCGTGACAGAAGGCCGCGTGCTCCCCAAGGGGGTGTTCATATGATGGACGTGGCTATCTCGCTTCCTGGGATCGCCGGTTGACGACCCAGTGCGTCAGGGGTTGACCCACGCTTTCGGAGCATCGGTCAGTGCGGCTACGTCGGCGGGCAGTCGGGCCGATGCGACGTCAGCGAGGGACACGCCCTCGAGGATCTCGCGCACGTTGGACCGCAACGCGATCCACAGGGGGAGCAGTGACTCGGCGGGGCCGGTGTAGGACAGCTCCGGCGGGCGGACGCCGCGCACCGAGACCAGGGGGCCCTCCACGACGCGGATGACGTCGGCGATGCTGATCGACTCGGCGGGCCTGGCCAGCCGGTACCCGCCGTTGCCGCCGCGCTGGCTGAGCACGAGACCGCCTCGGCGCATGTCGTTCAGGATGCCTTCGAGGAACTTGTGCGGGATGTCCTGGGCGTCGGCGATGGCCTCGGCCTTCAGTGGCCCGTCATCGCGTGACGCGGCGAGCTGCAGTGCGGCACGTACCGCGTAGTCCGCTCTGGCTGAGATCCGCATGCGTCCAGTATCGCGCACGGCTTCGCCCGTCATCGGCTGCGGGCAGACGGCCGGGCGGGGGGGGGCATCAGCTCACGCCCGGCGGTCTGCCCGTACCCGATGCGGTGCTCAGGACGCGGCCGGGGTGCAGGGAGCGTCGTCGTCTCCCTCGATGACGT
>NZ_RSAJ01000142.1 GCF_003933965.1 Streptomyces sp. RP5T
CCCACATATCGTTGGGCCCCAAACGACCCCCATGTCCCCGAGCCGCTCCCCGGAGGCTCGTATGCTCAGCCATCACCAGATCGCGGCGGCCACCCGTATAGGCATGCTCACCCGTGAACGCGACACCGCTTCCGCGTGTGACCAGGCCCTGCGGGAGCTCGCCCGTGCCCTGCCGCTCGACGCCGCGACACTCCTGGCCATCGATCCTCTGAGCGGAGCCCACGTCCAGGTCGCGGGTATCGGGTACACCGCCGAGACCTCCGACGCCCTGGCCGCCGAGTTCGTCACGACGCCGTGGTACCGCAATGTCGTAGGGCAGGAGCTCCCGCCGTCCATCTCCGAGGACGCCGGGGATCCGGAGGAACTCGTTCCCCGGTTCCGCCAGGGCTGGTTCTACGCCGAGCGGGTCCGCCCCGCGGGTTTCCGCGACGGGCTCACCGGAGCGCTGCGGCACCGCGACCGCCTCGTCGGCCTGGTCCACCTCAGCACCGAGAGTGCCGGCGCCTACGACAGCGAGGCGCGTCACCTGCTCGCCTCCGTCATCCCGGCCCTTGCGGCACTGGCCGACCCGGTCGCCCGCGCCGGTGACGCGTACGGCCTGCCCGAATGCGGCGCGGCAGGCCTCGTGACCGCCGACGCGACGGTCGACCTGCCCGGCCGTGACCGCGCCCGGAGCCTCGGTGACGCGGAGTTCGGCGTCCTGCTCCGCGCCTTCGCCGACACGAACGGCCACCGGCTGCGGTTGCTGTGGCCGCTCGACGGCGTCTGGCACCGAGTCACCCTCCACCGCCACCGACCGGACGCGGCGCTCCCCGCGGACGCGGTACTGGTCCACGAGACGCCGACCGAGCTGCCGTACGGCCTCAGTCCCCGCGAGCTGGAGGTCCTCACCAGGGCGGCGACCGGTCAGACCAACCAGGCCATCGCGCAGGCGCTGTTCCTGTCCCCGCGGACCGTGCACAGCCACATCGAGCACCTGCTCCGCAAGACGGGCGCCGCCTCCCGCGCCGAGGCCACGGCCCTCGCCGTCCGCGACGGCCTGTTGCGCCCGACGCCGGACCACCTCGCGTTCTTCGTCGAGCGCTGAACCACGCGAAGTGCGGGGCGTCGGCGACCGCGGTGAAACGGACGGCAGGGCGTCGTCGGCGACCACGTCGGAGAGGTCGATGCGCTCGTCCTCGGCCCACAGGGCCTAGGCGACGTTCTCGTCGGCCCCTCCCCGGCCTCAGCCTCCGGTCCGGGCCCCCTGGACGTGGAAGTTGAAGTCGCCGTGGCCGAGCGTGCCGTACAGGCGCAGCCAGATCGGCAGGAGCATCTCCGTGCCGCGGGCGGAGGTGATGTCGCCCAGGTCGATGACGCTCGCCTCGGGCCAGCCGAAGGAGCCCAGCAGCGCGGTGACGGCCTTCTTGGCCCCGGTGTCGTCGCCGCCGACGAAGACGGTGTGCTCCCCCGGTACCCGGGCCGGGTCCACCATGACGAGGCAGTTCATGGTGTTGAGGGTCTTGACGACCTTGGCCTCGGGAAACGCGCGCTGGATGCGCTCTCCGAGGCTGTCGGTGTTGACCGGGTCCAGCGTCGGCGGCATCCCCGCGGAGAAGTCCAGCGGGTTGGCCACGTCGATCAGGACCTTCCCGCTCAGGTTGGCCGCGCCCGCCGCCTGCAAGGCGTTGAGGCTCTGTTCGCCGGCGGTGGTGTTGACGACCGTGTCGGCGAAGGAGGCCGCCTCCGCGAAGGTCTCCAGCCGCACCTGGCCGTGGTCGGCGTGCCACTGGGCGAACGGCGGATTGCCCATGCCGTCGGGTTCGGTACGGGCGAGGGTGGCCTTCGGGTCGCGGGTGCCGACGACGACCTCATGGCCGAGGGAGGCGAGCTTGCCGGCGATCGTCCGGCCGACGATGCCGGTGCCGAGGACTGCGTAACGCATGCGAGTGGGCCTTCCGGAAGTCGGGCGACCGGCCGCGGGGCCGTGCCCGCGACGGATCCGTACCAGGGAGAACCGGGTCCTTCCCTGCCGCCTGATGACGCTATCTGTCGAGGCGGCGGTGTGTTCCCCTCTATCGTGGAAAATCACATCATGATGGCTCGTGTCGAGGCAGGCTGCACATGAGGAAACCGCGGATCGACTATGCGGCGGTGTTCCGGGCCCTGCCCGGCGTGGTGGCGTTGCTGACACCCGATCTGGTGTACATCGACGTCAACGACGACTTCGTACGCCTGACCGGTCGCGCCCGTGAGCAGCTGCTGGGCCGCTACATCTTCGACGTCTTCCCCGAGAACCCTAATGACCCGGACTCGGCAGGGATGCGGGAGACGCGGGAGTCGATGCTGCGCGCGGTGGCCACCGGCGAGCGCGACACCATGGCGGTGGTCCGCTACGACATCGAGGACCCCCAGCGGCCCGGCCACTGGCAGGAGCACTTCTGGAGCCCGGTCAACGCCCCCGTCCTCAGCCCCGACGGGAAGGTGACCCTGCTCGTGCACCGGGTGGAGGAGGTCACCGAGCTCATCCGTGCCCGCGGCGGGCCGGGCGGCGACAGCCGGGCCCGCGTCCTGGAGGCCGAGCTGTACACCCGGGCCCGCGAGCTCCAGGAGGTGAACGAACGCCTGCGCCAGGCCCACGCCCGCGAGCGGGAGGTCGCGCTGGCCCTTCAGGAGGCCCTGCTGCCCGCCCCCGGACCCCTGGGCGACCACCATGCGGCGGTCCGCTACCGGCCCGCCGTGGGCACCCTGAACGTGTGCGGTGACTGGTACGACCTCGTCGATCTGCCCGGCGAGCGCTTCGCGGTCGCCGTCGGTGACGTGGTGGGCCACGGTCTGGCCGCCGCCTGCGTCATGGGCCAGCTGCGCAGTGCGCTGAGCGCCGCCACCCGCGTCGCCGAGGGGCCCGCCCGGGCGCTGGAGGCCCTCGGGCTGTACGCCCGCTCCGTCGAAGGCGCCGAGTCGACCACGGCCGCGACGGCCTTCATCGACTGGGACGACCACACCCTCACCTACAGCTGCGCGGGCCACCTCCCACCCGCCCTGCTGCACCCCGACGGAACGGTGTCCTTCCTGGACGGGGCCACGGACCCGCCGCTCGGCGCCAGTCCCGAACACGCCACTCGCCCGCAGGCGACCACGCCCTTCGAGGAGGGGGCCACGCTCGTCCTCTACACCGACGGTCTGGTCGAACACCGTACCGAGGACATCGACACCGGCCTGGCCCGTCTCACGGACGCGCTCGCCCGCCACCGTCACGCCGGGCCCGAGGAGCTGGCCGACGCCCTCCTGACGGACCTGCTCCCGCCCACCGGCAACGCCGACGACACCGCCCTGGTCGTCATCCGCCTCTGAGAGGCCCCGTGGACACCCGTGGCTCTCAGTCCTGCGCGGGCATGACACGGGTCACCTTGCCCTTGGTGTTCGCCTCCAGATAGCCGGACTGGCTGTACTCGTTGCTCAGGTAGACGGCCATGCCGAGGGGGGTGTCGAAGGTTTCGTTGGGCTGCCTGACCAGGATGTAACGGGTTTGCGGGTCGTCGACGTTGAGCTTCTTACCGGCCTCTTCGAGAAGCGCGGGCACCTTGTCCCAGTCGAAGCCGTCGAGGCGGAAGGGCTGGTCGCCGCCGGACAGGGTGCCCTTGATGATGCCCTTCTCCACGCCCCGGCCCAGGCGGTAGGTGTAGGTGTCGTACTTGCTGTCGCTGCCGTCGACCATCACCTCGGCCGACACGAAGTCGTCGTAGACGGAGAAGTCGCCGAACCTGTCCCGGCCGGTCTCCTGCTTCAGCGCCTTGATGGCGGTGCGGATGCCGTCGGGGGTGAGCAGGGTCGTCGTCGTGCCCTTCGGCTGCCGGGCCGCCGGGCTCGCGGCCGGGGTGCCGGTGGAGCCCGGAGCGGTGACGGCGGAGGAGGAGGCGCCGCCGTCCGCCGCGCCGTCCGTACCGCGCGAGTCGCCGCCGAAGGGCACCAGCCACCACAGCAGGACCAGCACGCCCGCGAGCGAGGCTCCCGACACGGCGAGGACGGCCGCCGGTCCGGACTTGTTCCTGCCGCCCGCCCGGACGGGCGAGGTCACCGGCTGACCGGGCCCGATGAGGACGGGCGGCGGCCCGAATCCGGCGACGGCGCCCCCGACGGGGGTGGTGGACGGGGCGTGGCCGCCCGGATACGAGGGTGTCGTCGCGGCGGGCGGCGGGTTCAGCGGGTAGGAAGTGGGCTGCTGCCACGCGGTCACCGGCCCGTTCCGCCCCGACTCGATCTCCGCCAGCCGCCGGTCCAGCAGGTCGGCCGACGGCCGCGCCGCCGGATCCCGTACGAGCACGCTCATCAGAACGTCACCGAGGGCCCCGGCCCGCACCGGCGGCGGTACCTCCTCGTTGAGGACGGCGGCGAGGGTGGCGAGGGTGCTGCCGCGGCGCAGCGGGTGGTGGCCCTCCACGGCGGCGTACAGCATCATCGCGAGCGACCACAGGTCCGAGGCGGATCCGCCCTCGTGGCCCGAGATCCGTTCGGGTGCCATGAAGTCGGGTGTGCCGATGATGGAGCCGGTGGCGGTGAGGCTGGTGGTCTCGCGGATCGCGGCGATGCCGAAGTCGGTGAGGACGGGGCGTCCGTCGGACCTGAGCAGGACGTTGGCGGGTTTGACGTCCCGGTGCTGGATGCCGGCGTCGTGCGCGGCGGCGAGCGCCGCGAGGACACCCCGGCCGATCCGCGCCGCCTCGGCCGGTGGCATGGGGCCCTGGTTGAGCCGGTCGGCGAGGGAGCCGCCACTGACCAGCTCCATGACGATCCAGGGGTACGTGCCCTCGCCGCCGTCGACGATGTGGTGCACGGTGACGACGTTCGGATGGTCGATACGGGCCAGGGCCCGCGCCTCGCGCAGCACCCGCTCGCGCAGCGTCCGCGCGCCGTCCGGGTCGTACTCGGCGAGGTCCCGGTCGGGTGGGCGGACCTCCTTGACCGCGACCATCCTGTGCAGGACCAGGTCCCTGGCCCGCCAGACCGTGCCCATCCCGCCGCCGCCGAGACGGGCCTCCAACTCGAAGCGCCCGTCGACGACTCGTCTGCCGGGACCCTCGTCTGCCTCACTCATGGGCGGGAGCTTACGGCGACGGGGGCGGACTCTCCCAGTTGAGGCCAGCCGGGGAGGGCCGTGGTCGCTGTCCGGTCACCGGACCGGCCCGGGTGGGCCGTTCAGCGGGCCGTCAGGCTAAGGGAGTTCAGCGGACCGGGTCGCCCTCGTTCGTCCGCTGCGCGACCGGGGCGGCGGTGGTCTGGGCGGTGCTCGGGGCGGTGCTCGGGGCGGTGCCGTCCTCCTTCATGGCCGTGGCCTCGCTCTTGAGGATTCGCATCGACTTGCCGAGCCCGCGGGCCGCCTCGGGCAGCTTCTTGGAGCCGAACAGCAGGATGATCATGATCGCCACGATCAGCAGGTGCCAGGGCTCCAGTCCGTTGCGCAGCATGCCGCACGTCCCTTCTCTACGCTCATTGTTGCCAGCTTGCGCAACTGTACAACCAACGCTCCGGTTCCCGCCTCACTCGTCGGAGTCCTTCTTGTCGCTCGCCGCCGCGTACGCCTGCTCCGGTGTCATGGGGACCCCGTTGAGCGAGACCGTCCTGTAGGGGCTGACCTGGGCGCACTTCTTGGCCTCGTCGGCGGTCTGGGCGTGGGCGTTGGAGACCGCGGCCTTGGTGTCGGCGGGCGCGGGCGAGGACGCGCCACCGGGGAACGTGGTGCCGCTCGCCCAGTCGCCGCCGATCACCAGGGTCAGGCCGGTACCGGTACCCGCCTTGAGGTGCGAGGCGGGCAGTCCGAGCGCCTTGGCGGCCGTCTGGGCCTCGCCCTTCTGGCCGGTGCCGTAGGTGAGGGTGGTGGTCGCCGCCGGGCTCGGCGCGTTGGCGGTGGTCGTGGCGGAGCTGAAGCCCTGGCCGGTGAGCGCGTTCGCGACGGCGGAGGCACGGCCGGTGATCTCGGTGCCGTTCTCGACGGTCACGGCGATCCGGGAGGCCGGCACCGCCTTGGCCGCGGCCGTCGCGGGGGACCCCGACGACTTCTTGCCGGAACCGGACAGCGCCTGGTCGTCGGCGATGCTGGAGAAGAGGGCCTTGGCTCCCGGGCCCACCACCACCCGGTTGGCGTCGCCAGGATCCGCGGCGGTCTGCATCGTGGTGAAGGTCATCCGCTTGGTGGGGACCTTGTTCACGTCTGCCGCGAGACCGATCAGCTTCTTGACGCTGCCCAGGCCGTCGTCCACGGTGAGCGCCTTGGTGGCGGCGTCCGCGAGGTCGTAGACCGCGGTGGGGTCGGTGAGCGTGCCCGCGCTCTTGAACTTGCGGATCATCGCGCTGAGGAAGATGTGCTGGGAGACGGTACGGCCGAGGTCGCTGCCGTCTCCGAATCCGTGCCGGGAGCGCACGAACTCCAGGGCCGCCTCGCCCTTGAGGGTGTGGTCGCCCCGGGACAGTTTCAGGTGCGAGTAGGTGTCGTACACGTTGTTGTCGACGCACACGGACACACCGCCGACCGCGTCGGACATCTTGACCACGCCGGAGAAGTCGAGCTTGACGAAGTGGTCGATGGGGATGCCGGTGAGCTGGTGGATGGTGGCGACCTGGCAGGCGGGGCCGTAGCGCAGCGCGCTGTTGATCTGGCCGTAGTAGCCGGGCGTGGACTGGCCGCTCTCGCTGTCCTTGCAGGCCGGGACGTCGACCATGGTGTCGCGGGGGATGCTCATGACGGTGGCGTTGGAGCGGTCCGCGGATATGTGCACCACCATCTGCACGTCCGCGTTGCCGTTCCCGCTCTGCACACCGGTCTGGGAGCAGCCGCCGCCCAGCTTGCAGTCCGCCTTGCTGGTCCGGCCGTCCGAGCCCATGACCAGGATGTTGATCGGGGTCCGGCCGAAGGCGTCGGCCTTCTCCGAGCCGCCCTTGCCGTCGAGCGCGACGCTGTTGATGTTGCCGTTGAGGTGCTGGTAGAACCACCAGCCGACCCCGGCCGTGCCCAGGACGAGGAGCGCCAGACATATCCCGGCGATCCGCAGCACCCGCCTGCCGCGCCGGACCGGTCGGGCCCGGCGACGCGCTCGCCCGCCGCCGTGCGAACGGGCGGCCTCCCGCGCCGCGGCCCGGCCACCGGAGCGTGGCGGTCCGCCGGTCTCACCCTGCCGCTGTCCCGGCACGTGGCCGGTGTGGTCGCGTGTGGCCTGACCGCCCGGGCCGTCCCACCGGTCGCTCATCTACCACTCCCACGAAACGGTCGGGCCTCTCAGGCCGGGCCATGGAGGGGGCGGCCGGGCGTGCGCGGCGGTGTACTGGCAGGCCAAGCGGGAACTTCGCCTAGGTTGCGTAGTTGCGCAATCTAACAAACCCCTGGCCCGGCCAGCACGGACCCCGGCGCAATTTCACGGGTGAGAGATCTCATGGAGGAACGCGGCAACCTCGTGGAGACTTCAGCTCTCGCCCGGGGCCACGCACGCCGTCACACAGGGACCGCTACGCACTGGAGAGGTCCCCCCTGCACTAGGAGCCGCGTGCGGTAGTGCCGTTCGCGGCGACCGGGACGGTACGGGCGGTCAGCTGGCCGACCATGACGCGGACCACGGTCACGATGTCGGGGTCGTCGACGTAGTACACCTGCCGACGGCCCTCGCGGCGGGACCGTACGAGCCCCGCGAGCTTCAGCTTCGCCAGGTGCTGGCTGACCGCGGGCAGCGCGCCGCCGACCCGGTCGGCGAGGCGGGTGACGTCGCTCTCGCCCTGGGACAGCGCCCACATGATGTGCAGTCGCGCGGAGGAGGCGAGGAGCCCGAACACGGCGGCCGCCTCGGCGAGCACCTCCGCCGACGGGTCCTCGAAGCCACCTCCGAGTGTCGCCACGGTCCCCTCCTGCCACGCCCCGGTCACTGTCGACACACATGTGCTGCCTCAGTGTAAGGGTGCGGCCCGGGGCCGACGAGGGCGCCTCCACTTCATTGATTGCGCAACGTACTACGCAATGTAATAAGCCCGTGAAAGAACGTCGACGACTTGCCATCAGCACCCCGTGAACCCCGCCGCGCACCCACGCCGTTCCATAGGCTTGCGCAATCAGGCAACCGAAGCGTCGGAGCCGGGCGGACTCCGCGCGGCCCGACCCGACTGGAGGACTACCACGTGGGCATCATCGGCTGGATCATTCTGGGTCTGCTCGCCGGGGCCATCGCCAAGATCCTGCTGCCCGGCCGCGACCCGGGCGGCCTGATCGGCACCACCCTCATCGGGGTCGCGGGAGCCTTCGTCGGCGGCTGGCTCTCCGCACGCTTCCTGGACCGCCCGGTGGAGAACCACTTCTTCGACCTCTACACCTGGGGTGCGGCGATCGGCGGCTCCCTGGTACTGCTGATCGGCTATCGCCTGCTGTTCGGCAACTCACGGTACTGACAGGTGAGTTCGCCGCCCGGGGCAGACGGCGCGAGCGTCTCTCTCGCGGTCCTCACGGAGAGGCGGGTGAACGTCCCCGCGACCGAGGGCCGGAGACGCAACACCCTCCTCAGATCCGCCGGTTCCGCCGCGCTCTCAGACGTTGACGCCGAAGTCGGAGGCAATGCCCGCGAGACCGGACGCGTAGCCCTGGCCCACCGCGCGGAACTTCCACTCCGTGCCGTTGCGGTACAGCTCACCGAAGACCATCGCGGTCTCGCTCGACGCGTCCTCCGACAGGTCGTACCGGGCGAGTTCGGTGCCGCCGGCCTGGTTCACCACGCGGATGAAGGCGTTGCGCACCTGGCCGAAGCTCTGGCCGCGCGCGTCGGCGTCGTGGATCGACACCGGGAAGACGATCCGGTCGACCTCGGCGGGTACGGAGGCGAGGTTCACCTTGATGCTCTCGTCGTCGCCCTCACCTTCACCGGTGAGGTTGTCACCGGTGTGCTCGACCGAACCGTCAGGGCTGGTCAGGTTGTTGTAGAAGACGAAGTGCCGATCGGAGACGACCTTGCCGGACGCGTCCAGGAGCAGGGCGGAGGCGTCGAGGTCGAAGTCGGCGCCGGTGGTCGTGCGCACGTCCCAGCCCAGGCCGACCAGGACGGCGGTCAGGCCCGGCGCCTCCTTGCTCAGCGAGACGTTGCCACCCTTGGCCAGCGAAACACTCATGCTTCTCCCCTTCACACGCGGTCGTTTGCGGTCCCGTCAGCCGGACCCGAAGTAAAATCTACATCACTGTAGAAGTAAGCAGTCGATGCCTCGGGCCCCGAGCCGTCACGCGTCCGCAGCCGTCCCGGCCCGGAGCCGACGCCTCTCGCGGAACAGGACGGCGAGCGGTACGCGGATGCCGTACCCCACCGCCTGCCGCGTGACGGAGGTCCCGGACCCCTCCACACGGGACAGCTGATGCTCCGCCAGATCCAGCAGAGCCCGCTGCAACGGACGGAATCCGGGAGAGGTGGAGTCCAGGAGAGCTCGCGAATCGGTGAGCGACTTCCTGGTCCTACGGCAGGTCAGCGCCACCAACTCCGCCACTCCTGCCGTGTCCTGGCCCAGTTCGAGGTCGGCGCGGGTGACTCCGAAACGGTCCAGGTCCTCCTGCGGCAGGTAGAGGCGCCCTTCGGTCAGGTCGTCGGTGAGGTCGGTCAGGAAGTCCAGACGCTGCAGCCCTTCGGCGAACGACCGGCAACGGGACCGGAAGACCTCGTCACCGCCGCCCTCGTACTGCAGGTCCTCGATCAGCATCAGGGCCGGCAGGGCGAGGTTGTCGACGTAGCGCTGGAAGTCGGCTTCGGTGGCGTGGCCGGTGAAGTGCAGCTCCTCGGTGGTGGCCTTGAGGTAGGTGTGCACCCAGTGGTGCGGCAGCCGCCGTACGGCCACGGTGTGGAGGAAAGCCCGCAGGACGGGGTCGTCGGCGTGCCCCGACTCCAGCCCGGCGGTGACCTGGTGGGCCCAGGAGTCCCAGCGGGGCAGGCGCTCTTGCAGCGGCCCCTGGTCGGCGAGGTCGTCGGTACGGGCGAGGAAGGCGTAGGCCGCGACCACGTGCGGGTGCAGGGCCGGCGCCACCAGCAGGCGTACGGCCGCGTAGTGGGCGAGGATCCTTCGGGCGAAGACCCGGGCCGCGGTCGTGTAGTCCGCGCGCAGACCACGGTCCCGCACCCCGGCGGCCACCAGTCGGCGGTCCCAACTCGGCACGTCGTAACGCCCTTTCCCCTCCGGCATCAGTCGTGATGACCTTAACCCTCTTCCAACTGCGCCTGCACAGAGCCGACTTCGGAGTCGCAGACGAGTTCGGGCTCGGGGGTGGCTTCGACGGAACCACCGCCGCGCGCCGACGCCCCCGGCGCATGGGAACAACGTCCACCCGTGACCTCGCCTTCGCCCGGCGTTGCCGGACCCCTCGCGACCAGACCACCCCCAGACATGGGGGCCGCGCGCACACCTCACCCAAGAACTATGTTGCGCCGCCACATGTGCCCCCGACGTGCGCGTTCCTACGGTGTGCGAACACGTACCCGTCCCCACCGCACACGAGGAAGTGGCGCACATGGCCTCCGCAGCATCCGCTCCCCCGACGCCGAACAACCTGAAGCGCATCGTCGTCGCCAGCCTCATCGGCACCACCATCGAGTGGTACGACTTCTTCCTCTACGGCTCCGCGGCCGCCCTGGTCTTCAACAAGCTGTTCTTTCCCGACTCCGACCCGCTCGTCGGCACGCTGCTGTCCTTCCTCACGTACGCCGTCGGCTTCGCCGCCCGGCCGCTCGGCGCCCTGGTGTTCGGGCACTACGGTGACCGGCTCGGCCGCAAGAAACTGCTGGTCCTGAGCCTGCTGCTGATGGGCGGGGCGACGTTCGCGATCGGGCTGCTGCCGACGCACGCGACCGTCGGCACGGCCGCTCCCGTACTGCTGACGATGCTGCGCCTGGTCCAGGGCTTCGCGCTCGGCGGCGAGTGGGGCGGAGCCGTCCTGCTCGTGTCCGAGCACGGGGACGCACGCCGGCGTGGCTTCTGGGCCTCGTGGCCGCAGACCGGCGCACCGGCCGGCCAACTCCTCGCCACGGGTGTGCTCTCCCTGCTGACCGCCGTACTGTCGGACGCCGCGTTCGGCTCCTGGGGCTGGCGGATCCCCTTCCTGCTCTCCGGCGTCCTGGTGGTCGTCGGGCTGTGGATCCGGCTGTCCGTCGACGAGTCGCCCGTGTTCAAGGAGGCGCTGGCGCGGGCGGAGGCCCGCAAGGCGGTGCGGGACGGTGTGGCGGAGAAGCTGCCGCTGGTCTCGGTGCTGCGCCACCACTGGCGTGACGTGCTGATCGCGATGGGCGCGCGCATGGCGGAGAACATCAGCTACTACGTCATCACCGCCTTCATCCTCGTCTACGCCACCACCTCGGCGGGCGTCTCCAAGCAGACCGCCCTCAACTCGGTCCTGATCGCCTCCGCCGTGCACTTCGCGGTGATCCCCGCCTGGGGCGCCCTGTCGGACCGCGTCGGCCGGCGCCCGGTGTACCTGCTCGGTGCGGTCGGCGTCGGGCTGTGGATGTTCCCGTTCTTCCGGCTCGTCGACACCGGCGGCTTCGGCAACCTGATCCTCGCCGTGACCGTGGGTCTCGTCATGCACGGCGCCATGTACGCCCCGCAGGCGGCGTTCTTCTCCGAGATGTTCGCGACCCGGATGCGCTACTCCGGTGCCTCCATCGGCGCCCAGTTCGCCTCCGTCGCGGCCGGCGCCCCGGCCCCGCTCATCGCCACCGCGCTGCTCTCCGACTACGGCAGCTCCACGCCGATCGCCCTCTATGTCATCGCCGCCGCCGTGCTGACGGTCATCGCGGTAGGGGTCGCCAAGGAGACCCGGCACCGGGACCTGGCCGACGTCGAGCCGGACGCCGAGCCGGTGCCGGCTGGCGCCTCCCCCGCGGCGGACGCCCGGACCGTCTGAAGCCGCCACGCCCCCGACCGGCCCCCGTACGCCCCTGCGTACGGGGGCCGGGGCGTGTCGGGAGCGTCTCAGGGGCGTGTCTGCGCGGACAACCGGTGCAGCCGCAGCGCGAGTTGGATCTCCAGCGCGCGGGCCGGGTTCAGCCAGTCCTCGCCGAGCAGCCGGCCCACCCGCTCCAGGCGCTGGGCGACGGTGTTCACGTGGACGTGCAGCTCGTCCTTGGTGCGGACCGGGCTCATGCCGCAGGCGAAGTAGGCGTCCAGGGTGCGCAACAGATCGGTGCCCCGGCGGTCGTCGTAGGCGACCACCTGACCGATGGTGCGGTCCACGAAGCCCGCGATGTCCCGGTCTCCGGCCAGGAGCAGCCCGAGGAACCCGAAGTCCTCGGCCGCGGCTCCGTCGCCCGAGCGCCCCAGGAGCCGCAGCGCGTCGAGGCAGCGCCGGCCCTCCTCGTAGGCGGCGGCCACGGCGTCCAGGTGGACGGCGAGGTCGCGGACGGGGGCCGAGGCACCGACGGTCACCGCCTCGTGAACGGCCGTGCCCAGGTGCCCCGCGGTGCGGCGGGCCAGTTCGGTGGCCGTGTCCCCGGCCGCCAGGGGCAGCAGCAGGACCGTGCCTCCGTCGCGGGCGGCCGCCAGGCCGCGCCGGGTGGCGGCGAGGTGGGAGGCCGCGGACCACAGGCGTCTGCGGGCGGCCGCCTCCTGGTCGGCGTCGGCCGCGGGCCCGTCGATACGGGCGGCCAGCACGACGTGGGTGGCGTCCAGGTCGGCGTCCAGCCGGGCGGCCCGCTCGCGCAGCAGCCGAGGGTCGCGGTCACGGGCGTCGAGCAGGTCGTCCAGCAGCTCGCCGCGCACCCGCTGCTCGGCCTCGGAGGCCGAACGTCTGGCCAGCAGGAGCAGCGAGGTGACCATCGCGGCCCGCTCCAGGGTGCGCTGGTCCACGGGGTCGAGCCCGGGGTGGCCGCGCAGCACAAGTGCGCCCAGGAGCTCACCGCCGGCGGCGACGGCGGCGATCCAGTCGTCGCCGTACCGCACGGCGTGGCCTTCGGCCCGGGATGCCTCCAGTGCCTCGGCGGGCGCGATCTCGGCGAATTCGACCGTGCCGTCGAGGATCTCGGAGACGGCGGCCGCCACGTCGTGCACCCCGCCGCCGCGCAGCACCAGTTCGGCGAGCCGGTCGTGGACCTCGGAGGCACGCTCGATGACACCGCTGCGGTCCCGGATGATCTCGTTGGCCCGCTCCAGTTCGGTCAGGGCCGAGCGGGTCTCGGTGAGGAGGTTCGCGGTGTCGATGGCGGCCGCGGCCAGCGCGGCGAAGGATCCGAGGAGCGCGATCTGCTCCCGCTCGAAAACCCGGGCACGCCGGTCCGCCGCGAACAGCACGCCGATGACGTGGTGCCCCAGCGTCAGCGGCACGCCGAGGATGGCGACCAGGCCCTCGTCCCGTACGCCGGAGTCGATGGTGAGGGTGTGCTGGAAGCGGTCGTCTCTGAAGTAGTCGTCGGTGACGTAGGGGCGCGCGGTCTGGGCGACCAGTCCGCCGAGCCCCTCGCCCATCCCGAGCCGCAGCTGCTGGAAACGGGCGGCGACCGAGCCCTCGGTGACCCGCATGTAGGTGTCGCCCCGCTCCGGGTCGTTCAGGCTGAGGTAGGCCACGTCCGTGCCCAGCAGGGAGCGGGCGCGCTGCACGATGGCCCGCAGCACCGCGTCCAGGTCACGGAGCCCGGCCAGGTCGTGGGCGGTCTCGAACAGCGCGGACAGCTCGGCCTCCCGCCGGCGCCGGCCCTCCAGCTCGGAGCGCACACGCAGGGCGACGGCCTTGGCCTCCTCCAGCGCGGCGATGCGCTCGGCCGGCCTTCCCTCGGCACGGGCGAGCAGTACCGGCTGCTCGTAGGCGTCGGCGGACGCGCCCCTGGCCAGGAGTGCGAGGAAGGGTGCCTCGGCACTGCCGACGGGGCGCTCGACGGACTGCGCGTGATCGCTGGACATGCCCACAGGATTGCTCATCGCACGCTCACCCCGTCAGGCCTGTGGAAAACTCCGGTCCGGTGCCGCTCAGTGCGCGGTCCAGCCGCCGTCGAGGACGAGTGACGTGCCGGTGACGAAGGAGGCGTGCGGGCCGCACAGGTAGGCCACGGCCTCGGCGACCTCCTCCGGCTCGATGAGCCGTTTGAGCGCGCTGTCCTGGAGCAGCACCTCGGACACGACCCGCTCCTCGGGGATGCCGTGCGCCCGGGACTGGTCGGTGATCTGCCGCTCGACCAGTGGGGTGCGCACATAGGCGGGGTTCACACAGTTCGAGGTCACACCGTGGGGGGCGCCTTCGAGGGCGGCCGTCTTGGACAGACCCTCCAGACCGTGTTTGGCGGCCACATAGGCCGCCTTGTAGGCCGAGGCGCGCAGCCCATGCACCGAGGACACGTTGACGATCCGCCCCCATCCCTGGCCGTACATGTGGGGCAGGGCGCCGCGGATCAGGCGGAAGGGTGCCTCCAGCATCACGGTGAGCACGGTGTGGAACACCTCGGGCGGGAACTCCTCGATGGGGCGCACCAGTTGGATGCCTGCGTTGTTGACGAGGACGTCGGTGCCCGCGGCGGCGTGCTCGGCGGCGTCCAGGTCGGTGAGGTCCAGGACGCGCGGCTCGACGCTGCCCGCGAGGCCCGCGGCGCGCTCGGCGAGCGCCTCCAGACCGGCGGCGTCCCGGTCGACCGCTCTCACCTTGGCCCCGGCGGCCGCCAGCCGCAGCGCGCAGGCGCGGCCGATGCCGCCGGCGGCGCCGGTGACGAGGGCGGTGCGGCCGCCGAGGTCGAGCGTGGGGGCGTGGGGGCCCGTCAGGGCGCTGCTGCCGGTCATGCTCCGACCCTAGGCAGCGCCCGGCCGTGACCACATGTGGTCACGCCCCATACTTCACTCGGAACTCGTGGTGTCGAACCATGTGGGTGCGTCTATCAGCGCCTGCTTGATCCGCTGTACCCCGAACTCGTTCAGCTCCGGCAGGGCGTCCACCGCGAACCACCCCACCTCCAGGGACTCGTCGTCGTTCACCCGGGCCTCGCCGCCGACGGCCCGGCAACGGAACGAGATGTCCATGTACTGGCAGGTGTCGCCGTTCTCGTACGTCACGGGCCGGAGCGCCTGGACCACGACGACGCGCTCGACGACACAGCGCACCCCCGTCTCCTCCTCCACCTCGCGCACGGCGCAGGCCGCGGGCTGCTCCCCCGGTTCCGGGATGCCGCCGAGCAGCGACCACTTGCCGGTGTCCGAGCGGCGGTTGAGCAGCACCCTGCCCTCGTCGTCGAAGACGATGGCGCTGACGCCGGGCAGCCAGAGGAGGTCGTGGCCGATGGAACGCCGCAGGGTGCGGATGAAGTCAGGAGTAGCCATGCCCCGACCCTAACGGCGCCTTGACGACTCAGGCGATCTTCGGACGGCCCAGGTGATCTTCCGGCGACCCAGGCGATCTCCGGGCTGCTCGAACGGTCCTTGCCGGACGCACCACCTCGGTGCGCCTACGCGCTCTCGGCGCGACGCCGGCGCATGCCCGCGCCGATCGCGCAGCCGAGTCCGCCCGCCGCGACCAGCACCAGGGCCAGCTCGGGCAGGGTGCCGAGGCGGGTCGCCGGGGTCTGCGTCGACCTCAGCGGCACCTTCTGCACCAGCGAGTCGGCCACGAACATGCCGGTCCTCTGGGTGATCCTGCCGTCCGGCATGATGATCGCGCTGACGCCGCTGGTCACCGGCACGGTGACGGTCCGGCTGTGCTCCACGGCGCGCACCCGGGACATCGCGAGCTGCTGGTAGGTCATCTCGCTGCGGTCGAAGGTCGCGTTGTTGCTCGGCACCGAGATGAGCTGCGCGCCGTCGGTGACCTCGGAGCGCACGGCCCAGTCGAACGCGGCCTCGTAGCAGGTGACCAGCCCGACCTTGGCGTTGGCCATCCGGAACACGCCCGGTTTGCTGCCCCGGCTGAAGTCCTGGCGGACCATGGAGGTCCAGTTCTTGTTGATCGCGCCGACCAGGGAGCGCAGCGGGAGGTACTCGCCGAACGGCTGGATCTGCCGCTTGTCGTAGGTGTCGGTGGGGCCCTTGACCGGGTCCCACAGGATCTGCTCGTTGTAGAGCCTGCCGTCGCGCTCGACGACGCCGCCGACGGAGATCGGTGCGCCGATGGACCTGGCCGCCTGCTCGATGACCGCGGCCGCTTCCGCGTCGGTGAAGGGGTCGACGTCGGAGGAGTTCTCCGGCCACAGCACGATGTCCGGCCGCGCGATCTTGCCGGCCTTCACCTCGGCGGCCAGCCGCTCGGTCTCGCGCGCGTGGTACTCGAGCACGGCCCGGCGCTGGGCGTTGAACTCCAGTCCCGCGCGCGGGACGTTGCCCTGGATGGCGGCGACGGTGACGGTGCCGTCCTCGGCCTTGTCGCTCACCAGCGTCCTGGCCGCGAGCGCCCCGACGACCGGTACGGCCACGCTCAGCAGGGCCACGGCCGCGGCCGGACGCCGTACGGCACCGGTCCCCCGCCGCTCAACGGCCAGCCGCACGAGCTCGTACAGGCCGAAGCCGCACAGAACGACGGCGAAGCCCAGCACGGGGGTGCCGCCCACCGCGGCGAGCGGCAGGAAGACGCCGTCCGCCTGACCGAACGCGATCTTGCCCCAGGGGAAGCCGTTGAACGGCGCACGCGCGCGTGCCGCTTCTCCGGCGATCCACACGGCAGCCGCCCACACCGGCGCGCCGGGCAGCTTCGAGACGGCGGCGATGCCCACGCCGACCAGGGCGACGAAGATCGCCTCGATCGCCACCAGGGCGAGCCAGGGGCCGGGACCGACCTCGACACCGGTCCACACCAGCAGCGGCAGCAGGAATCCCAGGCCGAAGAGGTAGCCGAGACCGAACGCCGCCTTCCAGCCACGGCCGCGCAGCACCCAGCCGAGGACGGCGAAGGCGGGCACGGCCAGCCACCACAGGGTGCGGGGCGGGAAACTGACGTAGAGCAGCACTCCGGAGAGCGCCGCGGCGGCGGCCGGGACGAGGCGGCGGAGCCGGACGGCCCAGCGGGAGGCGGGCGCGGACTGCGGTTCCAGCCGGTCCGACTCGTCCACGGAAGTTGCGGTGACGGTCACTCCGGGAGTGTACGG
This sequence comes from Streptomyces sp. RP5T, assembly GCF_003933965.1. GTDB lineage: Bacteria > Actinomycetota > Actinomycetes > Streptomycetales > Streptomycetaceae > Streptomyces. The sequence goes on from NZ_RSAJ01000142.1 coordinate 17,025, forward strand.
CGGTTGACCTCGGCGTCCACAGCGCGGTCCGTCGGGTGACCGGGGCGGCGCCCGCAGGCCGGTGCCGCGTGGATCCCGCACAACTCGTCCACAAATCGCCCATCAGCGGTTACGGTGTGCCGGAGTCCTCGTCGTACGGGCCGACAGCGTCCGGGCGCCAACTGGGGGAGTCCCATCGTCAGACCCAGTCCGGCC
>NZ_RSAJ01000143.1 GCF_003933965.1 Streptomyces sp. RP5T
CGCCGTGCCCGAGGAACTCGACGCGCACCCGCACCCCGGGCTGCGCCTGCGCGTCGAGTTCCTCGGGCACGGCGTAGTCGAAGTACCGGTCGAGATGCAGCACACCCTTGTCTACCAGCACGCGCGCGACCGGCAGTTCCTTGGCCAGCGCGGCCCCCCGCCAGGTCCGCGGCTTGGCCCGCGGCACCTTGGCCTTCCGCACACTCTCCCGAATGAGCGCAAGCTGCTCGGGCTGCGCCCCTTCGGCGCCACCGTCCACCGACCCGTTCTCGCTGCTCACAGCATCATTGGTACCAGACCCCACTGACAGACAGCCGTGCCGTGCTCGATGACGGTGCGGCGGTTGCCGCACAAACGCGAGGCCCGGCCCCCGCAAGGGGACCGGGCCTCGTACGTGACCGGGGGTGGACGGGCCTACAGGTCGGCGGCCTTCCGCAGCGCCTCCACGCGGTCCGTCTTCTCCCACGTGAACTCCGGGAGCTCACGGCCGAAGTGGCCGTACGCCGCCGTCAGGGAGTAGATCGGGCGCAGCAGGTCGAGGTCGCGGATGATGGCGGCCGGGCGGAGGTCGAAGACCTCGTCGATCGCCTTCTCGATCTTCTCGTGGTCGACCTTGGCGGTGCCGAAGGTCTCCACGAACAGACCCACCGGCTCGGCCTTGCCGATCGCGTACGCGACCTGGACCTCGCAGCGGGCGGCCAGACCGGCCGCGACCACGTTCTTGGCGACCCAGCGCATCGCGTACGCGGCCGAGCGGTCCACCTTGGACGGGTCCTTGCCGGAGAAGGCGCCGCCACCGTGGCGGGCCATGCCGCCGTAGGTGTCGATGATGATCTTGCGGCCGGTCAGGCCGGCGTCACCCATCGGGCCGCCGATCTCGAAGCGGCCGGTGGGGTTGACCAGGAGGCGGTAGTTCTCCGTGTCCAGCTTGATGCCCTCGTCCAGGAGCGCCTTGAGCTCCGGCTCCACGACGAACTCGCGGATGTCGGGGGCCAGCAGCGACTCCAGGTCGATGTCCGAGGCGTGCTGCGAGGAGACGACGACCGTGTCGAGACGGACGGCCTTGTCGCCGTCGTACTCGATGGTGACCTGCGTCTTGCCGTCCGGGCGCAGGTAGGGGATGGTGCCGTTCTTGCGGACCTCGGACAGGCGCTTGGCGAGGCGGTGCGCCAGGAAGATCGGCAGCGGCATCAGGGTGGGGGTCTCGTCCGTCGCGTAGCCGAACATCAGACCCTGGTCGCCCGCGCCCTGGCGGTCCAGCTCGTCGTCGTCGCCCTCGACCCGGTTCTCGTACGCCGTGTCGACGCCCTGCGCGATGTCCGGGGACTGCGCGCCGATCGACACCGAGACACCGCAGGAGGCGCCGTCGAAGCCCTTCTTGGAGGAGTCGTAGCCGATCTCGAGGATCTTGTCGCGGACCAGCTGGGCGATCGGCGCGTAGGTCTTGGTGGTGACCTCACCGGCCACGTGCACCAGACCGGTGGTGATCAGGGTCTCGACGGCGACCCGGGAGGTCGGGTCCTCCTTGAGGAGCGCGTCGAGGATGGTGTCACTGATCTGGTCAGCGATCTTGTCGGGGTGGCCCTCGGTGACGGACTCCGAGGTGAACAGACGACGGGACACAACGCTCCCTGGGGTTGCAGCGGCTGCTGGCTGATCATTGGCGGACGGGCTCGGGGGCTGCGCCCGGCATCGTCCGAGAACAGTTTATCGGTCGTGCTCTGCCGCCGGGCCCCTGTCTCGCCTCTCGGGAGTGCTGTGACCTGCGGCACGGGCATTGTGCCCAATGCCGAGCGGACTTGGCCAGGGGCGCCACGCCTCGGCGGCAGAGGTTCGTGGGAACCGAGAAGCGACCGGAGTACTCAGCGCAGGCGTCTCACCACCAGGTCCCAGACGGTTTCGGCCAGGAACTCCTTCGGGCCGTGCGGGACCGGGGTCTCGCTGCCGTCGGCGCCCAGCACCACCGCCTCGTTCTCCTCAGACCCGAAGGTCTTGCGCTCGCCCACCTCGTTGACGACGAGGAGGTCGCAGCCCTTTCGCTCCAGTTTCGTGCGGCCGTTGGCCAGCACGTCGTCGGTCTCGGCGGCGAATCCGACGATCACCTGTCCGGGACGGGCCCGCTCGGCCGAGATCTCGGCGAGGATGTCCGGATTCCGCACCAGCACGACGGGCTCGGGGTCCTGGCCGTCCTTCTTCTTGATCTTTCCGGCCGCGTAGGTCTGCGGCCTGAAGTCCGCGACCGCCGCCGCCATGACGACCGCGTCGGCGTCGGCCGCCGCCTTCAGGACTGCCTCGCGCAGTTGTACGGCCGTGCCCACGGGGACGACGTCCACGCCGGCCGGGTCCGGCAGGCCGGTGTTCGCCGCGACCAGCGTGACCCGGGCGCCGCGCGCGGCGGCGGTGCGGGCGAGGGCGTAGCCCTGCTTGCCGGAGGAGCGGTTGCCGAGGAAGCGGACCGGGTCGAGGGGCTCGCGGGTGCCGCCGGCGCTGACGACGACGTGCCGGCCCGAGAGGTCGGGCTCGGTGACACCGCGGGCCAGCACACGGCGGCAGACCTCGAAGATCTCGGCGGGTTCCGGCAGCCGGCCCTTGCCGGTGTCGACGCCGGTCAGACGGCCGACGGCGGGTTCGATCACGACGGCGCCGCGGCGGCGCAGGGTCGCCACGTTCTCCTGGGTGGCCGGGTGCTCCCACATCTCGGTGTGCATGGCGGGGGCGAAGACGACCGGGCAGCGGGCGGTCAGGAGGGTGTTGGTGAGCAGGTCGTCCGCCAGGCCGTGCGCCGCCTTGGCGAGCATGTCGGCGGTGGCCGGGGCCACGACCACGAGGTCGGCGTGCTGTCCGATGCGGACGTGCGGGACCTCGTGGACGTCGTCCCAGACCTCGGTCGAGACCGGGTGGCCGGACAGGGCGGACCAGGTGGCGGCGCCCACGAAGTGCAGGGCGGAGGCGGTGGGGACGACGCGGACGTCGTGGCCGGACTCGGTGAGTCTTCTCAGCAGCTCGCAGGCCTTGTACGCGGCGATGCCGCCGCTGACGCCCAAGACGACCTTCGGTTTGTCCACCAGGTCTCCCCTTCCTCGAACCTACGACTCCATGACACACCACAGGCCCGACAGTCGCGCTGCCGGGCCTGTGGAAAAGCCAACTGCAATCTGAAAGTACTACTGCGCCGGGCCCTCGACGGCCTCGGACGTCAGCAGACCCGCGTTGATCTCGCGCAGGGCGATCGAGAGCGGCTTCTCGTGGACGTGGGTGTCCACCAGCGGACCGACGTACTCCAGCAGACCCTCGCCGAGCTGCGAGTAGTACGCGTTGATCTGGCGGGCCCGCTTGGCCGCGTAGATCACGAGGCTGTACTTCGAGTCGGTGGCCTCGAGGAGCTCGTCGATCGGCGGGTTGATGATGCCCTCGGGCGCGGAGATGGAAGAGGACACGCTCTACCTTCCGATGGATGGGAAAGAATCGGTGCGCGTGATCACGCCTTGATGAGCAGGACGATCACACGACATCCATCAAGGCTAGCAGCTCGCGCGCCACGTCCTCGACGGAGGTGTTGACCAGGGTCACGTCGAACTCGGGTTCAGCCGCCAGTTCGACCTTCGCCGCCTCCAGACGGCGTGCGATCACCTCGGGCGGCTCGGTGCCGCGACCGGTGAGCCTGCGCACCAGCTCCTCCCAGGAGGGAGGAGCCAGGAACACCAGCTGGGCGTCCGCCATGGACTCACGGACCTGCCGGGCCCCCTGGAGGTCGATCTCCAGGAGGACGGGTTCGCCCGCCTCCAGCCGCTCCAGCACGGCCGCACGCGGCGTGCCGTAGCGGTTGCCGGCGAACTCGGCCCACTCCAGCAGCTCGCCGTTGGCGATCAGCTTGTCCATCTCCTCGTCGGTGACGAAGAAGTACTGGACGCCGTGCTTCTCGCCGGGGCGGGGCTTGCGGGTCGTCGCCGACACCGAGAGCCAGACCTCGGGGTGTTCCTTGCGCATATGGGCGACGACCGTGCTCTTGCCGACCCCTGAGGGGCCGGAGAGCACGGTCAGCCGCGGACGTACGTCCGGGGGCTCGGGGGTCGTCCCCCGGAATGTTGCAGCCATGCAGCGATTATTCCAGCAATCCCGGAGTGCCCGGGACTCCCCTTCCCGGAGTCACCCGGTTCAGGAACCGGTGCTGCCGAACTCACGCTCCAGAGAAGCGATCTGGTTGGAGCCGAGGCCGCGTACACGACGGCTCTCGGAGATGCCGAGCCGCTCCATGATCTGCTTGGCGCGGACCTTGCCCACGCCCGGCAGGGACTCGAGCAGGGCGGAGACCTTCATCTTGCCGATGACGTCGTTCTCCTGGCCCTGCTTGATGACCTCGTGGAGGGAGGCGCCGGAGTGCTTGAGTCGATTCTTGACCTCGGCCCGCTCCCGGCGAGCCGCGGCGGCCTTTTCGAGCGCGGCTGCGCGCTGTTCAGGGGTAAGGGGCGGAAGAGCCACGCCTACGTCACCTCGGATGTCGAACTGTCGGATACGGACCGGTGAGGAACCTAGTCGCCCCACACCTGGGGAGCCACGAGCAACACGCTCGCCCGTTGACTCTGCGTCGGAGACTAGCGGCCAAGTCCGCCAGAGTCAGCGAGAACAGCGGAAAAGTCCTGGTCAGCCTGCGCCAGGCCGGACATTTCTGACATATTGCCCCGGATTTGAGAATGTATTCAGACTCAAGCGGGCCTCGCACCCCTCGCCGGAGGACTCGAACGAGGGGTTCGAATGTCGTCAGGCCGCCGGCAGCGCCGAGCGGATCTCGTCCGCGAACCGGTCGGCGGACGCGCGCAACGCCCCGATGTCGGGGCCGTGCCGCAGCACCCCCCGGCTGACGTTGGGGACGACATTGCGGATGGCCGCCCCGAAGACCCGGGGCAGGTCGGCCGGCGTGGCCCCCTGGGCGCCGACGCCGGGGGCGAGGAGCGGACCGTTGATGTCGAGGTCGTAGGTCGACAGATCGCCCAGCGTGGCCCCCACGACGGCCCCGAAGGACCCCAGGGGCTCCTCTCCCGTGTTCTCGGCCGCCAGATGGGCCAGCATGGTCGCGCCGACGTTCCGGCCGTCCGCGCGGACCGCGTGCTGGACCTCGCGGCCCTCCGGGTTGGAGGTCAGCGCGAGCACGAACAGCCCCGAGCCGCTCTCGCGTGCCAGCGCGATCGCCGGCGAGAGCGAGCCGTAGCCGAGATACGGCGACACGGTCAGCGCGTCCGAGAACAGCGGGGAGTCCTTGCGCAGGAAGGCCTCGGCGTACGCGGCCATCGTCGAGCCGATGTCACCGCGCTTGGCGTCCATGAGGACCAGGGCACCGCCCGCGCGGGCCTCCTCGACTGTCTTCTCCAGGACGGCGACGCCGCGCGAGCCGAAGCGCTCGAAGAACGCCATCTGGGGCTTGAACACGGCGATCCGGTCGGACAGCGCCTCGACGACGGTGCGGCTGAAGCGCTCCAGGCCGGCCACGTCGTCGTCCAGGCCCCACTCCGTGAGCAGCGAGGCGTGCGGGTCGATCCCCACGCACAGCGGGCCACGCTCGTCCATGGCGCGGCGCAGACGGGATCCGAAGGGCTCGGTCATACCGTGGTCTTCCTCACGTCGGCGCCGACCGCGTCGGCGAGGGTGGCGTAGGGGCTCGTGCGCAGGCGCGCGGCGAGGCCCTTGTGGACTGCGCGGGCCCAGAAGGGACCCTCGTAGACGAAGGCGCTGTAGCCCTGGACCAGCGTGGCACCCGCCAGGATGCGCTGCCAGGCGTCCTCGGCGTTCTCCACGCCCCCGACGCCCACCAGGGTGATCCGGTCGCCCACGCGCGCGTACAGGCGCCTGAGGACCTCCAGGGAGCGTTCCTTGAGGGGCGCTCCGGAGAGGCCGCCCGTCTCCTTCACCAGGGCGGCTGCGGATGTCAGTCCGAGTCCCTCGCGCGCGATGGTGGTGTTGGTGGCGATGATGCCGTCCAGGCCGAGTTCGACGGCCAGGTCGGCGACCGCGTCCACGTCCTCGTCGGCCAGGTCGGGCGCGATCTTGACGAGGAGCGGGACCCGGCGGTTGGCGACGATCCGGTCGGCGGCCTCGCGGACCGCGGTCAGCAGCGGACGCAGGTGGTCGACGGCCTGGAGGTTGCGCAGACCGGGCGTGTTGGGCGACGACACGTTCACTACGAGGTAGTCGGCGAAGGGCGCGAGGCGCTCCGCGGACTTCACGTAGTCGGCGACCGCCTCGGCCTCGGGGACGACCTTGGTCTTGCCGATGTTGACGCCCACGACGGTCTTGAAGACCGGCTCACGGGACGCCAGGCGGGCCGCGACGGCCAGGGAGCCCTCGTTGTTGAAGCCCATGCGGTTGATGAGCGCGCGGTCCTGCACGAGCCGGAAGAGCCGCTTCTTGGGGTTGCCCGGCTGGGGCTCCCCCGTGACCGTGCCGATCTCGATGTGGTCGAAGCCCAGCATCGCCATGCCGTCGATCGCGACGGCGTTCTTGTCGAAGCCCGCGGCGAGACCGAAGGGGCCGTGCATGCGCAGCCCGAGGGCCTCGGTGCGCAGCTCCTTGTGGCGGGGCGCGAGGGCGGCCGCGAGGAAGGTGCGCAGCACGGGGACGCGGACGGCGAGCCGGATCCAGCGGAAGGCCAGGTAGTGGGCCTTCTCGGGGTCCATGCGCCGGAAGACGAGATTGAAGAAGATCTTGTACATGGTGTCCTCACGACGAGGGGGACACCGTTTCCGGTGTCCCCCTGTCGGCTGCTAGTCGCGGGCCGCGGTCAGGTGCTGCGCGTGTTCCTGGAGCGAACGCACGCCCACGTCACCGTGGTTGAGGGCGTCGATGCCCTGGACGGCGGCGGCGAGCGCCTGGACCGTCGTCAGGCACGGGACCGACCGCGCCACGGCCGCCGTACGGATCTCGTAGCCGTCGAGGCGGCCGCCGGTGCCGTACGGGGTGTTGACGATGAGGTCGACCTCGCCGTCGTGGATGAGCTGGACGATGGTCTTCTCGCCGTTCGGGCCGGTGCCCTCGGACTGCTTGCGCACGACGGTGGCGTTGATGCCGTTGCGCTTGAGGACCTCGGCGGTGCCTGAGGTGGCGAGGAGTTCGAAGCCGTGGGCGACCAGCTCGCGCGCCGGGAAGATCATCGAGCGCTTGTCCCGGTTGGCGACCGAGATGAACGCGCGGCCCTTGGTGGGCAGCGGACCGTAGGCACCCGCCTGCGACTTGGCGTACGCCGTGCCGAAGACGGAGTCGATGCCCATGACCTCGCCGGTGGAGCGCATCTCCGGGCCGAGGACCGTGTCGACGCCGCGGCCGTGGATGTCGCGGAAGCGCGACCACGGCATGACGGCCTCCTTGACGGAGATCGGGGCGTCCAGCGGGAGTTCGCCGCCGTCGCCCTTGGCCGGGAGCAGGCCCTCGGCACGCAGTTCGGCGACGGTCGCGCCCAGCGAGATGCGGGCGGCGGCCTTGGCGAGCGGCACCGCGGTCGCCTTCGAGGTGAAGGGGACGGTACGGGACGCGCGCGGGTTGGCCTCCAGGACGTAGAGGATGTCGCCGGCCATCGCGAACTGGATGTTGATCAGCCCGCGCACCCCGACGCCCTTGGCGATGGCCTCCGTGGAGGCCCGCAGGCGCTTGATGTCGAAGCCGCCCAGGGTGATCGGCGGCAGGGCGCACGCCGAGTCGCCGGAGTGGATGCCGGCCTCCTCGATGTGCTCCATCACGCCGCCGAGGTACAGCTCCTCGCCGTCGTAGAGGGCGTCGACGTCGATCTCGATGGCGTCGTCCAGGAAGCGGTCGACCAGGACCGGCCGCGAGGGGCTGATCTCGGTGGACTCGGCGATGTAGGACTCCAGGCGGGTCTCGTCGTAGACGATCTCCATGCCGCGGCCGCCGAGGACGTAGGAGGGCCGTACGAGGACCGGGTAGCCGATCTCGTCCGCGATGGCCTTGGCGCCCGCGAAGGTGGTGGCGGTGCCGTGCTTGGGGGCCGGCAGGCCCGCCTCGGCGAGGACACGGCCGAAGGCGCCGCGGTCCTCGGCGGCGTGGATCGCCTCGGGCGAGGTGCCCACGATCGGCACGCCGTTGTCCTTGAGCGCCTGCGACAGACCCAGCGGGGTCTGCCCGCCGAGCTGCACGACGACGCCCGCGACCGGGCCGGCCTGCTGCTCGGCGTGGACGATCTCCAGGACGTCCTCCAGCGTGAGCGGCTCGAAGTAGAGCCGGTCGGAGGTGTCGTAGTCGGTGGAGACGGTCTCAGGGTTGCAGTTGACCATCACCGTCTCGTACCCGGCCTCCGACAGCGCGAAGGAGGCGTGCACGCAGGAGTAGTCGAACTCGATGCCCTGGCCGATGCGGTTCGGACCGGAGCCCAGGATGATCACCGCGGGCTTGCTCCGGGGCGCGACCTCGCTCTCCTCGTCGTAGGAGGAGTAGAAGTACGGCGTCCGCGCGGCGAACTCGGCCGCGCAGGTGTCGACCGTCTTGTAGACCGGGCGCACGCCGAGCGCGTGCCGCACCTCGCGCACCACGTCCTCGCGCAGGTCCCGGATCTCGGCGATCTGCTGGTCGGAGAAGCCGTGCCGCTTGGCCTCGGCGAGCAGGTCGGCGTCCAGGCGCTCGGCTGCGGCGAGCTCGTCCGCGACCTCCTTGATCAGGAAGAGCTGGTCGACGAACCAGGGGTCGATCTTGGTGTACTCGAAGACCTCCTCGGGCGTGGCACCCGCGCGGATGGCCTGCATGACGGTGTTGATGCGGCCGTCGGTGGGCCGCACGGACGCCTCCAGGAGAGCCTTCTTGTCGCCGGGCTCGCCCACGAAGGTGAACTGGCTGCCCTTCTTCTCCAGGGAGCGCAGCGCCTTCTGGAAGGCCTCGGTGAAGTTGCGGCCGATCGCCATGGCCTCGCCAACCGACTTCATGGTGGTCGTGAGGGTGGAGTCGGCGGACGGGAACTTCTCGAAGGCGAACCGCGGGGCCTTGACCACCACGTAGTCGAGCGTGGGCTCGAAGGAGGCCGGGGTCTGCTCGGTGATGTCGTTCGGGATCTCGTCCAGCGTGTAGCCGACGGCGAGCTTCGCGGCGATCTTGGCGATCGGGAAGCCGGTCGCCTTGGAGGCGAGCGCCGAGGACCGCGACACGCGCGGGTTCATCTCGATGACGATCACACGACCGTCCTCGGGGTTCACCGCGAACTGGATGTTGCAGCCGCCGGTGTCGACGCCGACCTCGCGGATGATCGCGATGCCGACGTCACGCAGGACCTGGTATTCGCGGTCGGTGAGCGTCATGGCGGGCGCGACGGTGATCGAGTCGCCGGTGTGCACGCCCATCGGGTCGAAGTTCTCGATGGAGCAGACGACCACGACGTTGTCGTGCTTGTCGCGCATCAGCTCCAGCTCGTACTCCTTCCAGCCGAGGATGGACTCCTCCAGGAGCACCTCGGTGGTCGGCGAGAGGGTCAGGCCCTGGCCGGCGATGCGGCGCAGCTCCTCCTCGTCGTGCGCGAAGCCGGAACCGGCGCCGCCCATGGTGAAGGACGGGCGGACGACGACCGGGTAGCCGCCGAGCGTCTCGACGCCCTTGAGGACGTCGTCCATGGAGTGGCAGATGACCGAGCGGGCGGACTCGCCGTGCCCGATCTTCTTGCGGACCTCCTCGACGACGTCCTTGAACAGGTCGCGGTCCTCACCCTTGTTGATGGCCTCGACGTTGGCGCCGATCAGCTCGACGCCGTACTTGTCGAGGGTGCCGGCCTCGTGCAGCGAGATCGCCGTGTTGAGGGCCGTCTGGCCGCCCAGGGTGGGCAGCAGGGCGTCGGGGCGCTCCTTGGCGATGATCTTCTCGACGAACTCCGGGGTGATCGGCTCCACGTAGGTGGCGTCCGCGATCTCCGGGTCGGTCATGATCGTCGCCGGGTTGGAGTTGACCAGGACGACCCGCAGGCCCTCGGCCTTGAGCACGCGGCACGCCTGGGTGCCGGAGTAGTCGAACTCGGCGGCCTGGCCGATGACGATCGGGCCGGAGCCGATGACCAGGACGGACTGGATATCGGTGCGCTTAGGCACGCTGGCCCTCCATCAGAACTGTGCTCATCAAAGACGTGAAGCGGTCGAACAGGTAGGCGGCGTCGTGCGGGCCCGCTGCCGCTTCGGGGTGGTACTGGACGGAGAAGGCCGGCTGGTCGAGCAGCTGGAGCCCCTCCACGACGTTGTCGTTCAGGCAGACGTGCGAGACCTCGACACGCCCGAACCGGGTCTCGCTGACCTTGTCGAGCGGCGCGTCCACGGCGAATCCGTGGTTGTGCGCGGTGACCTCGACCTTGCCGGTGGTCCGGTCCTGCACGGGCTGGTTGATGCCCCGGTGGCCGTACTTCAGCTTGTAGGTGCCGAAGCCGAGGGCCCGCCCGAGGATCTGGTTGCCGAAGCAGATGCCGAACAGGGGCGTTTTGCGCTCCAGGACCGCGGTCATGAGCGCGACGGGGCCGTCGGCGGTGGCCGGGTCGCCCGGGCCGTTGGAGAAGAACACGCCGTCGGGGTTCACGGCGTAGACGTCCTCGACGCTCGCCGTGGCCGGCAGGACGTGCACCTCGATGCCGCGCTCGGCCATGCGGTGCGGGGTCATGCCCTTGATGCCGAGGTCGATGGCGGCGACGGTGAACTTCTTCTCGCCGACCGCGGGGACGACGTACGTCTCCTTGGTGGCGACCTCCTCGTACAGCGAGGCGCCCTTCATGTGCGGCTGGGCCTGCACACGCGCGACGAGCTCGGGCTCGGCGGCGATCGCCTCGCCGGAGAAGATCCCGGCGCGCATCGAGCCGCGCTCGCGCAGGTGGCGGGTGAGCGCGCGGGTGTCGATGCCGCTGATGCCGACGACGTCCTGGGCGACCAGCTCGTCGTCCAGGGAGCGCTTGGCGCGCCAGTTGGACGGCACGCGCGCGGGGTCGCGCACGACGTAGCCGGAGACCCAGATGCGCCGCGACTCGTCGTCCTCGTCGTTCCACCCGGTGTTGCCGATCTGCGGGGCGGTCGCGACGACGATCTGGCGGTCGTACGAGGGGTCGGTCAGGGTCTCCTGGTAGCCGGTCATGCCGGTGGAGAACACGGCCTCGCCGAAGGTCTCCCCCACGGCCCCGTAGGCGCGGCCGCGGAAGATCCGGCCGTCCTCCAGGACGAGTACCGCGGGAGTTTTCGAGGCTCCCCTTGTGGAGGTCGTCATCGTGCGCCTTCCGTTTCCGTCTTGTTGATCATGGAGTTAATGGCGTCGACCCACTCGGTGTGCTCGGCCGCGTGGTCCGAGCGGAACCCCGAGTCGATCAGTCGCTCGCCGTGGGCCCAGGTCACGACGAGGAGCCCGCCCTCGGTCAGGACCTTGCCGGCGATGCCCTTGCCGAGCACGGCCTCCCGCAGGGCCTCGCGCGGGACGAAGAAGTCGGTCGCCCCGGGGCGTACGACGTCCAGGCCCGCGTCCGTCAGCGTGAGCTCGACCCGGCTGCGGGTGCCGAGGCCGTGCGCGACGATCCGGTCGAGCCACTGCCCGGCGGTGGTGGAGCCGTGATAGCGGCCGCTCATGCTCAGTCTCGCCGGGCCGGGGTCGTCCGGCGCGGTGGGGAGCTCGGGCAGGTCGCCCTGGAGCGTGCCGCGCCACTTCCAGCCCTCGCGCATCAGCCAGTAGACGAGCGCGACGAAGAGCGCGAGCCCGACGAGCCAGCCGATGCGCGCGGCCCAGTCGGTGACCTCGGCCGACTTCTTCTCGGCTGCGAGACCGGCGGCCAGCAGGATTTCAGATGTCACGTGAGCTTCCCGTCGACGAGCGTGGCCTTGCCCCGGAGCCACGTGTGCGTGACACGGCCCGGCAGCTCACGCCCCTCGTACGGAGTGTTGCGGCTGCGGGAGGCGAAGCCCGCGGGGTCCACCGACCCACGGTATTCCGTGTCGACCAGCGTGAGGTTGGCGGGCTCACCAGCCGAGACGGGACGCCCGTGTCCGGCGGCCTGCCCGATGCGGGCCGGCTTGAAGGACATGCGGTCGGCGACCTGGGCCCAGTCGAGGAGTCCGGTGTCCACCATGGTCTCCTGCACCACCGACAGGGCGGTCTCCAGGCCGACCATGCCCATGGCGGCGGCGGCCCACTCGCAGTCCTTGTCCTCGTGCGGGTGCGGGGCGTGGTCGGTGGCGACGATGTCGATGGTGCCGTCGGCCAGGGCCTCGCGCAGGGCGAGCACGTCGCGCTCGGTGCGCAGCGGCGGGTTGACCTTGTAGACCGGGTTGTAGGTGCGCACCAGCTCGTCGGTGAGGAGCAGGTGGTGCGGGGTGACCTCGGCGGTGACGTCGATGCCGCGGGACTTGGCCCAGCGCACGATCTCGACGGACCCGGCGGTCGACAGGTGGCAGATGTGCACGCGGGAGCCGACGTGCTCGGCGAGCAGGACGTCCCGGGCGATGATCGACTCCTCGGCGACCGCCGGCCAGCCGCCGAGCCCAAGCTCGGCAGAGACAATGCCCTCGTTCATCTGGGCGCCCTCGGTCAGCCGCGGCTCCTGCGCGTGCTGGGCGACGACCCCGCCGAAGGCCTTCACGTACTCCAGCGCCCGGCGCATGATCACGGCGTCGTCGACGCACTTGCCGTCGTCGGAGAAGACGGTGACGCCGGCCGCGGACTCGTGCATGGCGCCGAGCTCGGCGAGCTTCCTGCCCTCCAGGCCGACGGTCACGGCGCCGATCGGCTGCACGTCGCAGTAGCCGTGCTCCTGGCCGAGCCGGTAGACCTGCTCGACCACGCCGGCGGTGTCGGCGACCGGGAAGGTGTTGGCCATGGCGAACACGGCCGTGTAGCCGCCGCTCGCCGCCGCGCGCGTGCCGGTCAGCACGGTCTCGGAGTCCTCGCGGCCCGGCTCGCGCAGGTGGGTGTGCAGGTCGACCAGGCCCGGCAGGAGCACCTTGCCGGCCGCCTCGACGACCTCGGCACCCTCGGCCGTGAGTCCGGTGCCGACCGCCTCGATGACGGAACCGTCGATGAGCACGTCCTGCGGCTCGCCGCCGAGGACCTTCGCACCACGGATCAGGATCTTGCTCATGTGTCTTACTTCTCCTCGGTACGGGTGTGGCTGACGGCGGGTTCGTTGCCACCCAGAAGCAGGTACAGGACGGCCATCCGGATGGAGACTCCGTTTGCGACCTGCTCCACGACGGTGCAGCGGTCGGAGTCGGCGACCTCGGCGGTGATCTCCATGCCGCGGACCATCGGGCCGGGGTGCATCACGATGGCGTGCTCCGGCATCCGCGCCATGCGGTCGCCGTCCAGGCCGTAGCGCCGCGAGTACTCGCGCTCGGTGGGGAAGAACGCGGCGTTCATGCGCTCGCGCTGCACGCGCAGCATCATCACGGCGTCCGCCTTCGACAGCGTGCTGTCCAGGTCGTACGACACCGCGCAGGGCCAGGTCTCGACGCCGACGGGCACCAGGGTCGGCGGGGCGACGAGGGTGACCTCGGCGCCGAGCGTGTGCAGCAGGTCGACGTTGGAGCGGGCGACGCGGCTGTGCAGGACGTCCCCGACGATCGTGATGCGCTTGCCGGACAGGTCCTGGCCGATCCCGGCGTCCCGCCCGACGAGCCGGCGGCGCATGGTGAACGCGTCCAGCAGGGCCTGGGTGGGGTGCTGGTGGGTGCCGTCACCGGCGTTGATGACGGCCGCGTCGATCCAGCCGGAGTTGGCGAGGCGGTACGGAGCTCCGGAGGCGCCGTGCCGGATGACCACGGCGTCGACGCCCATGGCCTCCAGGGTCTGGGCGGTGTCCTTGAGGGACTCGCCCTTGGACACGCTGGAGCCCTTGGCGGTGAAGTTGATGACGTCCGCCGAGAGACGCTTCTCGGCGGCCTCGAAGGAGATACGCGTACGCGTGGAGTCCTCGAAGAAGAGGTTGACGATCGTGCGGCCGCGCAGGGTCGGCAGCTTCTTGATCGGCCGGTCGGCGACCCGGGCCATCTCCTCGGCGGTGTCGAGGATCAGGACGGCGTCGTCGCGGGTGAGGTCGGCGGCCGAGATGAGATGACGCTGCATCTGTCAGGCTCCGTAAGGCAGTTCAGGGGAGATATCGGGGCAAGCGAGGGCGCGCCGAAGACAGGCGTGTCCTCGGGGCTCGCTAGTGGGCCGGCTTCACACCGAGCAGTACGGTGTCGCGACCGTCCTCCTCGAGGAGCTGGACCCTGACCGTCTCCCGCAACGACGTGGGGAGGTTCTTGCCGACGTAGTCGGCGCGGATGGGCAGTTCGCGGTGGCCTCTGTCGACGAGGACCGCGAGCTGCACCGCGCGGGGGCGCCCGATGTCGTTCAGGGCGTCCAGGGCGGCACGGATGGTGCGGCCGGAGAAGAGCACGTCGTCGACGAGGACGACCAGGCGGCCGTCGATGCCGTCACCGGGGATCTCGGTGCGGGCCAGCGCGCGCGGCGGGTGCATGCGCAGGTCGTCGCGGTACATGGTGATGTCGAGCGACCCGACCGGCATCGCGCGGCCGGTGATCTCCTCCAGCTTCGCGGCGAGCCGCCGGGCGAGGAAGACGCCCCGGGTGGGGATGCCGAGGAGCACCACGTCGTCGGCGCCCTTGGCGCGTTCGACGATCTCGTGGGCGATACGGGTCAACACGCGTGCGATGTCGGGGCCTTCGAGAACGGGCCGGGCATCGGACGCTGTCTGGATGTCGGAAGTGTCCTGCTTGTCCATACGAAACGGACCTCCTTCTCCGCCTCACGGGACGGACCTTAAAGGACGTCGGATTTGCGCCATCCACGGTAGCAGGCTCGATCGGACCCCTCGATCACCCCCTTGGCCCAATCGGTCACCACTCTCACGGAAGAGTCGGTGTGGACCATTCGGCTTGACGCGCAAGAGTCACGCTGCGTAACCTCACAGTGAGTTACCAGACGCGCGGCTCGAAACCACTGCGGCCGCGTCGATCCAGTGTCCGGGGAGCTATATGTCCAGCGAATACGCCAAACAGCTCGGGGCCAAGCTCCGGGCCATCCGCACCCAGCAGGGCCTTTCCCTCCACGGTGTCGAGGAGAAGTCCCAGGGACGCTGGAAGGCGGTCGTGGTCGGGTCGTACGAGCGTGGCGACCGCGCGGTGACCGTGCAGCGTCTTGCCGAGTTGGCGGATTTCTACGGCGTACCGGTGCAGGAGCTGCTGCCCGGCACCACTCCGGGCGGGGCCGCCGAGCCCCCGCCGAAGCTGGTCCTGGACCTGGAGCGGCTGGCCCACGTCCCCGCCGAGAAGGCCGGCCCCCTCCAGCGCTACGCGGCGACGATCCAGTCCCAGCGCGGTGACTACAACGGCAAGGTGCTCTCGATCCGCCAGGACGACCTGCGCACACTCGCCGTCATCTACGACCAGTCGCCCTCGGTCCTCACCGAGCAGCTGATCAGCTGGGGTGTGCTGGACGCGGACGCGCGTCGCGCGGTGTCCCACGAGGAAGGCTGAGCCGCTCCCAGCCTCAGCAGAAACGTGCCGCCGGGGTGGCCGGAACTTCACGGTTCCGGCCACCCCGGCGGCTTTCTGCGGGCCTCGTGGAGCATGCACGCACCCGTACGCCTGAGGGCCCGCAGCACGAGTGCTGCGGGCCCTCAGGCGATTCGCGTCTCGACGCGCCCGGAGTCCCGGCTCACGCCTCGTCTCGGCGCAGCGACGGCTTCAGGTCCTTGAACCGGCCCAGCAGCCCGTTCACGAACGAGGGCGACTCGTCCGTGGAGAACTCCTTGGCCAGCTGCACCATCTCGTCCAGCACCACGGCGTCCGGGGTCTCGTCGGCCCAGATCAGCTCGTAGGCGCCCAGCCGCAGGATGTTGCGGTCCACGACCGGCATCCGGTCCAGCGTCCAGCCGACCGAGTACTGCGCGATCAGCTCGTCGATGCGCTTCGCGTGCTCCGCGTAGCCCTCGACCAGCTGCATCGTGTACTCGCTCACCGGCGGCTGCCGGGTGTCTTCCCGGGAGAGCCGGATCCAGTCCGCCAGGACCGTCAGGACGTCGACGCCGCGCTGGTCGCCCTCGAAGAGGATCTGGAAGGCGCGCTTGCGGGCCGTGTTGCGAGCAGCCACGGTTAGCTGTTCACCCGGCCGAGGTAGTCGCTCGTGCGGGTGTCGACCTTGATCTTCTCACCGGTGGTGATGAAGAGCGGGACCTGGATCTGGTGGCCGGTCTCCAGGATGGCGGGCTTGGTGCCGCCCGTGGAGCGGTCGCCCTGGACGCCCGGCTCGGTCTCCTGGATGGTCAGCTCGACGGCGGCCGGCAGCTCGACGAAGAGCACCTCGCCCTCGTGCTGCGCCACGGTGGCCGTGAAGCCCTCGATCAGGAAGTTGGCGGCGTCGCCGACCGTCTTGCGGTCGATCATCAGCTGGTCGTAGGTGTCCAGGTCCATGAAGACGAAGTACTCGCCGTCCATGTACGAGAACTGCATGTCGCGCTTGTCGACAGTGGCCGTCTCGACCTTGACGCCGGCGTTGAACGTCTTGTCGACGACCTTGCCGGACAGCACGTTCTTGAGCTTGGTGCGCACGAATGCGGGGCCCTTGCCGGGCTTGACGTGCTGGAACTCGACGACGGACCAGAGCTGGCCGCCTTCGAGCTTGAGCACCAGGCCGTTCTTGAGGTCGTTCGTGGAAGCCACGGTTGCGGAATCTCCTGGACTGACGTGGACGACCCCGGCGCACGCACGTTGCCTATAGTGCGAGCAGCTCCTTGGTCGTGATGGTGAGTAGCTCGGGTCCGCCGTCCGCCTCGGGGCGCACGACGAGCGTGTCATCGATCCGGACACCGCCCCGGCCCGGGAGGTGGACCCCCGGTTCGACGGTGACCGGCACGCAAGCGTCCAGTTTACCCATGGCCGCGGGGGCCAGCTGCGGGTCCTCCGCGATTTCGAGCCCCACACCGTGTCCGGTGAGGCGCGGGAGCCCCTCGTGGTGCCCCGCGGACTCCAGTACCTGGCGTGCCGCGCGGTCCACGTCACGGTAGGCGGCGCCGGGTGCCAGCGACTCCCGTCCGGCCCGCTGAGCGGCGAAGACGAGGTCGTAGAGCTCGATCTGCCAGTCGGCGGGGGACGTACCGATGACGAAGGTGCGGCCGATCTCGCAGCGGTAGCCGCGGTAACTGGCGCCCAGGCAGACGGAGAGGAAGTCGCCCTCCTCGACGCGGCGGTCGGTGGGGCGGTGGGC
>NZ_RSAJ01000144.1 GCF_003933965.1 Streptomyces sp. RP5T
GGGCCCTGTGGGGTTTCGCCGTGCCGGCGGTCGCGGGGGGTGTGTCGCTGGTGGTCCTGCTGGCCACCGGGCGGGTCCTCGCAGCTCCCGCCCGGCAGGCGGTGGTTGCGGCTTCATCGGAAAATGATCCAAACCGTGCGGCCGAACCCCGTTTCAGCTCGGGGGATCGGGCGTAATGTTCAGTCATGGACCGCCGCATTTTCGGGCTGGAGAACGAGTACGGCGTCACGTGTACGTTCAGGGGACAGCGGCGCCTGTCTCCCGACGAGGTGGCGCGGTACCTCTTCCGCCGTGTCGTGTCATGGGGCCGCAGCAGCAATGTCTTTCTGCGAAACGGCGCACGCCTCTATCTCGACGTGGGCTCACATCCGGAATACGCGACACCCGAATGTGACAACGTGACCGAACTGGTCACCCACGACAAAGCGGGCGAGCGCATTCTCGAAGGACTCCTGGTGGACGCCGAACGACGCCTGCACGAGGAAGGAATCGCGGGCGACGTCTACCTCTTCAAGAACAACACGGACTCGGCCGGCAACTCCTACGGCTGCCACGAGAACTATCTCGTCGCCCGCCACGGGGAGTTCTCCCGGCTCGCGGACATTCTCATTCCGTTCCTGGTCACCAGGCAGCTTCTCTGCGGTGCCGGCAAGGTGCTGCAGACCCCGCGGGGCGCGGTGTACTGCGTCAGTCAGCGGGCCGAGCACATCTGGGAGGGCGTCTCCTCGGCCACGACGCGTTCCCGGCCCATCATCAACACCCGGGACGAACCGCACGCCGACGCCGAGCGCTACCGCCGCCTGCACGTGATCGTGGGCGACTCGAACATGTCCGAGACGACCATGCTGCTGAAGGTCGGCGCGACCGACCTGGTGCTGCGCATGATCGAGGCGGGCACCGTGATGCGCGACCTGACCCTGGAGAACCCGATCCGGGCGATCCGCGAGGTCAGCCACGACATCACCGGCCGGCGCAAGGTGCGTCTGGCCAGCGGCCGTGAGGCGTCCGCGCTGGAGGTGCAGCGCGAGTACTACGAGAAGGCCGTGGACTTCGTCGAGCGGCGGGGCATCCGTACCGGCACCGTCGACCAGGTCCTGGAGCTGTGGGGCCGCACGCTGGACGCGATCGAGGCGGAGGACCTCGACCGGATCGGCACCGAGATCGACTGGGTCATGAAGTACAAGCTGATCGAGCGGTACCGGGCCAAGCACAACATGACGATGTCCCACCCGAGGGTCGCGCAGATAGACCTCGCGTATCACGACATTCACCGCCGTCGTGGTCTCTACTACCTTCTGGAGAGGAAGGGTCAGGCAGCGCGTATCTGCAACGACTTGAAGATCTTCGAGGGCAAGTCCGTTCCGCCGCAGACCACTCGGGCCCGGCTGCGCGGTGACTTCATCCGCAGGGCTCAGGAACAGCGCCGGGACTTCACGGTCGACTGGGTCCACCTGAAGCTCAACGACCAGGCGCAGCGCACGGTGTTGTGCAAGGACCCGTTCCGATCGGTCGACGACCGGGTGGAGAAACTGATCGCCGGAATGTGAGCAAAGCGTTCCGCGTCACCGCCGGAACGCAACACGGGCGCCGTACGTTTCCCGTACGGCGCCCTTCGCACGCCGTAGAGTTGCGCGCACGCCATCAACAAGATCGACCGATTACGAGGCTCTCACCGTGCGCCGACGCTCCCTTCTCATCGCCGTTCCCGCAGGACTGGCCACACTCGCCGCATGCGGTGACGACAAGTCCGACTCGAGCAAGGCGAGCGACAGCGCGTCACCCTCGCCGTCCTCCTCGGGCTCCCAGGCGCCGCCGCCGAAGATCGTCGCCGGTCCGCTGCCGGCCGTCACGGCGGGCACGAAGTTCGGTGAGAAGCCGACGGTCGCCAAGGGCAGCGGGGAGCCGTCGAAGGATCTCGCGGTCAAGACGCTCATCGCGGGCGGCGGCACCACCGTCGCCGAGGGCGACTACATCCAGGCCAACTACCTCGGCCAGATCTGGAGCACGGCGAAGGTCTTCGACAACTCCTACGACCGCAAGACGGCGCTGGTCATCCAGCTCGCGCAGAACAGCATCATCGACGGCTGGCGGTACGCCCTGACGGGCAAGAAGGCCGGCAGCCGGGTCGAGTTCTCCGTCCCGCCCACGTGGGGGTACGGCAAGGAGGGCAACGCGCAGGCGGGCATCAAGGGCACCGACACGCTGGTGTTCGTCGTCGACGTGCAGGACACGTTCAACGCGAAGAGCTCCGCCAAGGGCAAGGATGTCGCGCAGAGCGACGCCAAGCTGCCGAAGGTCGGCACCAACACCGACGGCAAGGCGCCCTCGATCGAGATCCCCAAGGCGGACGCGCCGACCAAGCTGGTGTCGGAGTACGTCATCGAGGGCGACGGCGACGAGGTCGCGGCCGACAGCACGCTGCTGGTGCAGTACAAGGGCGTGGTGTGGGACACCGGCAAGGAGTTCGACTCGACGTACAAGCGGGGGCAGTTGGCGTCGTTCTCGCTCCAGCAGGTCGTCAAGGGGTGGGCGCAGGGCCTGACCGGCAAGAAGGTCGGCTCCCGGGTGCTGATCTCCATCCCGCCGAAGCTGGGTTACGGCGACAACCCGCCGGCCGGCAGCGGGATCGAGAAGGACTCCACGCTGGTCTTCACCGTGGACATCCTCGCGAAGATGTGACGCACGGGGGACCTGCGCGCGGGTCCCGCGCAGGGATGTAAGACTGGTCCCTGTTGCCTTTCCGTGAACAAGCAGGAGCGAGTGACGTGAGCATCGACAAGCCCGAGATCGACTTCCCGGGCGGCGAGCCCCCGGCGGACCTGGAGATCAAGGACATCTGGGAGGGCGACGGCGAGGTTGCGCAGGCCGGCCAGACCGTCACCGTCCACTACGTGGGCGTGGCCTTCAGCACCGGCGAGGAGTTCGACGCCAGCTGGAACCGTGGTCAGCCGTTCCGCTTCCCGCTGGGCGGCGGCCGGGTCATCAAGGGCTGGGACCAGGGCGTGCAGGGCATGAAGGTCGGCGGCCGTCGCCAGCTGACCATTCCCGCCCACCTCGCCTACGGCAACCAGAGCCCCACTCCGGCGATCAAGCCCGGTGAGACCCTGATCTTCGTGGTCGACCTCCTCGGCGTCTGATCGTCGTACCGGAGTCACCGGAGGAGCCGTAAATGATCGCGTCGTGGCCGGATCGTCGTACGACATCCGACCGGACCTGATCGACCAGGGCCCATGCCTGTCCGGGCATGGGCCCTCGGCTTTTGCCTGGCTCCTTCGGGGCGGTACGGTCATCGTCCGTAAGCACCATAGGGAGGCGAAGGGCGTCGATGGCCATTGCCAAGGCCGAGCGGCTGATGAACCTGGCGCTGTGTCTGCTCGGGACGCGACGGCCGCTGAGCAAGCGCGAGCTCAGGGAGTCCATCGAGGCCTACCTGGAAGCCAATTCCGACGACTCCTTCAACCGGATGTTCGAGCGCGACAAGGACGATCTGCGCGAACTCGGGCTCGTGATCGAGACCGTTGAGAACCTCGACGGCGAAGTCGGTTATCTCGCCCGCCGGGACAGCAACCGGCTGCCGCCCATCACCCTCGACGCCGAGGAGGCCGCTGCCCTGGGCCTGGCGGCGAAGGTGTGGCAGCAGGCCCGGCTCGCCGGCGCGGCCAGCGGCGCGCTGCAGAAACTGCGCGCGGCGGGGCTGCCCGAGGACGTCGACCCGTACGAGGCGCACGGCGCGCTGGAGCCGCGCATCCCGGTGCACGAGGCCTCCTTCGAGCCGCTGATGCTCGCCTGCCGCGACCGGCGCCCGGTCGTCTTCGACTACCGCAAGGCCACCGCCGCTCGCCCCGAGCCGCGCCATGTCGAGCCGTGGGCGCTGGAGTGCTGGCGGGGCCACTGGTACCTGGCCGGATTCGACCGGGACCGGGGTGCCGAGCGGGTCTTCAGGCTCTCCCGTATTACCGGCAAGGTGCGCTCGCGCGGGGCGCAGTTCACGGCCCCGGTCCCCGATGTCGTCACCGTCCGCGAGACCGTGGCGGGCTGGGCGGGGGAGACCGCCGACCGCAGCGCGCTGATCCGGCTGCGCGCGGACGCCGGTTACCCCCTTCGGGCGAAGGCCACCTCGGTGCGGGAACTGGGAGACGGCTGGGACGAGTTGGAGATTCCGTACGGCCACGGCCTGGACGCCTGGCTGGTGGAGTTCGGTCCCGACGTGGTGGTCCTGGAGCCCGCCGAGCTGCGGGCCGACGTGGTGGACCGGCTGCGTGCCGTGGCCAAGGGCTGAGGGGGAGCGGAAGAGAACTGTGGCAGGCAAACCGGTCAGGCCCACGAACGCCATCGACCAGACCCGGCGGATGCTCTCGCTGGTGACCTATCTGAAGGAGCGTCCCGGAGCGCGCGTCGAGGACGTGGCCCGCGCCTTCGGGATCACCGAGGACGAGCTGGTCTCCGACCTCGATGTGCTGCCCATGTGCGGCACCAGCTTCCGCGGCGGCGACCTGCTCGACATCGACACCGACGGCGAGCGGATCTGGTGGCACAACCCCGCCGCGCTCGGTGAGGAGACGGCAGAGCCGCTCCGGCTCGCGGCCGACGAGGCGACCGCGCTGCTGGTGGCCGCCCGCGCGGTCTCCACGCTGCCCGGCCTCAGGGAGAGCGACCGGCAGGCGCTGCTGCGGGCCACCGCCAAGGTGGAGACCGCGGCCGGTGAGGCCGCCGGTGCCAGTGCGCGGCTGTCGGTGACCTTCGAGTCGGAGGGCGGTGTGTTCGCGGACGTCGACCGGGCCATCTCCGAGCGCCGGCGCCTGTGGATCCGCTACTACTCGCCCGCCCGTGACGAACTCACCGAGCGCGAGATCGACCCGATCCGCCTGGTCAGCGTCGGTCACACCTATGTCGAGGCGTGGTGCCGCCGCTCCGAGGCGCGGCGCACCTTCCGGCTCGACCGGGTCGCGGAGATCAAGATCCTCGACGAGCCGTCCGCGCCGCCCGAGGTCGAGCTCAGGGACCTGTCGGAGGGGCTGGTGCAGCCCGCTGCCGAGGACCCCGAGGTGGTCGTCGAGGTCGGTCCCGGCGGTCGCTGGGTCGCGGAGTACTACCCGCACGACAGTGCGGATGAGCTTTCCGACGGCGGGCTGCGTATTACCCTCCGCACCCCCGACCCGGCGTCCCTGCGGAGGCTGGCGCTCCGGCTCGGCCGCGACGGCCGCATCGTCTCGCCGCGCGACCTCGCCGACAGTGCCCGCGAGGCGGCCCGTGAGGCGCTCGCGGCCTACGACGGGGTCGAGGCGCAGGGCGCGCACCCGGTGGACGCGGGGCGCGACAGGCAGGACGACGGTCAGTACGACAGGCAGGAGCAGGGGCTTTGAGCGAGTCGGCGACGTCTGGTGCGGGCATCACGGTGGCTGCCGCCTTCGCGGGGATGCGGAGTGCGGCTCCGGTGACCTTCAAGGCGGGCTGCCCGGACTGCCGGGAGCGTTTCGAGCTGGCCGCCAGCGCGTTTCGCCTCGCCATCGGCGCGTCCAGCCGCACCACCTTCTACTCCTTCACCTGCCCCGAGTGCGGCGCGGCCGTCCGCAAGCCCGCGGGGGAGCGGATCGTGGAGCTGCTGACCGGCGGCGGGGTGCGGACGCTGCGGCTGCACTCCACCCTCTAGCGCACTCCGCCCTCCAGCGCCCTCCGCTCTCTCGTCCCTCCGGAACCACTAGGCTCGGTGTCATGTTCTGGCCGATGTTCGCGGTAGCTGTGGGTTTCGTGGGTCTCGCCGTGCTCGGTGTGCTCGCCGTCCGGGTCTTCCTGGAGGCGCAGCGTCTCGGCCGCCAGGTCACGGATTCCGCGCAGCGCATCAACAGGGCCGCGGAGGACCTGGAGCGGGCGGCGGTGAGCACGGCCCGTTCTGTCGACTCCCTGTGAGTACGGCTGAGAGTTGGGTGTGAGTCCGGCGACGCATGCGTTTTGGGCCACTTCGCCCTGTCACCGTGGCAGGGTCGGCAGGTACGCTGCTGATCGCGGTCCGTATAACGAGGCTCGGCCGCGAACCGGGAGTACGCACAGGGATTGCCAGGCGTTCACCCCTGAGCGTTACGATCGCTGCCAGCACGACTGATCGGACACATGTCCGACCGGTCGGACAGCACCCCACAAGCCGCCTCGGTGAGAAGGTAAAGACTTATGTTCGGAAGGCTCGGCGCCCCCGAGATCATTCTCATCCTCGTCGTCATCATCCTGCTGTTCGGCGCGAAGAAGCTTCCCGACATGGCGCGCTCGCTCGGCAAGTCCGCTCGCATCCTCAAGAGCGAGGCCAAGGCGATGAAGGAGGAGGGCGGCAGCAACACGGCCACCCCGGCCGGCCCGCCCAACACCGACGAGCAGGCCTCTCAGCGCACCATCCAGGCCGCCCCCGGCGACGTGAGCAGCTCGCGCCCGGTCAGCGAGCCGACGGACACGACCAAGCGCTGACGCGGGGCCGGTGACCTCCGGCCCGCCTGCACGAGATGGGAACGTGGGTTGCTCAAGTCTGCCCGCAAAGAAGAGAGGGATCCCGAGGGGCGGATGCCTCTCGCGGATCACCTTCGTGAGCTCCGCAACCGGCTCGCGAAGGCGATGCTGGCCATCGTCGCCGTCACGGTGGTCGCTGCCTTCTTCTACAACGACATCATCAACTTGATCACCAAGCCGATCCTCGACTCGGTCGGCTGTGACAAGTCCTTCGCGGAACTGGCCAGGTCGACGCAGTCGACCAAGCCGTGCGCCGAGATCACGATCAACGGCCTGCTCGCCCCCTTCACGCTGGCACTGAAGGTGTCGCTGATGGCCGGCGTCGTGGCGGCCTCGCCGGTCTGGCTCTACCAGCTGTGGGCCTTCGTCGCCCCCGGTCTGCACCGGCACGAGAAGAAGTACGCCTACGCGTTCGTCGGCACCGGCGCCCCGCTGTTCCTCATCGGCGCCTACTTCGCCTACACGGTCCTGCCGACCACGGCACAGGTGCTGATCGGCTTCACTCCGGGCGGCACCTCCAACCTGCTGCCGCTGGACGACCTGCTCGACCTCGTCCTGCGCATGGTGCTGGTCTTCGGGCTCTCCTTCGAGCTGCCCCTGCTGCTGGTCTTCCTCAACCTCACCGGGCTGATCACCGGCAAGCGGATGCTCGGCTGGTGGCGCGGCATGATCATGGCCATCACCGTGTTCGCGGCCGTCGCCACCCCGAGCACCGACCCGCTGACGATGCTGGCGCTCGCCGCACCGATCTGGGTGCTGTACTTCGCGGCGACCGCCTTCTCCCTGCTCAACGACCGGCGCCGGCGCCGCCGCGAGGCCGAGGGCCCCGACGACGACGAGGCCTCCGACCTGGATCTCACCCCCGAGGACATCGGCGAGGTCGAGACCGTCTCCGCGAGCCGGGCGCTGCCCGAGCAGTCGGCCACGGACCGGGTCAACGGTTATGACGACGTGACCTGACGCACGGGAAGCGGCTCGTAAGGTCACTTCCGTGACCAGCGAGATCACCCTCTTCGTCAACCCCACCGCGGGTCGCGGCCGGGGCGCCCACGCGGCGCAGCCGGCCGCTTCCGCGTTGCGGGCGGCGGGCTTCGCCGTGCGGACCGTACTCGGCGAGGACGCCGCCGACGCCCTCGCCCGCGCGCGTGCCGCCGTCCGCGACGGCACCGGCGCCCTGATCGCGGTCGGCGGCGACGGTATGGCGAACCTCGCCCTGCAGGCCGTGGCCGGCACCCGCACCCCCTTCGGCCTGGTCGCCGCCGGCACCGGCAACGACTTCGCCCGTGCCCTGGGGCTGCCGGTGCGCGACCCCGCCGCCGCGGGACGGCTGATCGCCGGGGCCCTCAAGGAGGGCCGCGTCCACGACATCGACCTGGGGCGGGTCGGCGACCGATGGTTCGGCACGGTCCTCGCCTCCGGCCTGGACTCCCGCGTCAACGACCGCGGCAACCGCATGCGATGGCCCGCGGGCCGCCTCAAGTACGACCTCGCCCTGCTCGTCGAACTCGCCGCCTTCCGGCCCCTCCCGTACCGGATCACACTCGACGGCGGCGAGGTCCGCGAGGTCGAGGCGACCCTCGTGGCGGTCGGCAACGGCTCGTCGTACGGCGGCGGCATGCGGATCTGCCCGGGCGCGGACCTCACCGACGGGCTGTTCGACGTCACCGTGGTCGGCGACTGCAGCCGTACGACCCTGCTGCGGGTGTTCCCGAGGGTGTACCGCGGCACCCACGTCGACCATCCCCAGGTGAGCGTGGTGCGGGCGGCACGGGTCGAGATCGCCGCACCGGGCGTGACCGGGTACGCGGACGGCGAACCCCTCGGGCCGCTGCCGCTCACCGCGCGGTGCGTCCCCGCCGCGGTCACGGTCATAGGTCCTTGAACTGCATGAAGAGCAGGTTTCACGAAATCCGATCCGGATAATGATCGTCCTGTTGTCAGTGGGGCCCGGTACGCTCGAAAGCACGATGACAGAGGACCTCTCACCGGCCGAGCGGTACGCGGCAGCCCGCCTGCGGGCAGCCGAGCAGGCCACCGCGCTCGCGGGCTTCCGCGAGATGTACGACTTCGGTCTCGACCCCTTCCAGATCGAGGCCTGCAAGGCTCTCGAAGCCGGCAAGGGCGTGCTGGTGGCCGCCCCCACCGGCTCCGGCAAGACGATCGTCGGCGAGTTCGCCGTCCACCTCGCCCTGAAGCAGGGCAAGAAGTGCTTCTACACGACCCCCATCAAGGCGCTGTCCAACCAGAAGTACGCGGACCTGAGCCGCCGTTACGGCGCGGACAAGGTCGGCCTGCTCACCGGTGACAACAGCGTCAACTCCGACGCCCCCGTGGTCGTGATGACCACCGAGGTGCTGCGCAACATGCTGTACGCGGGCTCGCAGACCCTCCTCGGCCTCGGATACGTGGTCATGGACGAGGTGCACTACCTCTCCGACCGCTTCCGGGGTGCCGTGTGGGAAGAGGTGATCATCCACCTCCCCGAGTCGGTGACCTTGGTGTCGCTGTCGGCGACCGTGTCCAATGCCGAGGAGTTCGGTGACTGGCTCGACACCGTCCGCGGCGACACCCAGGTGATCGTCTCCGAGCACCGGCCCGTGCCGCTGTTCCAGCACGTGCTCGCCGGGCGGCGGATGTACGACCTGTTCGAGGAGGGCGAGGGCAACAAGAAGGCCGTCAACCCCGACCTCGTGCGGCTGGCCCGGATGGAGGCCCAGCGGCCCTCCTACCAGGACCGCAGGCGCGGCCGGGCGATGCGTGAGGCCGACCGGGAGCGCGAGCGGCGGCAGCGGTCCAGGGTGTGGACGCCGAGCCGGCCCGAGGTCATCGAGCGCCTCGACGCCGAGGGTCTGCTGCCCGCCATCACGTTCATCTTCAGCCGCGCCGCCTGCGAGGCGGCCGTCCAGCAGTGCCTGTACGCGGGACTGCGGCTGAACGACGACGAGGCGCGGGGCAGGGTGCGCGACCTCGTCGAGGAGCGCACCGCGTCGATTCCGCACGAGGACCTGCACGTCCTCGGGTACTACGAGTGGCTGGAGGGCCTGGAGCGCGGTATCGCGGCCCACCACGCGGGCATGCTGCCGACCTTCAAGGAGGTCGTCGAGGAGCTGTTCGTGCGCGGGCTGGTCAAGGCCGTGTTCGCGACCGAGACGCTCGCGTTGGGCATCAACATGCCCGCACGCTCGGTGGTGCTGGAGAAGCTCGTCAAGTGGAACGGCGAACAGCACGCCGACATCACGCCCGGCGAGTACACCCAGCTGACGGGGCGCGCGGGGCGGCGCGGCATCGATGTCGAGGGCCACGCGGTGGTGCTGTGGCAGCGCGGGAGCAGCCCCGAGCACCTGGCGGGACTCGCGGGCACGCGCACGTACCCGCTGCGCTCCAGCTTCAAGCCGTCGTACAACATGGCGGTCAATCTCGTC
Source organism: Streptomyces sp. RP5T (assembly GCF_003933965.1). Lineage (GTDB taxonomy): Bacteria > Actinomycetota > Actinomycetes > Streptomycetales > Streptomycetaceae > Streptomyces. The sequence continues at coordinate 9,915 of NZ_RSAJ01000144.1, forward strand.
GAGCAGTTCGGGCGGCACCGCTCGCGCGAGCTCCTGGAGACGTCGTTCGCGCAGTTCCAGGCCGACAAGTCGGTCGTCGGGATCTCCCGGCAGGTCCAGCGCAACGAGGAAGGGCTCGACGGCTACAAGGCCTCCATGACCTGCCACCTCGGCGACTTCGAGGAGTACGCGCGGCTGCGCCGCGAGCTCAAGGACCGCGAGACGGAGCTGGCCCGGCAGGGGGTCGCGCAGCGGCGGGCCGAGGCGGCCGTCGCGCTGGAGAAGCTCAAGCCGGGTGACGTCATCCACGTGCCGACGGGCAAGTACGCCGGACTCGCGCTGGTGCTGGACCCGGGCCTGCCGGCCGGGCGGTCCAACGGCCACCGGGGTTTCGATCACCACGACGGCCCGCGGCCGCTGGTGCTGACCGCCGAGCGGCAGGTCAAGCGGCTCGCGTCGATGGACTTCCCGGTGCCGGTCCAGGCGTTGGAGCGGATGCGGATCCCCAAGTCCTTCAACCCGCGCTCGCCGCAGTCCCGTCGGGACCTGGCCTCCGCGCTGCGTACGAAGGCCGGGCACATCCCGCCGGAGCGGGCGCGGAAGCAGCGCTCGCAGGCCGCCGACGACCGGGAGATCGCGCGGCTGCGCACGTCGATCCGTGCGCACCCCTGCCATGGCTGCAACGACCGTGAGGACCACGCCCGTTGGGCCGAGCGCTACCACCGGCTGCTGCGCGACACCTCGCAGCTGGAGCGGCGCATCGAGGGGCGCACGAACACCATCGCGCGCACCTTCGACCGGATCGTGGCCCTGCTGACCGAGCTGGACTACCTGCGCGGCGACGAGGTCACCGAACACGGCAAGCGGCTGGCGCGGTTGTACGGCGAGCTCGACCTGCTGGCCAGCGAGTGCCTGCGCGAAGGCGTCTGGGAGGGGCTCGCCCCCGCCGAACTGGCCGCGTGCGTGTCGGCGTTGGTGTACGAGGCCCGGGTGGGTGACGACGCCATGGCGCCCAAGGTGCCGTCCGGCAAGGCCAAGGCCGCGCTCGGTGAGATGGTGCGGATCTGGGGTCGGCTGGACGCCCTGGAGGAGGACTTCCGGATCAACCAGACCGAAGGGGTGGGCCAGCGCGAGCCCGACCTCGGCTTCGCCTGGGCCGCCTACATGTGGGCCTCCGGCAAGGGGCTGGACGAGGTCCTCCGGGAGGCGGAGATGCCGGCCGGGGACTTCGTGCGGTGGTGCAAGCAGGTGATCGACGTGCTGGGGCAGATCTCGGCGGCGGCGCCGGTTTCCGGGGGTGACGGGTCCTCGTCCGTCGCGAAGAACGCGCGGAAGGCCGTTGATCTGCTGCTGCGGGGGGTTGTGGCCTACTCATCGGTGGGGTGATGTTGCGATGGCGGGCGCGGGCTCACTGTGGCTTGTCGCGCAGTTCCCCGCGCCCCCGGGTGGGCCGCCCTACTCGGCGTTCACATAGGACCGCCAGCCTCCGTACTCCGTGATGTCCTCGGCGTTCTCCAGCGCGCCGGGTTCGCACAGGAAACCGGGGACGGAGCTGCCGTCCGACAGTTCCACCGTGCCCAGCGCCATCGGGCGGGGGAGGGCTGACAGAAGGCGGCCCAGGCCCTCCGCCGGGAGACGCCACACCTCTGCCTCGATCTGCGCGCCGCCCTCGCCCACGTGGACCAGCCCCGGTTTGGGCGGAGTCGTCCGCAGGGCGTGCAGGCGGTAGACGGGTGCGGTGGTGGTCGTCCGGTCCAGGCGGGCGCCCAATGCCAGCAGCTGGGGGTTCAGTGGCTGGCCCGTCAGGTGGGCGCCGACCACCGCGAGCCGTGTCTCCGGACGGAGCAGGCTCGCGATCCTGGCCAAGCGGTCGTCGGTGTGTGCCGGGCCGATGAGCATCACGCCGAACGGGAGGCCGTTCACCTCACCGGCCGGGACGGCGGCAGCGGCCAGGTCGAAGAGGTTCGTGGAGTTGGTGAAGCGCCCCAGGCGGGCGTTGGCGCCCACGGGGTCGGCGGCGACCTCGGCGAGGGTGGGGTGACCCGGGGTGGTCGGCAGCAACAGGGCGTCCGCGTCGGCCAGTTCGGTCAGCGCCCGGGTGCGGAGTACGGCCAGCCGGTCCAGGTCGGCGTAGAGCCGGTGGGCCGGGAGGTCGCGGGCCCGGGTGATGATGGCGGCGGCCGTGGGATCGAGGGAGTCGTCGTTCACCGCTGTCGCCTTGTCGACAAAGGTCCCTACCGCGGTGTAGCGCTCGGCCACGAAGGCGCCCTCGTAGAGCATCGCCGCCGCCTCCGTGAAGGGCGTGAGGTCGAGTTCGCGCACGGACGCGCCGGCCGTGACCAGCTGGTCCACCGCCGACTCGTACGCCGCGGCCCAGCCCTCGTCCAGCTCGCCGAGCTGCTCGCGCGCGGGGACGGCGATCCGCCAGGGGCCCGGGCGGCGGCCGGGCAGGGACGGGGCGGTGCCCGTCACCATGTGGGACAGCGCCTGCTCGGCCTCCGGGAGGGTGCGGGCGAAGACCGTCACGCAGTCGATCGAGGCGCAGGCCGGGACGACCCCGGCCGTGGGGACCAGGCCACGGGTGGGCTTGAGGCCGACGATGCCGTTGAAGGCGGCCGGGACCCGGCCCGAGCCCGCCGTGTCGGTGCCGAGCGCGAAGTCGACGATGCCGAGGGCCACGGCCACCGCCGAACCGGAGCTGGAACCGCCGCTCACCCTCGTGGGGTCGTACGCGTTGCGGACCGCGCCGTACGGGGAGCGGGTGCCGACCAGGCCCGTCGCGAACTGGTCCAGGTTCGTGGTGCCGAGCACGATCGCGCCCGCCGCGCGCAGACCGGCGACCACCGGGGCGTCGGCCGCGGGACGGTAGGCGTAGGACGGGCAGCCCGCGGTGGTGGGCAGGCCCGCCACGTCGATGTTGCCCTTGACGGCGAACAGGCGGCCCGCGAGGGGGAGCCGCTCGCCCCGCGCGAGCCGTTCGTCGACGGCCCGGGCCTCCCGCTCGACCTCCTCCCGCGGACGCAGATCGATCCAGATCTCGGGGCGGTCCACGGCCTCGACGCGGTCGTAGGCGGCACGGACCCGGGTGACGGTGCTGGACATGACGCGCTCCTCCTTCACTGTGCGGGACCGGCTCACCGTGCGGGCGGGGCCAGGACGAGCAGTGCCGTCCCCGCCTCCACCTGGTCGCCGGGCCTTGCCAGGATCTCCGCGACCACACCGGCCGTCGGCGCGTGCACCCTGGACTCCATCTTCATCGCCTCCAGCGCCAGAAGCGGCTGGCCGGCCGCCACCTCGTCGCCCGGCTCGACGTTCACCTGCCATACGGACGCGGCGAACTCGGCTTCGACCAGACGCCCGCCGGGAGGGACCACGACATCGGCGGGGGCCGCCGCCGGCGAGGACGCCGACTCGGCCCGGGCGAACTCGCCCGCCGCCTCCCAGGCGCCCCGCTCCACGGCGAAGGCCGTCTGCTGACGCGTCCTGAACTCCGCTATGGAATCAGCGTGTTCGGCGAGGAAGGCCTGGTACCCGGCGAGCGAGAAGGTGCCCTCCTCGACGCGGGGCACGAAGCGGCCGGAGACGATGTCCGCCCGCAGCTCCAGGAGTTCGTCCGCGTCCACCGGATACCACTTGATGCGGTCGAAGAAGCGCAGCAGCCAGGGCGAGCCCGGCTCGAACGCGCCGCGCTGCTGCCAGGGCGACCACACCTGGGTCGTACGGCCCACGAACTGGTAGCCGCCGGGCCCCTCCATGCCGTACACGCACAGATACGCCCCGCCGATGCCGACCGAGTTCTCCGCCGTCCAGGTGCGCGCCGGGTTGTACTTGGTGGTGACCAGGCGATGGCGCGGGTCGAGGGGCGTGGCCACGGGGGCGCCCAAGTAGACGTCTCCCAGGCCCAGTACGAGGTACTCGGCGTCGAAGACCGTGCGGAGGACGTCGTCCACCGAGGCCAGGCCGTTGACGCGACGGATGAACTCGATGTTCCACGGGCACCAGGGGGCGTCGTCGCGTACGCCCGCCATGTAGCGGGCGATCGCCTCGCGGGTGGCCGGGTCGTCCCAGGAGAGCGGGAGGTGGACCGTGCGGGAGGGGACGACCAGCTCGTCCGACGGGGGCAGGGGCGCCGTGATCTCCCGTACCGCGGCGAGGAGTTCGAGCTGGGGCAGCCTTTCCGGGTCCGTCCGGATCTGGAGGGAGCGGATACCGGGGGTGAGGTCGGTGACGCCGTCCGGACCCTGTGCGGCGACCGCCTCCATCAGCGCGTGGACGCGCATGCGCAGCGCCAGGTCCAGCTGCATGGAGCCGAACTCGACCAGCAGGTTGTCGTCGCCGCTGCGGCGGTAGGTCACGTCCCCGTCGCGGGCGAGGATGCCGCCGTCCACGATTGCCGAGCGCGCCGAACCGTCGGTGGTCACCGGGACGAAGCGGACCGTGTCGCCGGGGCGCAGCTGGCCCAGCTTCCAGCGCTCGGTGCTGAGGACGGTCGCCGGGCACACGAAACCGCCCAGCGAGGGCCCGTCCGGGCCCAGCAGCACCGGCATGTCGCCCGTGTAGTCGACCGCGCCGACCGAGTACGGGGTGTCGTGGATGTTGGACGGGTGCAGGCCGGCCTCGCCGCCGTCGGTGCGGGCCCAGCGGGGCTTGGGGCCGACGAGGCGGACCCCGGTGCGGGCCGAGTTGAAGTGGACCTTCCAGTCGGCGGCGTAGAAGTCGCGGATGTCGTCCTCGGTGAAGAACTCCGGGGCGGCGTGCGGGCCTTCGACCGCGGCGATGTGCCAGGTGGAGGTGATTGACGGGCGGTCCGTCACGGGCGTGCCGTCGGTTCGGCCGCCCCCGTGCAGGACGTCACCCGTCCGTAGCGCCCGTCCGCCGTGTCCGCCGAAGCGGCCCAGCGTGAAGGTGCTCGCGCTGCCGAGGAAGGCCGGGACGTCGAGGCCGCCCGCGAACAGGACGTACGTGCGCAGTCCGTGTTCGGCGGGCGCGCCGACCTCCAGGACCGCGCCCGCGGGCACGGTCACCGGCTCCCACTGCGCCACCGGTGTGCCGTCGACGGTGACCGGGGCCGGAGCGCCCGTCACACAGACGGTCGTGGGGTGCGTGAACCTCAACGACGGCCCCTGCAGGGTGCATTCGAGACCGGGCGCCCCCTCTGGGTTGCCCAGCGTCCGGTTGCCGAGCCGGAAGGAACGGTCGTCCATCGGGCCGCTCGGCGGAACACCGACCTGCCAGTAGCCGGTGCGGCCGGGCCAGTCCTGGACCGTGGTGAGCGTGCCCGCCGTCACGACCTCGATGCGCGGGGTCGGGTCCTTGACCCCGGCGAGGGTCGCCGTGGAGTGCGCGGCCCGCCTGAAGCCGGTGTCCGCCAGTGCCGCTCGGACCAGACCCAGGTTGGTCTCGATGCCGTCGACGCGGGTGCGCTCCAGAGCCTCGTCCAGTCGCCGCAGGGCGTGGGCGCGGTCCGGGCCGTACGCGATGATCTTCGCGAGCATCGGGTCGTACGACGTCGTCACCTCGGTGCCGGTCTCCACCCAGCCGTCGACGCGGACCCCGGTGGGGAACTCGACCCGCGTCAACAGGCCCGCGCTGGGCCGGTGTTCACGGGAGGGGTCCTCGGCGTAGACGCGGGCCTCGACGGCATGGCCGCGCGGGGCGCCCGGCGTGCGTACGACGTCCCGCTCGCCCCGGGCCAGGCGGAGCATCCACTCGACCAGGTCGACGCCGTAGATCTCCTCGGTGACCGGATGCTCCACCTGCAGACGGGTGTTGACCTCCAGGAAGGAGGCCTCCTCGCGGGCGGCGTCGTAGACGAACTCGACGGTTCCCGCGGAGCGGTAGCCGACGGAGGCGCACAGTTCGCGTGCGCTGTCCGCCAGTTGGGCGCGCACGTGAGCGGGCAGGCCCGGTGCGGGTGCCTCCTCCACGACCTTCTGGTTGCGGCGCTGGAGGGAGCAGTCGCGGTCGCCGAAGGTGACGACCGTGCCCTCGCCGTCGCCGAAGACCTGCACCTCGACATGGCGGGCGCGCTCGACGAGCCGTTCCAGGAAGACGCCGGCGGAGGAGAAGGAGGCGGCGGCGACCCGCTGCACCCGGTCCCAGGCGTCGGTCAGTTCACCGGCGGAACGGCAGGCCGACATGCCGATGCCGCCGCCACCGCCGGTGGCCTTCAGCATGACGGGATACCCGATGACCTCGGCGGCGTCGAGGGCGTCGCCGAGCGAGGGCAGCAGGCCCGTTCCCGGGGCCAGCGGTACCCCGGCCGCCTGCGCCGCGGCCCGGGCGGTGTGCTTCGCGCCGAACAGTTCCAGCTGCTCGGGTGTCGGGCCCACGAAGACGATCCCCGCGTCCTCGCAGCGGCGGGCGAAGACGGCGTCCTCGGACAGGAATCCGTAGCCGGGGTGGATCGCCCCGGCCCCCGTGTCCTTGGCCGCTTTGAGCACCAGGTCGGCGTCGAGGTACGACTGCTTCGCGGGCGCCGGCCCGAGGCGCACGGCGTGGTCGGCGAGCCGGACGTGGGGGGCGGCCCGGTCGGCGTCGGAGTACACGGCGACGGTGCGCAGGCCCAGCTCGCGGGCGGTGCGGAGGACGCGGACCGCTATCTCGCCCCGGTTGGCGACGAGGAGGGTGTCGAAGGTCATGCGGCGGCACCGATCGTCAGCTGCACGGGCGTGGGGTCGAAACCGTTGCAAGGGTTGTTGACCTGGGGGCAGTTGGAGACCAGGACCAGGACGTCTCGCTCGGCGCGCAGGGTCAGGGACAGCCCCGGGGCGGAGATGCCGTCGACGATGCCCAGGGTGCCGTCCTTCTCGACCGGGACGTTCATGTACCAGTTGATGTTGGAGACGAGGTCGCGCTTGCCGAGACCGTGCCGCGAGCCCTCGGCGAGGAAGTTCTCCACGCAAGCGTGCTGCGACCAGGTGTGGTGGCCGTAGCGCAGGGTGTTCGACTCCTTGGAGCAGGCGCCGCCGACCGTGTCGTGGCGGCCCACGTCGTCGGCGGTGACCGTCATCAGGGGGGTGTGCTCGTTGGACATCAGCACACTGCCCGTGGTGAGGAAGATGCCGCCCTGCGCCTGGATCGTGTCGGGGGCGCTGTAGCGGACCGACGTGTCGTGGGCGTCGTAGACGAGGAAGTCGACGGCCTGGTTGCCGCGCAGGTCGGTGATGGTGAGCGTCTCGCCCTCGCGGACGACGGAGGACCAGGGGGAGCGGGCCGGAACCACGGACTTCATGCGCGTCCCTTCGAGGCGAGGAATTCGGCGGTGTTGAGGAAGGC
>NZ_RSAJ01000145.1 GCF_003933965.1 Streptomyces sp. RP5T
CCCCTAGGAGACGTCGTGCCCCTGGTCACCACCGGCGAGCTCGTCACCTGGGCGGCCGCCACCCGCTCCGCCGTCGCCGCCTTCAACATCATCACCCTGGAACACGTCGAGGCCGTCATCGCCGGGGCCGAGTCCCTGGCGTCGCCCGTCGTCCTCCAAGTCAGCGAGAACGCCGTCAAGTTCCGCCACGGCCGCCTCCACCCACTCGCCCGTGCCGCCGTCACCGCGGCCGAACGCGCCGCCGTGCCCGTCGCGTTGCACCTCGACCATGTGCGGAGCGACGGCCTGCTGCGCCGGGCGGCCGACGCCGGTTTCGGCTCCGTGATGTACGACGCGGCGCATCTGCCCTACGCCGAGAACCTCGCCGCGACCCGGGCCGCGGCGGACTGGGCGCACTCGCAAGGGCTCTGGATCGAGGCGGAGTTGGGCGAGGTGGGCGGCAAGGACGGCGCACCCCCGCTGGACGCGCACGCCCCCGGCGCCCGTACCGACCCCGCCGAGGCCCGCGCCTTTGTCGCCGACTCCGGTGTGGACGCCCTCGCCGTGGCCGTCGGCAGCGCCCACGCGATGACCGAGCGCACCGCCACCCTCGACCACGACCTCCTCGAACGGCTCTCCGCCGCCCTGGACGTCCCCCTCGTCCTGCACGGCTCCTCCGGGGTCCGCGACGAGGAACTCACCGCGGCCGTCGCGGGCGGCATCGCCAAGGTCAACGTCGGCACCGCGCTGAACATCGCCATGACCGGCGCGATCCGGGAGTACCTGGCGGCCCACCCCGGCGCGGTGGACTCGCGCACCTACCTGAGTGCCGGGCGGGACGCCATGACCGAGGCGACCCGGCGGATCATCCGGCTGCTCGGGCGGTGAGGACCGGCTGGTAGAACCCGGTCGCCGCCGGCTCGTGCCAGCGCAGGTCGGTGAATCCGGCGGCGGCCACGAACCCGGTCAGCTGCGCACGCGTCAGCGCCCAGGAGGTCGTACGACGGACCCGGACCGCCCAGTCGTCACCGGGGCCGGGCCGGAGCTGGAAGTACTCCTGGTCGTAGCGCTCGCCGTCCTCGCGCCAGTGCCACAGCTGGAAGGTGATCAGCCGGCCGTCGGGGCTCTCGGAGACCTGCGGGGGCGCGGCCCCGGGCCGGGTCCGGCGGATCTCGTCGTAGTCCCTGAGGGTGAGCAGCAGCAGGCCCCCGTCCCGCAGCACCCGCCGCATGCCCGCGAGCGCTGTCGCCACGTCCGGGGCTGTCAGCAGATGGGCCAGGGAGTTGTCGGCGCTGACGACCACGTCGAACACGGACGACACGAACGGCAGCCGACGCATGTCCGCGGCGACCGTCGGCAGCTGGGCACCGCGCGCGGCCGCCTCCGCCGCGGCGCGAGTGGCCGCGACGGGACTGAGATCGCTGCCGACCACCCGGTGCCCGGCCAGCGCCAGCCCGATCGCCTGCGTCCCGATCCCGCACGAGCAGTCCAGCACCCGCTGCGGGCCCGGCCCGAGGAGAGCGCCCAGCGTCGCCGCCTGACGGGCCATGCTCGCGTCCCAGTCCGCGAAGATCCGGTGGTAGTCCGGAGCCAGCGAGTCGTAGAAGTCCCGCGCCGAGAAAGCGGAAGAAGCCGAGGAACCAGAGGAACACGACGAAGCCGGGGAATCAGTCACCCGGACCTTTTTACCGCCTTGAGCACCACGAACTTGGGGTTCCCGGCGACCAGTTGGCTGTTCCCGAACAGCTTCCGCAGCTTCACGTGGTAGCCGAGGTGCCGATTCCCGACGACCCACAGCTCGCCGCCGGGCCGCAGCGTCCGGCGCGCGTCGGTGAACATCCGCCAGGCCGTCGCGTCGGTCGTGGCCTGGTGGGAGTGGAACGGCGGGTTGTTGAGCACGAGGTCGACGCTGTCCGCCGGGACCCCTGTCAGACCGTCCCCGACCCGGAACTCCGCGTGCCCCGGCACCCCGTTCGCCTTGTACGTCGCCTCCGCCGAGGCCACGGCCTGGAAGGACTCGTCGACGAACAGCACCTCGGCCTCGGGGTTGGCCAGGGCCATCGCCGTGCCGACGATTCCGTTGCCGCAGCCCAGGTCCACGATCCGCTGGGCGCCACGGCTGTCCGGCAGGTGCTGGAGGAAGAACCGGGTGCCGATGTCGAGCCGGTCCGCGCAGAAGACGCCCGCGTGGTTGACCACGGTCCGCCCGGAGACGGCACCGATGCCGTCCGGGAGCGTGTAGCCGTACGGCCAGGGGTTGGCGGGCCGTTCGAGCGACGGCTGCGGAGTGCAGAAGACGAGCCGGGCCTTCTTCTCGGCGAGCGAGGTGCGGGTCGGGCCGAGGATCCGCTCGAACAGCTGGAGCGTGGAGGTGTGGATCTCCTTCACCATGCCGGTGCCGACGACCACCGTGTCCTCGTGCACCACGGGTGCCAGCCGCGAGAGCTGGTCCTCCAGCAGGGCCAGACTCTTCGGCACGCGCACCAGCAGGACGTCGACCCGGCCGGGCGGCGGGTCCTGGGTGGTCAGCAGCCGCACGGCACCGGGCTCGACGCCGGCGCGTGCGAGGTTGGCGCGGGTCGCCTCCTGGCTGAGGAAGGAATCCGTGATCTGCACCGGCCGGTGCGCCGCCAGCGCGGTGACCAGGGCACCCCAGCGGTCCCCGGCCACGACGACGGTGCCGGACAGCGCCACCCCCTCGTCCGCGAGATACCTCAGCAGATACTCGTCGGAGGCGTCCCAGGCACGCAGCCGGTCGCGCGGGTCCTCGGGGAAACGGGTGAGGGCGAGCTCGCCCCAGGGCGTCGTCATTCGGTCGTCCATCGTGCGTCCAGGCTAGCGGAGCCGCAGCTCAGGCCCCTCGGGCAGGATGGAACCCATGGAAGCCGAGCTGTTCCCCCGGGCCCGTACTGAGGTCGCACCGGGCGCGGTGCACGTACCGGACTGGCTGACCCCGGCACGCCAGGGCGAGCTGCTGGCGGCCTGCCGGGAGTGGGCGCGCCCGCCCGCCGGACTGCGCACGGTCCGCACCCCGGGCGGCGGCACGATGACCGCACGGCAGGTCTGCCTGGGCTGGCACTGGTATCCGTACGCCTACGCCCGCACGGTCGTCGACGGCGACGGAGCAGCCGTGAAGCCCTTCCCGCGCTGGCTGGGCGAGCTGGGCCGGGAAGCCGTCCGTGACGCCCTCGGCACCGACGTCCGCGGATACGACATCGCGCTGATCAACTTCTACGACGGTGACGCCCGGATGGGCATGCACCGCGACAGCGACGAGAAGTCGGACGCGCCCGTGGTCTCCCTGAGCCTCGGCGACACCTGTGTCTTCCGCTTCGGCAACCCCGAGACCCGGACCAGGCCCTACACGGACGTCGAACTGCGCAGCGGCGACCTGTTCGTGTTCGGCGGCCCGTCGCGGCTCGCGTACCACGGGGTACCCCGCGTGCATCCGGGCACCGCGCCGCCCGAGTTGGGGCTGGCGGGACGGCTGAACATCACGCTGCGGATCAGCGGCCTCTAGGCCGGGACGGCGAACGGATCATGGGAGACTCGCCCTCATGAGCGGCAAGGCGGACCCCCGGCCGGCGGGGGAAGGGACCACCTCGAGGGCGCGGCTGGACCGGGGGCGCGGTGCGCTCGGGCCCGCGCTGGAGCTCGTGCACACCGGACGGGCGCCCACCCGGGCCGTGCTCACGGCGGAACTCGGGGTGACGCGGGCGACGGCAGGCGCGGTCGCCGCCGAGCTGGAGGCGCTCGGGCTGATCCGCGTCGACGCCCGGCCCACCGCGGCCGCCGGTTCGCAGGGCAGGCCCTCGCACCGGCTCGCGGTCGCCGAGGACGGTCCCGTGGTGCTGGCCGCGCAGGTGCACTCCGACGGCTTCCGGGCCGCCCTGGTCGGACTGGGCGGCCGTATCGTCGCCACCGCACCCGGCTGCGAGACCGTCGACGCCGACCCGGCGAAGGTCCTCGGCTCCGTCGTGGAGGCGGGCGCCGACCTGCTGCGCACCACCGGAAGGCGCTGCGTGGGCGCGGGACTCGCCGTGCCCTCCGCGGTCGCCGAACCCGACGGCCTCGCCCTCAACCCCCTCCACCTGGCCTGGCCCGCCGGCGCCCCCGTCCGCCGGATCTTCGGCGAGTGCGTGCGCGCCGCCGGCATCACCGGACCGGCCTTCGCGGGCAACGACGTCAACCTCGCCGCGCTCGCCGAGCACCGGCACGGCGCGGGGCGCGGCGCCCGGGACCTGCTGTGCGTGGCCACCGGCCACCGGGGCGTGGGCGGGGCACTGGTGCTCGACGGGCGTCTGCACACGGGCAGTTCGGGCCTGGCCCTGGAGGTCGGCCACCTCACCGTGAACCCCGAGGGCCGCCCCTGCCACTGCGGCAGCCGCGGCTGCCTGGACGTCGAGGCCGACCCGCTGGCCCTGCTCACGGCGGCGGGACGCGACCCCGGCCCCGAGCAGTCCCTGCTCCGGCAGGCCGACGACCTCGTGCGCGACCACTACGACGACCCCGCCGTCCGTACGGCGGCCGAGTCGCTGATCGACCGCCTGGGCCTGGGCCTCGCCGGGCTGGTCAACATCCTCAACCCGGACCGGATCATCCTCGGCGGCCTCCACCGCACCCTCCTGGACGCCGACCCCGCGCGCCTGCGGGCCGTCGTCGCCGAGCGCAGCCTGTGGGGACAGAGCGGCGGCGTCCCCATCCTGGCCTGCACCCTGGACCACAACAGCCTCGTCGGAGCAGCCGAACTGGCGTGGCAGCCGGTACTGGACGACCCGCTGGGGGCCCTGGCCCGTGGCTGAACTGCTGGTGGCCGGGAGGCTGCGTCTGGTCGGTGGTGCGGGGGAGTCGCGGGCGGACAGGGACACCAGGTGGGACGCGGCCGTCCCGGCGTGGGAGCCGATGTTCGACGACCCGCTGGGGGCCCTGGCCCGTGGCTGAACTGCTGGAGGCCGGAAAGCTGCGCCTGGTCGAGGTGGCGGCCCCGGTGGTGCGGGGGCGGACGCGGGTGGCCATGGACCGTGCGTGGCACGAGGCGGTCCGCGCCAACCCCTCCCTCTTCGACGGCCCCGTGGCCGTCTGCGCGGGACTGTCCAGGGAAGCCCCGGACACCCTGCTCGTCTCCTGGTCCCGGGCGACCTACCGCTACTTCGCCCTGCGCCGCGTCCCGGGCGCCACCGTCCCGCGGTCCCTGTTCGTGAGCGTGGTGCAGCCGACCGAGGACGGACGCGTCCTGGTGGGCCGCATGTCCGCCTCGACCGCCGCACCCGGACGCCGGCAGTTCCCCGGCGGATCGGTGGAACCACCCACCGGCGACGAGCCGCTCGACGAGCACGCACTGCGCCGACACGCGGCCGTGGAACTGGCCGAGGAGACCGGCATCGACCTCCCCGCGGCCGACCTCACCCGCTGCCTGGTCACCCACGGCGAGGACGGACAGGTCGGCGTCCACTACCTGGCGCCACCCCTGCCCGCGCCCCTGATCCACGAACGCTTCGAGGCGCTCGTGGCCGCCGAGACGGCACGCGGGCGTGCCCCGGAGTTCGACCGGATCACCCTCGTCGGCTCACCGGCCGAACTGCCTGGCCTCGCCGGTCCGCACGTGACCTACCTGGAACCCGTCCTCCGGTGGGCGAACCGCCGAGTAGGCTCGTGACATGCGGATCTCCGTCTCGTCGGACATGGACGAACCAGTCGCGCGCACCCTCCTCGACCAGCTGCGCGCGCGAGGCCACGACGTCGTCGCGTACGGCGCCCTGAGCCCCGGCGCCGACCCGCAGTGGGCCGCCTGCTCCGAGGCCGCGGCCCGTGAGGTCGCCGCGGGGCGAGCCGACCAGGCCGTCGTCTGCTGCTGGACCGGCACCGGCGCCTCCATCGCCGCGAACAAGGTCCCCGGCGTCCGGGCCGCCCTGTGCACGGACGCCTACACCGCGGACGGCGCCCGCCGCTGGAACGACGCGAACGTCCTGGCGCTCAGCCTCCGCCTCACCTCCGCACCGCTCCTCAAGGAGATCCTCGACGCCTGGTTCTCTGCCGAGGCGAGCGCGGACCCGGAGGACCGGGAGAACGTGGCCCGGGTGGCCCGCCTGGACGCCGGCCGGGCCTAAAGGCTGTTGCACAACGGCGAACTCGCGCAGATCCAGCCATCGACAGCAAGGTCAACTGCCCGAATATGCATGCCTTCCTGCCGCCTTGGAACTCCGCATGAAGGAGACCCGGAAGATCGACCAGCCGTTGCGCAACACGATTTAGGGCCCGGTCAGACGCCGAGCGGGCCCGCCACCTCCAGCTCCCCGTGGTCGATCAGCCACCGCACCGACTCCAGTACGGCGGCCTCCGGTTCGTAGCGGGGGGCGTAGCCGAGGAGGTTCCTGGCCTTCTCGATGGACAGGCACTGGCTGCGGTGAAGGTGCTCCCAGCTCGCCTCGGCGTGCTCCGGGGCCGTGGCCAGACGGAACTCCTGCCAGGTCACCGGCTCCAGCGACGCGGTCCGGCCGAACCACCCGGCCGCGATACCGGCGTACCCGCGCACGTTCAGCGCGGTGGGGGCCACGATGTTGAAGTCCTCTCCCGCCGCCGCGTCCCGCTGCTCGACCGCCCGCTCGAAGGACTGCGCCACGTCGTCCGCGTGCACGTGGTGCATCAGCTCGACACCGCTGCCGGGGATCCGGAGCGGCCGGCCCGCCGAGAGCGCGTACCAGACGGTGGGGTCGAGGCTTCCCAGCGGGCCGATCGGATGCCAGCCGGGACCGACGATGTGCCCGGGGTGCAGGGACGTGGTCACCAGGCCCCCGGCGGCGGTCTCCTCCTTCAGCATCCGGGCGATCCGGTCCTTCTGGATGCCGTACTCCCCGACGGGCGGGGTGCCTGTGGTCTCGGTTACCGGCAGCCTGTCGGCGGGCCCGTGACGCCACACGCTGCCGCAGTGCAGCAGGTGCCCGGCCGCGCCGCGCAGCCGCTCTACCAGCGCGGTGGCCGAGTCCAGGGTGAAGCACACCAGGTCGACGACGACGTCCGGCTCCAGCCCGGCCACGCGGTCGCCGAAGGTCCCCTCGTCGTCCTCCCGCTGCCGGTCGGCGACCACCTGACGCACGTGCTGCCACTCGGGAGCCTCGACGTACGCGGTACGCGCGCCCCGGCTGATGTTGATCACTTCATGGCCGGCGCGGACCAGTCGCGGCACCAGGAAGGTGCCGATGTGCCCGCTCCCGCCGATGACGACGACTCGCATGTTCTCCCCATCGGTGTCAGGTCGATCAGGCCAGTCTGGTCAGGTCCCCGGCAGCCCCGTCAAGGTCCACCGCGCCGCGACGGCAGGGCCGTTGTCAGTGGCGGCGGCTAGCCTGCGGGCGTGATCGAGACGACCGAGGGCGACCGCGCCCTCCCGCCCGCGCTGGCCGAGGTGGCCCGCGTGGAGTTCGACTACGACGACGGCGAGGGAGTCGACTTCGAGCCGTACGACGCCTTCGACTCCGCCGAGGAGACCACCGACTGGCTGCGCCACTGGACCGGCAACCACCGACTGGACGGCGACGCCTACCGGGTCTTCGGACAGGACGGCACCGGTGGCCTAGCTGCCCTGTGGTGCGTGCGGCCCGGGCGGCCGCTCGCCGAACAGCCCGTGGTGTTCCTGGGCTCGGAGGGCGAGCGCGGTGTCGTCGCGGCGAACCTGTCCGACTTCCTGTGGGTGCTGGCCGACGGCCTGGGACCGATGGAGGTCGTGGAGCACGAGCGGTACGACGGCCGCCCCGACCCGGTGCTCACCGCACTCGCCGAGCGTCACGCGACCACCCCGCGCCGCGCGACCGGTGACATCGTCGCCGCCGCCCGGTCAGAGTTCCCGGCGTTCTCCGAGGACATCGACGCCCTCTGCCGCTGAGCGGGGGTGGCAGGGCCGCGTCCACTCCACGGCCAGGGCCCGGCCGGGGTTGTCGACGAGGATCTGCCGCACCGCTTCCTCACCCAGCTCGGCCGCGAGCCGCGGGCGTATCCGGCGCAGCAGATACGGCATTCCCGGCCCTCCGTCGACCGAGCGGGCGGCCGCGGTCGTGGTGTCGCCGCCGAGCAGCAGCCGGTGCGTATGTCCCGCCTCGGCCAGGGCCCGTACGGCGTCGGGCATGCGCCAGTCCGTGCCGTGATGGGCGCGTGAGGGCCCGTCGAAGGCGAGGTAGCAGCCCGATGCCGCGGCCTGGCGGTGCACGGTCAGGTCGGGGGAGCGGTTGAGGTGACCGAGGATCACCCGCTGCGGCGGCACCCCCAACTCCCCGCACAACAGGTCCAGCACGTCCAGCGCGCCGGTACCCTGCTCCAGATGGACGGCGATCGGCGCCCCCGTCGCACGATGGGCCTCCGCCGCCGCGGACATGGTCCAGCGGGCGTGCGCGTCCAGCGCGTGGAACCCGCCCGCCACCTTGATCAGCCCCGCGCGGACCCCCGACGCCCCGATGCCCTCGGTCAGTTCGGCGACGAACACCTCGGCCAGCCTGCCGCGCAGTCCGGCGAGCGTGGCGTCGTCGTAGTGGACGGCCTGGTGCAGCCCGGTCGCGGCGACGATCCGCACCCCCGTCTCCCGCTCCAGCGCGGGCAGTTCGGCGGCCCGCCGCCCCAGCCCGTACGGCGTCCACTGCACCACGGTGCCCCCGCCCTGCGCGGCGAACGCCCGCAGCTCGGCCCGCGCCGCGGAGACGCTCCGCAGCTCCTGCCCGGGCAGGAGGGGACTGCCGAAGAACAGATGGTCGTGCGCGTCGCACACACCGAGCCGCTCGGCGGGAACGTCACCGGCCACCGTACGGACGGCGGTGGCCCTCACCACTGCCGGCCCTGCGGCAGCAACTCCCGGCCCGGAGCCGACACGTGCAGCACCTCGAAGAGGTCGCCGTCCGCCTCGGGCGAGTCGTGCGTCCAGAGGGAGAAGTGGACGAGCTCCCAGCGGTCGGTGTCCACGACGGCCGCCGCGCACACCGCGCCGTCCACCCGGGCCAGCCGCTCCGCCTCACCCACGGCGTCCGCCGTCACCCCGGCCAACTCCACGCCGTCCGGCACCGGTTGCCGGCGTGTCAGGGCCCACCGGGCGGGAGAGCCGGCGGCGCCGCCCTCCTCGTACGCCAGTCCCGTCCACTGGCGCACCGACGGGCGGCCGAAGTCATGGCTCAGCCCCTGGAAGGCACCGCCCCACAGGAAGGTGTTCATGCCCTCCACCGTGTTCCAGAGGTAGAACGGCGCGTACTGGTTGACGGGTGAGCCGTTCACCCCGCGCTCGCGGATCAGGTACGTCTTGACGCCGAGCCCCTCCCAGCCGTCCAGCAGATGCCCGATCCGGGCCACGCGCGCGCGGATGACGCCCATGTCGTAGTCGGCTGGCAGAGTGAGTTCGTACTGCATGGCGTGCATCGGGAGTCTCCTCAGGAGGGGTAGTCCTCGGGGGCGACATGCGCGTCCCAGTCGGCCGTCGCGCCGTCCTCCGCGGCCTCGACGACCGCGAGATGGGTCATGAAGGTGTACGGCCCGGCTCCGTGCCAGTGCCACTCACCCGGTTCGATCCACACCGTGTCGCCCGCCCGGACCGGTTCGGGGGGCGCGCCCCTGCGCTGCACCAGCCCCTCGCCCTCGGTGACGTGCAGCACCTGGCCGTGCGGATGGCGGTGCCACGCGGTGTGCGCGCCGGGGGCGAAGTGGACGTTGAACATCCGCAGCCGGGACGGGGCGGCGGGCGCGGCGATCTCGTCGAGCCACACCGTCCCGGTGAAGTTCTCCGCCGCTCCCTGCCGGGTTTCGGGGCGCTGTCGGGTGATCCGCACGTGTGTCTACTTCCCTTGCGTCGAGAGGGGCGCGAGCAGTGAGAGCAGGCCTCGTACACCGGTGTCGAACGCGGCGGGCGAGCCGGACGCGCGGGCGAGGACATAGCCGCCCTGGACCGTCGCGAGCACGGTCGCCGCGATCTCCTCGCCGTCCAGCGAGGCCGCGAACTGGCCCTGTTCCTTGCCCTCTTCGACGATTCCGGCGATGCGTTCACGGATCCAGTCGATCGTCTCGTCGACCGGTGCCCGCAGCTCGTCGCTGGCGATGACGTCCGGATCCATCGTGAGTCGGCCGACAGGACAGCCGCGCAGCACGTCACGCTCGCGCCGCAGATAGGCCTCGATGCGCTCGTACGGTGTGCCGGGCCCGCCGAGCACCGCCTCCGCGGTGGCGCGCAGTTCCTCGGCGGTCCTGCGGATCGCGGCCAGAGCGAGGTCGGGCTTGCCCTTGAAGTGGTGGTACATGCTGCCCTGTCCGGCGCCCGCGCGCTCCAGGATGGCCTTGGGGCTGGTCCCCACGTAGCCGCGCTCCCACAGCAGTTCACGGGTGGACTCGATCAGTCGGTCCGAGGTGCTCATGCCGTCACTGTACATACTAGTAGTTACAGAAGTCGAGACCCTGAGGAGCAGGCCGAACAGGCCCGTGTACTCCCCGGGAGGTACACACACTGCCGCTGGCCGTACGACGACCCCGACCCGTCCCCGGCGCCAGTCTCGAAGCAGCACCGAAGGACACCCGCAGAACTCCAGGGAGATGAACCGACATGCAGACGCTCGCGAACTGGGACGGGGGCCCGGGGCCGTGGATCCTCTTCTTCCCGCTGATCTGGGCCGCCGTCGTGATCGGCGCCGTCACCGTCCTGCGCCGCACCGCCCGGCACGGCCACCGCGGACCCTGGCGGACCCCCGCCGACGCCGGTCCCTCCGGCGACTCGCCGATCGCCGTGCTCGGCCGCCGCTTCGCCGCCGGCGAGATCGACGAGGACGAGTACTGGCGTCGGCTGTCCGTCCTCGACGAGCAGTTCGGCCGTGCGGCGGGCAAGGGCGGCACGGCATGACCGCCCCGACCGCCCCGACGAGGACACCGCCGGCCGCCCGGGTGGTCGACGCCGTGAAGGTCTACGGCAGCGGCGACACCGGAGTGCGGGCCCTGGACGGGGTGAGCGTCGACTTCCCGGCCGGTCGCTTCACCGCGATCATGGGGCCCTCCGGTTCCGGCAAGTCCACCCTCATGCACTGCGCGGCGGGCCTCGACACGCTCACTGAGGGCACCGCCCACATCGGCGACACCGATCTCGGCCGCCTCGACGACCGCCGTCTGACCCTCCTGCGTCGCGACCGCGTCGGTTTCGTGTTCCAGGCGTTCAACCTGGTGCCGACGCTGACCGTCGAGGAGAACATCCGGCTGCCGCTGGACCTCGCGGGCGGCAGGGGCGACCCCGAGTGGATCGAGGCGCTGATCGACGTCGTCGGCCTGCGCGACCGGCTGCACCACCGGCCGGCCGAGCTCTCCGGCGGTCAGCAGCAACGCGTCGCCGTGGCCCGGGCGTTCGCCGGCCGCCCCGACGTCGTCTTCGCCGACGAGCCCACCGGGAACCTCGACTCCCGCTCGGGCGGGGAGGTCCTCGGCCTCCTCGGCAGGACCGTGCGCCGGACGGCCCGCACGGTCGTCATGGTCACCCACGACCCGGTGGCCGCGGCCCACGCCGACGAGGTCGTCTTCCTGGCCGACGGGCGCCTGGTGGACCGTATGGAAGCACCTACCGCGGACCGGGTCCTGGACCGCATGAAGGCCTTCGAGACGCCCTCGCAGACGGAGACACCCTCCAGGACGGAGGTGCCCTCATGAACGCGGCCCTCCGCCTGAGCGTGAACTCCCTGCGCGCCCACAAACGGCGCTTCACCGGGACCTTCCTCGCCGTCTTCCTGGGCGTCGCCTTCCTCACCGGCACCCTCGTCATGGGCGACACCCTCCGCGCCGGCTTCGACACCATGTTCGGCAACGCGACCGGCGGCACCGACGCCGTGGTCCGCAGCTCCGGGGCCATCACCACGCCGGGGGAGAGCCAGGGGGTGCGCGAACCGGTCCCCACCGACCTGGTCGGCACCGTCGAACAGGTCCCCGGTGTCGCGGCAGCCGCCCCCGACATCCAGGGCGCGGGCCAACTGGTCGGCGCGAACGGCAAGCCCATCGGCGGCCAGGGCCCGCCCACCCTCGCCGGCAACTGGATCGACGACACGCGGCTCAATCCGTACCGGCTCGCCGAGGGCCGCGCACCGGAGAGGTCCGGGGAGGTCGTGGTCAACCGCGGCACCGCCGAGAAGGGCGGCCTGAGGATCGGCGACCGGACGATCCTGCGGACACCGGACCCCGTCGAGGTGACCATCGTCGGCCTCGCCACCTTCGGCGGCGAGGACGGCATGGCCCAGGTGACCTTCACCGGCATGACCCGGGCCGACGCCGAGAAGTACCTCACGGCCCGGCCCGGAGAGGCGTCGAGCATCCAGGTGCGCGCGGACCCCGGAACAAGCCAGCGGGAACTCGTCGACCGGCTGACTCGCGTACTGCCCAAGGGGGTTGAGGCGATCACCGGCCAGGAGTCGACCGAGGAGAACACCGACATGATCTCCAGCCGGTTCCTGAGCGTGTTCACCACCTTCCTGCTGGTGTTCTCGGGCGTGGCCCTCCTGGTCGCCACCTTCTCCATCCACAACACCTTCGCGATCGTCGTCGCCCAACGCACCCGTGAGAACGCCCTGTTGCGGGCCCTCGGCGCCTCCCGACGCCAGGTCACCGCGTCGACCCTGGCCGAGGCGAGCGTCGTGGCCGTCACCGCCTCCGCGGCGGGTCTCGCCGGTGGCATCGGGATCGCCGCAGGTCTCCAGGCGCTGTTCCCGGCGATCGGATTCCCCTTCCCCGAGGGCGACTTGGTGATCAGCGCGCTGTCGTGGCTGTTGCCGCTCGCGGTCGGTGTCGTGGTCTGCCTGGGCTCCGCCCTGCTGCCGGCCGTACGCGCCGGACGCACCGCTCCGCTGGCCGCACTGCGCGAGACGGCCGTCGACCAGTCGGGCGCCTCCCGCTTCCGTGCCGTCACCGGGGCCGGCCTGGGCGCGCTCGCCGTGGCGGTCACCCTCACCGGCGTCCTGGTGTCACCGTCCCTCGGTCTCGCCGCGACCGGCGCGGTCCTGGCGCTCGTCGCGTTCGTGGTCCTCGGCCCGGTCGCCTCGACGACAGCCGTACGCGTGCTCGGCAGCCCCCTCGACCGGTTCCGCGGCGTCACCGGTTCCCTGGCCCGGCGCAACGCCCTGCGCAGCCCCGCGCGGACGGCCGCCACCGCGAGCGCGCTCATGATCGGTGTGGCCGTGGTCTCGCTGTTCACGGTGTTCGGGGCGTCCCTGAAGGCCACCATGGACCAGACCGTGTCCCGGTCCTTCGCGGGCGACGTCGCCGTCAGCACCCCGTCGTTCGGCGCGGGCGGCAGCGGCCTGAGCCCCCGTCTCGCCGGAGCGCTCGCATCGCTTCCCGAGGTGGACACCGCTGTGGGACTCGGCCGCGGTGTCGCCGAAGTCGACGGTCAGGGGAGGGCGTTGACCGTCACGGACCCGCTGGCCCTGGAGCGCACCTTCGACCTCGGCACCGTGCGCGGCTCCCTGCGCGACCTCGGCACCGACGGCATCGCCATCACCCGCACGGAGGCCCGGAAACAGGGCCTCACGCCCGGCGACACGACCCGACTCGCCTTCACCGACGGCGAGAAGGAGACCTTCACGGTCCGCGCGGTCTACGGGCGTTCCGAACTGGCGGGGGACTACGTCATCACCCGCGCGGCCTGGGCCCCGCACCGCACCCAGGACGCGGACACGGTCGTCGCGGTCTCCTTCAAGGACGGCGTGGGCACGGGCGCGGGCAGGGCGGCGGTGGAGAAGGTGGCGGCGCGGTACGGGCATCCCGAGGTGCAGACCCGCGACGAGTACGCGCAGTCGTCGGCCGGCGGCATCGACATGATGCTGACGCTGGTCTACGCGCTCCTGGCCCTCGCGGTCCTCATCGCGCTGCTGGGCATCGCCAACACGCTGACCCTCGCCCTCCACGAGCGCACCCGCGAACTGGGCCTGCTGAGGGCCGTGGGCCAGACCCGTTCCCAGCTGCGCGCCATGGTCCGCTGGGAGTCGGTCCTGGTCGCGGCCTTCGGCACGGTCGGCGGACTCACCCTCGGCGCCTTCCTGGGCTGGGTTCTGGTCAAGGCCTCGGACGGCACGAGCGACAGCACCTTCGCCTTCGCGATACCGCCCCTGCACCTCGCGGTGGTCGCCCTGGTGGGCCTCACCGCCGGAGCCCTCGCTGGACTGCGCCCGGCCCGGCGCGCGGCACGCCTCGATGTGCTGAGTGCCATCGCGACGGAGTAGCACGCCGGGTCGCGGGGTCACGGGCTTGCCGGGTCGCCTGATCGTGCACTCGGCGGCTCGCCCGGGACAGGGCCGGAGGGGCGCGCCGGTGCCGGGACGACGTACCCGCGGAGGTCCGCAGAGCTGTGCGCTCTCCCGGACCCGCCCCCAGGCGCCTCCGGGGCCGACGGGCGTACGGAGCAGCCGTCACCGCCCGGTCAGCCGGCAACGGCGGACCGGGCGGGAGCGTGTTCGGACCTACGGCCCTCGACCCGCACCTCGGCGAACCGGAGCGCGGTCTTGTCGAGGATGGTCTGACGCTGGGGCCGCGCTGCGGAGGGCGTCGGCAGCGTGAACCACACGAACTTGCCCGACTCGCCGTCCGGCCGTACGCCCCAGCTCTCGCTGACCGCGGCGACCATCGCGAGCCCGCGCCCGCACGTGGCGAGCGGCTCGGTGTCCTTGATGTCGGCCACGACCGGCAGACGCGGGTCGTGGTCGTGCACCGAGACCATGAGCCGGTCGAGCAGCAGCTCGATCTTCACGGTGCACGTCTTGTCGGGCTGGGCATGGCGGTGGACGTTGGTCAGCAACTCCGTCACACCGAGCACGGCCCGGTCTATGAGGGGATCCATATGCCAGTAGCGCAACTGCGCAGAAAGGATTCTGCGGACCTGGCCGATCCGCGACGGCAGAGCCTGAAGCTCCACCGTGCAATGCCTGCTTGGGTGACTGATCACGGCTGCGACTCCCCGACGTGAGGTCCGGAAGAACACGGAGTTCGGATCGATCCAGCAGGTGCCCGTGTGACATGGGCGCCTGCTGTAGTGCCCGGCGGGCTGGTGTGCAGCGTGATCGCCGGTAAACCCAGAGTGATGTGAGACCAGCGTGACGCAGGAGGTGCGTTGCCGCAACTCGCGGTGACCTACTCGCTACGTCCCGCAGCCCTGCGTACGGCCTCGATGAACCGGCGAGCCGCCGGCGGCCCCGGCTCGCCCGGGGCGGGGTCGCGCTCGCCCAGGGTCAGCAGGTACCGGTTGCCGTTGAGGTCGGCGAGAGCCCGGCCGTCCGGGGCGAACCAGGGCTTGGAGGCGCGCACCGCCTGCACCGGCGCACTGTCGATCTCGCTGCCGTAACTGGTGAGCAGTTCCAGTCTGCCGTCGTTGATCCGGACCTGACCGGCCCGGGTGAGCGATCGCAGTCTCTTCCCGATCCGCACGCCCGTAGCCGTGAACTCCGGCTCCGCCATGCTGTCCCGCCCCCTTGTGCGCGTCGGTGCGCCGGCCCGTGCTCCCGCGTGGGCCGAGAGCCGGCGTCTGTCGTGATCCAGTGTGCGCGCCCCCGTGTTCGGGATGTCCGTCCCGCCCGGTGCAGTCTGCCCGCCATGGGCGTCGAGCACCAGTACGCATGACATCTCGGCGGGAGCGCCCGGAGCACTCGTGCGAATGCGCCCCCGCCACCGCGCCCCCTTGCGACCCCAGGGTGCCTTTGAGGCTCCCAAAGGTGTGTTTATGCAGGTGAGAAGCGTGCGCAAGGTGTCTATGATCGAGACAGCGGCCGCGCGACGCGCCGTCGGCGCGAAGTGTTAGGAGCCCCGCCGTGAGCACCCCTCAGCAGACCCGACCCGGCGACACCCTCGACATCGACCGCAGCGACACCGCCTACCGAGGCTGGCTGAAAGAAGCCGTCCGCAAGGTGCAGGCGGACGCCAACCGCTCGGCCGACACACACCTCCTGCGCTTCCCGCTCCCGGAGAAGTGGGGCATCGACCTGTACCTCAAGGACGAGTCGACCCACCCCACCGGCAGCCTCAAGCACCGGCTCGCCCGGTCCCTGTTCCTCTACGGCCTGTGCAATGGCTGGATCCGGCCGGGCCGCCCGGTGATCGAGGCGTCCAGCGGCTCCACCGCCGTGTCGGAGGCGTACTTCGCGAAGCTGATCGGCGTGCCCTTCATCGCGGTCATGCCGCGCACGACGAGCGCCGAGAAGATCCGCCTCATCGAGTTCCACGGCGGCCGGTGCCACTTCGTGGACGACCCGCGCACCATGTACGAGGAGTCCGCCCGCCTCGCGGGGGAGACGGGCGGCCACTACATGGACCAGTTCACCTACGCGGAACGGGCCACGGACTGGCGCGGCAACAACAACATCGCCGAATCCATCTTCCGGCAACTGGAGTTGGAGCGTTTCCCGGAGCCCGCCTGGATCGTCGCCACGGCCGGCACCGGCGGCACCTCGGCGACCCTCGCCCGGTACGTCCACTACATGCAGCACGACACCCGCATCTGCGTGGCCGATCCTGAGAATTCCTGCTTCTTCGAGGGCTGGAGCACCGGCGATCCGGACGTGACGTGCGACTGCGGCTCGCGCATCGAGGGCATCGGCCGGCCGCGCATGGAGCCGAGCTTCGTACCCGGGGCGATCGACCGCATGATGAAGGTCCCGGACGCGGCCAGCGTCGCCGCCGTGCGGGCCCTGGAGCGGGCCATCGGGCGCCGTGCGGGCGGCTCGACCGGCACCGGACTGTGGAGCGCGCTGAAGATCATCGCCGAGATGGTGGCCGAGGGGCACCGGGGGAGTGTCGTCACCCTCCTCTGCGACCCCGGCGACCGGTACCTCGACAAGTACTACTCGGACGCGTGGCTGGCCGAGCAGGGCCTGGACATCGAGCCGTACACCGCGGCGATCGCCGCACTCCTGGAGACTGGGGTGTGGCCCGGCCGGACGAGCCCCGGCGCCCCCTAGACCCCGACGAGGATCAACGCGGCTGCCGGACCAGGCGGAACCCGTCCAGCGACCGCACAAGCGGCGACCTCGGGATCGGCCGGTCCCGGTTTCGGTCCCGCTCTCTGGCGGACGTCGGGTGGAGGCGCAGAGGGTTCACCGTCGCCAACGCCAACCACCGCATCCGCACCGCGCAGACACGCGCCCCGCTGCGAACCTCCCGGTCAGACCTGGCCGCTCCGCGCCGCGAGCCGCCGGTCCAGTGTCCGGAC
>NZ_RSAJ01000146.1 GCF_003933965.1 Streptomyces sp. RP5T
GCCCTCCCCGTCTCACCCCGCGTCCCCGGTTTCTGCGGGCTCCCTACGAGAAGCCGCCCCGGCCCCACTACGATCAGCGGACCGATCGTCACCATACGTCCCGCCCCTTTCCCCCAGAAGGACACACCTCATGGGTTCCGCCAAGAAGAGCACCGCAGCGGCACGCAAGGCGCGCATAGAGGAGATGCGGCGCGCCGAGCAGTCCCGGGAGCGCCGCAACCGGATCCTCACCATCGGCGCCGCCGTGGTCGTCGTCGCCGGTCTGGTCGTCGGTTCCATCGTGCTGGTGCAGTCGCAGTCCGACGACACCGCGGCCGACGGCAAGAGCAAGGGGCACTTCGTCACGGGCTCGGACGGCGTGAAGACCTGGAAGGGCACGCTGGGCCGCAACCACGTGGCCAAGACCGTGAGCTACCCGATGGAGCCCCCGGTCGGCGGCGACCACAACCAGGTCTGGATGAACTGCAACGGCGACGTCTACACCAAGGCGATCGGCACCATGCACGCCGTGCACTCGCTGGAGCACGGCGCGGTCTGGGTGACGTACACCAGCGCGGCCAAGAAGGCCGACGTGGACGCGCTCGCGGCGAAGGTGAAGAAGACGCCGTACACGCTGATGAGCCCGGACGACAAGCAAAAGGACCCGATCATGCTGTCGGCGTGGGGCCACCAGCGGACCGTGACGGGGGCGAAGGACCCGAACGTCGACAAGTTCTTCGAGAAGTTCGTGCAGGGCGACCAGACGCCCGAGCCGGGCGCGGCGTGCACGGGTGGTCTGGGCCAGTGAGGTACGCGGGAGTGGCCGTGGCCGTGGCGGGCGTGCTCGTCGCGGCGGGCGCGATCACCTACGCCGTGGCCGAGGGCGACGGATCGGACGGGGCCCCAACCGCCGCGTCCGCGGACGCGGGTTTCGCGCGTGACATGGCCGTGCACCACCAGCAGGCCGTCGAGATGTCGTACATCGTGCGCGACCGCACCAAGGACGCCGAAGTCCGGCGCCTCGCCTACGACATCGCGCAGACGCAGGCCAACCAGCGCGGCATGCTGCTGGGCTGGCTGGATCTGTGGCGGCTGCCGAAGGTGTCGGCGGATCCGCCGATGACGTGGATGGACATGGGTGACATGCCGTCGGCCGGCGAGGGTTCGCTGATGCCGGGCATGGCGACCACCGGCGAGATGAAGAAGCTGGGCACGCTCAACGGCAAGCAGGCCGAGATCTTCTACCTCCAGCTGATGACGGACCATCACCAGGGCGGCATCCACATGGCGAAGGGCTGTGCGCAGAAGTGCACGGTCGGTGTGGAGAAGCGGCTCGCGCAGGGGATGGTCGACGCGCAGCAGTCGGAGATCGATCTGATGGCGGGAATGCTGAAGGAACGGGGCGCAAAGCCGCGATCATAGAGGGTTAACCCTCGAACCAGCCTTTCTCATTAGGTTAATTGGGCTCCTCTTGGCATGCCCATTCCCCTTGCATGAAGGGTTCGTCGCAAGAGTGGCCACCGTCGAGTGATCACTCGCGACGAACCGCATCCAGGGGGTTCCATGAGATCCAACCGCGCCACATTCCGCGCCGGTGTGAGCATGGCGGCGACACTGCCGATGCTCGCGGGCGCACTGGCGCTCGGTATACCCGCGGCCCACGCCGCGGACAGCCCGAACCGTGACACGCTGGCCGGGACCAAGCCCGCGTGGGCCACCGCCAAGGCCGACAAGGGCGCCGCCTCGGACAGCGCCCAGGTCTCCGCCCGGGTCTACCTCGCCGGCAAGAACGCCGCCGGTCTCGCCGCCTACGCGAAGTCGGTGTCCGACCCCGCCTCCGCGTCGTACGGCAGGTTCCTGAGCGCCAAGCAGGCGCAGGCCCGCTTCGGTGCCACCAAGGCGCAGGTCGCCGCGGTGAAGTCCTGGCTGGAGTCGGCGGGTCTGAAGGTCACGGGCGTCTCGCAGCACTACGTCTCCGTCACCGGTGACGTGGCCGCCGCCGAGAAGGCCTTCGGAACCCAGCTGCACAACTACACCAAGGGCTCGAAGACCTACCGCGCCCCGGCCAGGTCGGCCTCCGCGCCGGCCGCTCTGGACGGTGCCGTCCTGACCGTCACCGGCCTGGACAACGCACCGCACAAGGCGAGCAGCAAGGACCAACTGCCGCCGCCGGACGCCGTGTTCAAGAACGCCGGACCGTTCTCCTCGTACTACGGCTCGAAGATCGCGAGCACGCTGCCCGAGGCCTACGGCTCGAAGATCCCGTACGCGATCAAGGGCTACACGGGCAAGCAGCTGCGCGCCGCCTACGGGGCGGGCACGTACACCGGCAAGGGGGTGCGTGTCGCCATCACCGACGCCTACGCCTCCCCGACCATCGCCTTCGACGCGGCCACCTACGCGAAGAAGAACGGCGATGCGGCCTACAGCAGCAGCCAGCTCAAGCAGGTCCTGCCGAAGAACTACACGAAGACCGAGGAGTGCGGGGCGGCCGGCTGGTACGGCGAGGAGACCCTCGACGTCGAGGCCGTGCACGCGGTCGCGCCGGCCGCGAACATCACGTACGTGGGTGCCGCGTCCTGCTACGACGACGATCTGCTCGACTCGCTCAGCAAGGTCGTCGACAACCACCTGGCCGACATCGTCTCCAACTCCTGGGGCGACATCGAGGCCAACCAGACGCCCGACCTCGCGGCCGCCTACGACCAGGTCTTCCAGTTCGGCGCGGTCGAGGGCATCGGCTTCTACTTCTCCTCCGGCGACAACGGCGACGAGGTCGCCAACACCGGTGTGAAGCAGGTCGACACCCCGGCCAACTCGGCGTGGGTGACGGCGGTCGGCGGTACCTCGCTGGCGGTCGGCAAGGGCGACAAGTACCTGTGGGAGACCGGCTGGGGCACCGAGAAGGCCACGCTGTCCGCGGACGGCAAGAGCTGGACGGGCTTCCCCGGGGCGTTCACCTCGGGCGCGGGCGGCGGCACGAGCAAGACGGTCGCCGAGCCCTACTACCAGAAGGGTGTCGTCCCGAACGCGCTCGCCACGGCCAACAACGCCGCCGGCAACCGCGTGGTCCCGGACATCTCCGCGATCGCCGACCCGAACACCGGTTTCCTGGTGGGGCAGACGCAGACCTTCCCCGACGGCTCGCAGCAGTACAGCGAGTACCGCATCGGCGGCACCTCTCTGGCCTCGCCGGTGATCGCGGCCGTGCAGGCGCTGGCGCAGCAGGCGGCCGGCGGCAAGGCGCTCGGCTTCGCCAACCCGTCGATCTACTCGAAGTTCGGGTCCCGGGTGTACCACGACGTCACGGACAACCCGACCGGCTCCGGCCTCGCGGTGGCCCGCGTCGACTTCATCAACGGCTATGACGCCACCGGTGGGTTGAGCACCTCGGTCCGCAGCCTCGGCAAGGACAGCTCGCTGTCCGCGGTCAAGGGCTACGACGACGTGACGGGCGTGGGTACGCCCGCGAACGGTTACGTGCAGTCGTTCGGCCGGCACTGACCGGACGTACGCCCGCAGGGGCCCGGTCCCGGAGGTTCGCACCTTCGGGGCCGGGCCCCTCGTCCGTCCCGTCCACCGTCCCCACACCGGGTCGCGGTGGCGGCCGGTCCCCCGCCCTCTATAGCGTCGCTCTGACGATTACACTGATCCCGTGACTGCCTCGACCTTCTGGTCCATCTATCAGCACGGGTTCGCACGCGTCGCGGCGTGTACGGGTCACACCGTCATCGCGGACCCGCCCGCCAACGCCGAAGCGGTACTGCGGCACGCGCGCCGGTGCTCCGAGGAGGGGGTCGCCGTCGCGGTCTTCCCGGAGCTGGGGCTGTGCGGCTACTCCATCGAGGACCTGCTGCTCCAGGACGCGCTGCTCGACGAGGTCGAGAGGGCGCTCGCGCAGGTGGTCGCCGGGTCGGCCGGACTGCTCCCGGTGCTGGTCGTCGGCGCCCCGCTGCGCCACCGCAACCGGGTCTACAACTGCGCGGTGATCGTGCACCGCGGCCGGGTCCTCGGTGTCGTACCGAAGTCGTATCCGCCCAACTACCGCGAGTTCTACGAGCGTCGGCAGATCGGTGACGGCGCCGACGAGCGCGGCGGCTCGATCCGCGTGGGCGGCACGGCCGTGCCGTTCGGCGTGGACCTGCTGTTCGAGGCGGCCGACGTCCCGGGGCTCGTGCTGCACGCGGAGATCTGCGAGGACATGTGGGTGCCGGTGCCGCCCAGCGCCGAGGCCGCGCTCGCCGGCGCGACCGTCCTGGTCAACCTCTCCGGCAGCCCGATCACGGTCGGGCGGGCCGAGGACCGCAAGCTGCTGTGCCGTTCGGCGTCCTCGCGCTGCCTCTCGGCGTACGTCTACGCGGCGGCCGGACTCGGCGAGTCGACCACCGACCTGTCCTGGGACGGCCAGGCCATGGTCTACGAGAACGGCGTGCTGCTGGCCGAGACGGACCGCTTCCCGCAGGGCGACGAGTACGCGGTGGCCGACGTGGACCTGGACCTGCTGCGGCAGGAGCGGATGCGGATGGGCACGTTCGACGAGAACCGGCGCACCCACCAGGTGCGGACCAACGACTTCCGGACGGTCTCCTTCGAGCTCGACCCGCCGGCCGGCGACCTGGGCCTCAGGCGCCGTCTGGAGCGCTTCCCGTTCGTGCCGGCCGACGCGAACCGGCTCGCCCAGGACTGCTACGAGGCCTACAACATCCAGGTCGCCGGGCTCCAGCAGCGGCTCGCGGCGATCGGCGGCCCGAAGGTGGTCATCGGGGTCTCCGGGGGCCTGGACTCCACGCACGCGCTGATCGTGGCCGCCCGCGCGATGGACCGCGCCGGCCGCCCGCGCAGCGACATCCTGGCCTGGACGCTGCCCGGTTTCGCCACCAGCGACCACACCAAGGGCAACGCCCACCGGCTGATGCGGGCCCTCGGCGTCACCGCGGCCGAACTGGACATCACGCCGACCGCGCGGCTCATGCTGAAGGAGATGGACCATCCCTTCGCCTCCGGCGAGCCGGTGTACGACGTCACCTTCGAGAACGTCCAGGCGGGACTGCGCACCGACTACCTGTTCCGGCTGGCCAACCAGCGCGGCGGCATCGTGCTCGGCACCGGCGACCTCTCCGAGCTGGCGCTCGGCTGGTCCACGTACGGCGTGGGCGACCAGATGAGCCACTACAACGTCAACTCGGGCGTGCCGAAGACGCTGATGCAGCATCTGATCCGCTGGGTCATCAGCAGCGAGCAGTTCGACGCGGAGACCGGGGCCGTCCTCGCCGCGATCCTCGACACCGAGATCAGTCCGGAGCTCGTGCCGGGCGAGGAGATGCAGTCCACCGAGTCGAAGATCGGCCCGTACGCGCTGCACGACTTCACGCTCTTCCACGTCCTGCGCTACGGCTTCCGGCCCTCGAAGATCGCCTTCCTGGCCTGGCACGCCTGGCACGACGAGAAGACCGGTGACTGGCCGCCGAACTTCCCCGAGGCCAAGCGCGTGACGTACGACCTGCCGGAGATCCGGCGCTGGCTGGAGGTCTTCTGCCGGCGCTTCTTCGCCTTCGCCCAGTTCAAGCGCTCGGCCATGCCGAACGGGCCGAAGGTGTCGGCGGGCGGTTCGCTGTCGCCCCGCGGTGACTGGCGGGCGCCGTCGGACAGTTCGGCGGAGGCGTGGCTGCGGGACCTGAAGAGGTTCGACTAGGGCGTGTTGCGAAAGTCCCGTCGTTCGCCCGAAGGGCGGGCCTCGCGGCGTCAGGTGCGTGCTCTCGGCGTGCCGGGCGGAAGCCCTCGTACTGGATGCACTTGGGCTTTCGCCCGGTGCGGCGAAGGGGGTCCCCCCGTCCGAGCCCTGCGCAGCAGGTTCGAGGATGGGGGCGCGTGCATGGCGTCGCGAGGCAGGCGGGACTTTCGCAACACGCCCTAGCCGAGGCGCGGCAGCGGGTCACTCCGCAGGTGAGACAGAGGGCGCCCCGCCGACGGGGGAAGATCGGCGGGGCGCTTGGTGCCACTGTGGTTCTGGGGGCCCGTGGGCCTTAGTGGACGGAGTGCTCCTCCAGCGGGAAGGTCCCGCCGACGACGTCCTCCGCGAAGGCCTTGACCGCGCCGGTCATCACCTCGCGCAGGTCGGCGTACTGCTTGACGAACTTCGGGACCCGCCCGCCGGTCAGGCCGAGCATGTCGGTCCAGACGAGGACCTGCGCGTCGGTCTCGGGACCCGCGCCGATCCCGACCGTCGGGATGTGCAGCACCCGGGTGACCTCGGCCGCGAGCTCCGCCGGGACCAGCTCCAGGACGACCGCGAACGCGCCCGCGTCCTGCACGGCCTTGGCGTCCCGCAGCAGCTGCTGGGCCGCCTCCTCGCCACGGCCCTGGACGCGGTAGCCCATGGCATTGACGGACTGGGGGGTCAGGCCGATGTGGGCCATGACCGGGATGCCGGACTCGACGAGGAGCCTGATCTGCTCGTGGGAGCGCTCGCCGCCCTCCAGCTTGACCGCGCCGACGCCCGCCTCCTTGACCAGCCGGGTCGCCGAGCGCAGCGCCTGCACCGGACCCTCCTGGTAGGAACCGAAGGGCAGGTCGCCGACGATCAGGGCGCGCGAGGTGCCCCGTACGACAGCCGCCGACAGCATGGTCATCTCGTCCATGGTGACGGGCACGGTGGTCTCGTACCCGAGATGGCAGTTGCCCGCCGAGTCGCCGACGAGCATCACGGGGATGCCGGCCTCGTCGAAGACGGAGGCGGTGGTGGCGTCGTAGGCGGTGAGCATGGGCCACTTCTCGCCGCGTTCCTTGGCGAGGGCGATGTCCCGGACAGTGATGCGGCGCGTGCCCTTCCCCCCGTACAGCGTCTTGCTGCCGTCGGAAGGCTTGCTGGGGGCAGCCGAAAGCTGCGTCATGGCAACGGCTCCTTATGTCATCTCGAGGCGCCCTCACGGCGTCCCCGGATCACCTCCATGGTGGCACCTCGTGCCGGTCGGGGCCAGGGGTGGGCGGTGTGACCGTTCCGGCACGTAAGGTCTCGGCAAAGACTTACGATACGAGACGGTGCCGTATCGTAATGGGGCTACGCTCGGACCCATGACTACCGCAGTCCCTGACTCCCGGGTACCGGAAGCGGTGCACCGGCGCCGCTGGGCGATCCTCGGCGTACTGATGCTGAGCCTGCTGATCGTGGTGCTCGACAACTCGATCCTCAACGTCGCGATCAAGACGATCTCGACCCCCGCGCCGACCGGCCTGGGCGCCACCCAGAGCGAGCTGGAGTGGGCGATCAACGCCTACACCCTTGTCTTCGCCGGCCTGCTGTTCACCGCGGGTCTGCTCGGCGACCGGCTCGGCCGCAAGAAGGTGCTGCTGGGCGGCCTGTTCGTGTTCGGCGCCGGTTCCGCCCTCGCCGCGTTCTCCGGCTCGCCGGACCAGCTCATCGCCTTCCGCGCGCTGATGGGCCTCGGCGCGGCCTTCGTCATGCCGGCCACGCTCGCCGTCCTGATGAACGTCTTCGAGCGCGACGAGCAGCCCAAGGCCATCGGCATCTGGGCCGGCGGCGTCGGCCTCGCCATCGCCATCGGGCCGATCACCGGCGGGGTGCTCCTCGACCACTTCTGGTGGGGCTCGGTCTTCCTCATCAACGTGCCGATCGTCGTGCTCGCGCTCGCGCTGATGCTGTGGCTGGTGCCCGACTCCCGTGACCCGAACCCGGGCAGGATCGACCCGGTCGGCGTCGTGCTGTCGGTCATCGGACTGGTCCTGCTCGTCTACGGCATCATCAAGGGCGGCCAGCTCGCCGACTTCACGGACGCGACCGTGCTCGCCACCATCGGTGCCGGACTCGCCGTGCTCGTGGCGTTCGTGGTGTTCGAGAAGCGCAGCGACCACCCGTCGATCGATGTCACCTACTTCAAGAACAAGGTGTTCTCGGCCGCGATCGGCGCCATAGGGCTGGTGTTCTTCGCGCTGATGGGCGTGACCTTCTTCTCGGTCTTCTACACCCAGAGCGTGCGCGGCTACTCGCCGCTGCAGACCGGTCTGCTGATGCTTCCGCTGGCCGCCGCGCAGCTGATCTTCGCGCCGCGCGCCCGGCTGGTCGTGGACCGCTTCGGCAACCGGGCGACCACGACCGGGGGCATGCTGCTGATCGCCGCGATGCTGTGCGCGTTCGCCGTGCTGGACGCGGACACCCCGATCTGGCTCCTCGAGGTGATCTTCTTCCTGATGGGCACCGGCATGGCACACATCATGACGCCGACCAGCGTGGTCATCATGCAGGCCCTGCCGCGCGAGAAGGCCGGTTCCGCGTCCGCCCTGAGCAACACCTTCCGTCAGGTCGGCGGCGCGCTCGGCATCGCCGTGCTCGGCTCGGTCCTGTCCACCGCCTACCGCAACGGCATCGAGTCCCACCTCGGACTGCTTCCGGCGGGCGTACGGCACACCGCGGGCGAGTCCATCGAGGCCACCCTCGGCGTCGCCGCGAAGCTCGGCCCCCGCGGTGACGCCCTGGTCGGCCCGGCCAACGACGCCTTCCTGCACGCGATGCACGTGACCGCGCTGTGCGGGGCCGGTGTGGCGCTGGTCGGCGCCGTGGTGGTGGCCGTGTTCCTGCCGGGCCGCCCGGCGGAACGTCAGCCGGGCCAGGAGGAGCAGGAGTTGGTTCGCGCGGGCGAGTGACCGGAGGCGGTGGCCGGCCGGTGACGGCCGGACACCGTCCTGTGGCCCGGCCGTGGAGCAGGGATAATCACTTCATCGGACAGGGAGGACCAAGCGACGTGAGCGGCCTCGTGGAAAGTCGGTCCAGGCAGCCGGGGGCCGTGCGCGGGCGGCCCCGCAGCGAGGCCGTGGAGCGGTCCATCATCGAGGCCGTCATCAAGCTGGTGGAGGACGGCGTACCGCTCGCGGAGCTGTCCATCGAGCGCATCGCCCGGACCGCGGGCGTCGGCAAGGCCACCATCTACCGCCGCTGGAACGGCAAGGAGGAGCTCTTCGTCGACGTCGTGCGCACCACCGAGCCCCCGGACCCCGAACTGCCCGGCACCACCATGCGCGACGATCTCGTTGCGTTGCTGGAGCAGTTGAGGCAGCGCGGGCTGATGACCCGGTCCTCGGCGCTGCTGCACAGCGTGTTCGCCCAGATGAAGAGCAGTCCGCGGGTCTGGGACGCCTACCACGCGATCGTCGTCGCGCCCCGGCGCCGCAAGCAGATCGCCATCCTGCGCCGGGGACAGGCCAACGGCGAGCTGCGCACCGACATCGACATCGAGTTGCTCAACGACCTGTTGGTCGGCCCCATGTTGTTCCGCACCGTCATGCAGCCCGACGCCGCCCTGCCGGAGGGCCTGTCCGAACAGATCGTCGACTCCGTTCTCGAAGGTCTACGCCCCGTCAGTTCCTAGTGTGCGCGTTTCGTCACAGAGGGCGCTTTCCCCGGCGTGCGCGGGAACTCGCCGAGGCGACTTGTACGTCATCGCCCCCGTACGGTCGTCATGGGACGACGAGACGGAAGCCGATCATCCCCTAGGGTCGTACGGGGCGTTCGACGCCCCACGAGTGGGGCGAACGGTGTGCACGGCAGGTAGTGAGGCGACGGTATGGCGCAGCAGGCATACGTGACGGAGACGGCGGACGGCGGCTCGGGACCCGAGCGGCGCAGAGACCGGCTCCGGCGTCTGCTCGGGCGGCAGCTCGACGGCTGGCGCGGTGACCGCCGGATCTGGCGCCGCGGTCTCGTGCTGGCCGCCCTGGCGGTGCTCGTCGCCCTGGTGATGCTGCTGCACGCGCAGATCCCCAACGCCGTCGGCAACCTCGGCAGTCTCACCGAGACCTTCCTGCCGTGGCTCGGCGTGTTCGTTCCGGTGCTGCTCGTGCTCGGCCTCCTGCGCAGGTCCGCGACCGCGCTGATCGCGGTGGTGCTCCCGGCGGCCGTGTGGCTGAACCTCTTCGGCGGGCTGCTCTCCGACAAGTCCGGCACCGGCGGCGACCTCACGGTGGCCACCCACAACGTCAACGCCGACAACGCCGACCCGTCCGGCACCGCCCGGGAGGTGGCCGCCTCCGGCGCGGACGTGGTGGCCCTGGAGGAGCTGACCGCCTCGGCGGTGCCGGTGTACGAGAAGGCGCTGGCGTCGACGTACCGGTACCACGCGGTCGAGGGCACCGTCGGGCTGTGGAGCAAGTACCCGCTGACCGGCGTGAAGTCCGTCGACATCAAGCTGGGCTGGACCCGGGCCATGCGGGCCGCGGTGGCCGCCCCGGACGGCCGGGTGGCGTTCTACGTCGCCCACCTGCCGTCCGTACGGGTGAAGATGGAGGCCGGGTTCACCGCCCGGCAGCGCGACAAGAGCGCCGACGCGCTGGGCGAGGCCATCGCCGACGAGAAGCTCCCGCGCAAGATCCTGCTCGGCGACCTCAACGGCACGATGAACGACCGCGCGCTCAACGCCGTCACCTCCCAGATGCGCTCGACCCAGGGCGCGGCGGGCAGTGGTTTCGGGTTCAGCTGGCCGGCGTCGTTCCCGATGGCGCGGATCGACCAGATCATGGTGCAGGGCGTGGAGCCGGTGAGTTCGTGGACGCTGCCCGAGACCGGCAGCGACCATCTGCCGGTGGCGGCCCGAGTGAGCCTCGCCACCTCTTCGTAGCCCGCGGGGGCCTTTGGAATAGCGGGCCCGGGCGTGTTTGTTCCGTACTTGAACATACACTCGTACGGAACTCCGCTCTCCCCTGAAAGGCTCGGCTCTTCATGCCCTTGGCCCTGCTCGCACTGGCCGTCGGCGCTTTTGGTCTCGGCACCACCGAATTCGTGATGATGGGGCTGCTGCCCGATGTCGCGGACGACCTGGGCATCTCCATCCCCACCGCCGGTCACCTGGTCTCGGCGTACGCGCTGGGCGTGGTGATCGGCGCCCCGCTGCTCGCCGCGGTCACCGCCCGGATGTCCCGCCGCAAGGTCCTCATCGGCCTGATGGGACTGTTC
The DNA here is from genome assembly GCF_003933965.1 of Streptomyces sp. RP5T. Lineage (GTDB taxonomy): Bacteria > Actinomycetota > Actinomycetes > Streptomycetales > Streptomycetaceae > Streptomyces. The sequence continues at coordinate 10,940 of NZ_RSAJ01000146.1, forward strand.
GTGGCCGGCAACGCGCTCTCCGCCCTCGCTCCCGACGAGCACCTGCTGCTCGCGGCCCGCTTTCTGAGCGGTCTGCCGCACGGTGCCTTCTTCGGGGTGGGCGCGGTCGTCGCCACGGGCATGGTGGCCCCGGAGCGCAAGGCCCGCTCGGTGTCGCTGATGTTCCTCGGCCTGACCCTCGCCAACATCGCGGGCGTGCCCGTCGCCACCCTCATGGGCCAGCACCTGGGCTGGCGGGCGACCTTCCTCGGGGTCAGCGCGATCGGCCTGGCGGCGATAGCCTCCCTGGCCCTGCTCATCCCGCACGACCACGCCCACGCCCCGGCGGTGGGCCTGCGCCGCGAACTGGGCGCGCTGAAGTCCCTGCCCGTGTGGCTGGCGCTCGGCACGACGGTGGCCGGCTTCGGCGCACTGTTCGCGGCCTACAGCTACATCACGCCGATGCTCACGGACGCGGCCGGCTACGCCGACTCCAGCGTGACGCTGCTGCTCGCCCTGTTCGGTGTGGGCGCGACGGCCGGCAACCTGCTCGGCGGACGGCTCGCCGACCACTCGCTGCGCGGCACCCTGTTCGGCGGCCTGACCTCGCTGGTCGTGGTCCTGGCGCTGTTCCCGGCGCTGATGTCCACGCAGTGGAGCGCGGCGGTCGCGGTGGTCCTCCTCGGCACGGCGGCCTTCGTCACCGGTTCCCCGCTGCAGCTGATGGTCATGGAGAAGGCGCAGGCCGCTCCCTCCCTGGCCTCCTCCGCCAACCAGGCCGCCTTCAACCTGGCCAACGCCGGCGGCGCGTGGATCGGCGGCCTCGCCCTGGCCGCGGGCCTCGGCGCGACGTCTCCGGCACTGACGGGCGCGGCCCTGGCCGTCCTCGGCCTCGGCGTCGCGGCGGTGGCGGCGGTCGTGGACCGGCGGCGCGTGGACGCCCCGGCCGGCCGCGAACGCCTGGTCGCCGCACACGTGCCGCGGCACGCGGAGGCAGTGCGCCACTGAGCGGTCGTACGACGAGGGGGGCGCCCGGAGATCTCCGGGCGCCCCCCTTCGCTCACTCCAGCGTCTCCCGCGCCGCGTCCAGGAACGCCGGCCGGTTGGCCTCCAGGTGGTCCCGGACGCTCTCGCCCTCCGGCAGGCCTTCCCGCACCGTCCGGTTGAGGTCGAGGAAGTGCGCGCGGGCCGCCTGGTGGACCGGGAGGGGGAACTGGACGCGGACGAGGCGCTCGGCCACCCACAGGCGGTTCATCGCCTCGCTGGTCGTGAGGAACCAGGGGTCGGTGTGCTCGTGGTCTGCGGGGCGGGAGTAGGCGGCGCGTTCCGCCTCCGCGCTGACCTCGATGAAGCGTTCCAGCAGGGCCAGGCGCTCCGCGCGCCGGGCCTGCGACACCGCGATCTGCTGCCGCCGCTCCTCGGCACGCTCCGCCCGGCGGGTCTGTCGGTGACCTGTGGAGCCCTGTCGGCGACCTGTCGGTGGTTTGTCGGTGGGGGCTGGCACTGTCCTCGGTATGACGCGAATCGACAAGAACCCCGAGAGCGGGGGCTCCGCCGTTTCCGTGCGGGGGCTGGTCAAGCACTACGGCGAGACCAAGGCGCTGGACGGCGTCGACCTGGACGTGCGCGAGGGCACGGTGATGGGTGTGCTCGGACCGAACGGCGCCGGCAAGACCACCCTCGTACGCATTCTCTCCACCCTTCTCTCCCCCGACGCGGGGGCGGCGACCGTCGCCGGCTACGACGTCCTACGGCAGCCCCGGCAGCTGCGGCGGGTCATCGGCCTCACCGGGCAGTACGCCTCGGTGGACGAGAAGCTGCCCGGCTGGGAGAACCTGTACATGATCGGGCGGCTGCTCGACCTGCCCCGCAAGGAGGCCCGCGGCCGTGCCGACGAGCTGCTGGAGCGCTTCTCGCTGACGGACGCCGCGAAGCGGCCCGCGAGCACCTACTCCGGCGGCATGCGGCGCCGCCTCGACCTCGCCGCCTCCATGATCGGGCGCCCCCAGGTGCTGTTCCTGGACGAGCCCACCACCGGTCTCGACCCGCGCACCCGCAACGAGGTGTGGGACGAGGTCAAGCGGATGGTCGGGGACGGCGTCACGGTCCTGCTGACCACCCAGTACATGGAGGAGGCCGAGCAGCTCGCCTCCGAGCTGACCGTCGTGGACCACGGCAAGGTCATCGCGTCCGGCGCCATCGAGGAGCTGAAGGCGAAGGTCGGCGGACGCTCGCTGCGGGTACGGCCCGTGGATCCGCTGCAGCTCCAGCCGCTCGCCGGATGGATCGACGAGCTCGGCATCACCGGGCTCGCCACCTCCACCGTGGACGTCGAGGGCGGCACCGTGATCGTCCCGATCCTCAGCGACGAGCAGCTGACCGCCGTGGTCGGCGCGGTCACCGCGCGCGGGGTCACCCTCTCCTCCATCAGCACCGAACTGCCCAGCCTGGACGAGGTGTTCCTGTCCCTCACCGGCCACCGTGCCAGTGCCCCGCAGGACGCCGTCCCCACCGACACCCGCGAGGAGGTCGCCGTATGAGCGCCGCAACCGCCACGATCGCCGACGCCGACGCCCGGATCCCGCTGCGCGGGCACCTGCGGCACACCGGCGCCCTCGTCCGCCGCAACCTGCTGTGGATCAAGCAGGACCCGGAGTCGATGTTCGACGCCCTGCTGATGCCGGTCGTCTTCACCCTGCTGTTCGTGTACGTCTTCGGCGGCTCGATCGGACAGGCCCTGGGCGGCGGACAGGACGGATACGTCCAGTACGTCATCCCGGGCATGATCGCGATGATGAGCATGACCCTGTCCCAGGGCGTCGGCACCGGCTTCAGCCAGGACTTCAACTCCGGTGTCATGGACCGGTTCCGGTCCCTGCCCATCGGGCGCGGCTCGGTGCTGTTCGCGAAGATCTCGGTGGAACTGCTGCGGATGTTGTTCGCGACCACCGTGCTGATGATCGTCGCCGTCCTGGTCGGCTTCGACATCAACCACTGGGCGGGGCTGTTCGCGGCGGTCGGCCTGTCCGCCGTGTTCGCCTCCTCGATCATGTGGGTGTTCCTCACCCTGGGCGTGGTCCTGAAGAACGCGCAGTCCGTGCAGGCGATGGGCTTCCTGGTGCTGTTCCCGCTCCAGTTCGGCTCGTCGATCTTCGCGCCGACCGCCTCGATGCCGGGCTGGCTCCAGCACTTCACCGACTACAACCCGCTGTCCACGCTCGCCGACGCGGCCCGTGGCCTGATGGTGGGCGGCCCGGTCGCGCACGACCTGTGGGTGACGCTCGGCTGGTCGGCGGCGATCACGGCGGTGGCGGCGCCGTACGCCATCCACAAGTTCCGCACGAAGAGCTGACCGGCCCGGACCACCAGGCGTCGGTGCGCGTCACACCAGGGCGGCGGCCTCCTTCGGGGAGAGGCCGCCGCCCTCCGCGTACGCCGACGCGTAGGCCGCGTCGCCGAGGACCGCGCGCAGGTCCCGCTCGGCCTTGCCGCGCAGGGTGCGCTCGATGGTCGTCGGGGCGTGGCCGGACGGCAGCAGCGCGTCCCCGGCCCACAGACAGCGGGCGCCGTCCCGGGCGCGGGCGCCGCCGTCGGCCCCGGCGAGGGCGAGCGCGGCGATGTGCAGGTACATGGTGCGCATATGGGGGGCGATGGTCAGGGCCAGGGGGTCCTCGGACTTGTCCAGCGCCCGGCGGACCAGCCGCAGACACTCGTCGTGGCGCCCGTCCATCGCCTCCAGCCAGGCCTCCGAGCCGAGGATGAAGGCGTCGAAGATGACGAAGTGGGCGATGCCGAACTGCTGCCGCAGCAGCCGGAGTTGTTCCCGCGCCTCGGGGATGCGGCCGGTCAGGCCGAGCAGGCCGGCGAGGAACAGCCGGGAGGCGGGCATGGCCTCGTTGCGGACGCCGTCCTGGTCGGCGATCACCTCGCGCAGCAGCGCCTCGCTGCGCTCGGCGTCACCGTTCTCCAGCAGCACGCTGCCCAGCCGGGCGTTGAGCACCAACTTCTGGGCGCGGGCACCGAGTTCCTCGGCCCGCGCGATCGCCCGCTCGTAGTCGTCGGCGGCCGCGCGCCACTTCCCCTTGCGCTCATGGGCCTCGGCGCGTGCGGAGAGCGCCTCGGCGGTCCCCCACACATCGCCCAGCCGCTCGTAGATCGCCAGCGCCTCCTCGGCGTCCTGGATGGCGTCGCCGGCCCAGTCGGAGCGGTTGGCGAGCAGGTTGGCCCGCCACTGGAGGGCCGCCGCGAGCTCCCACTCGTAGCCCGGAGTGGTCCGGCAGGTGTCGACGGTCGCCGCGATGACGTCCCGCAGCCGGTCCATGTCCCCGGTGAGCATGATGGCGAAGAACCAGAGCGATCCCGGCATCCGGCAGGTCTGTGCCATGCCGGGCTCGTAGGTGGCGGCGATGGAGCGCAGCTTGGCCTGCGCGTGCTGGTTCTGCCAGGCGTCCAACTCGGTGTCCATGCAGGCGAGATGGACGAGGTGGGCGCCTCGCCTGGCCTCCTCCAGCACCTCGCCGGCCCACGGCGGCGGGGTGTCGGTGCAGCGCTCCCACACCGGCGCGGCCGGGCGGACCGGCTCGGTGAAGGGGTCGGGGCCCAGGGCCTGGACCTCGCGGGACCAGTTGCGGGCCTCGATGCGCAGGTCGCGCATCTGCCAGTACCAGGCGAGCGACAGGACCAGGCACAGCCCTTCCTGCTCGTCGCGGTCGGCCACGGCCCGGCGCAGGGCGGTGCGCAGGTTCTCGTACTCGCGCTCCAGGCGCTCGATGGCGGCCAGTTGGCCCCGGCCGCGCAGCAACGGGTCGGTGGTGCGGGCGAGTTCGCGGTAGTACGTCAGATGCGCGCGCTCGGCGTCGGCACGGGCGCCGTCCGTCTCGTCGAGGCGCTCGCCGGCGTACTCGCCGACGGTCTCCAGGAGCCGGTAGCGCATCTCGCCGTCTCCCGAAGGGGCCGCCACCACGAGGGACTTGTCGACGAGGGAGCCGAGGGCGTCCAGCGCGGCGGGGCCGCACACGGCCTCGGCGGCGGCCAGGTCGCAGCCGCCGGCGAAGACCGACAGCCGCCGCAGGACGTCCCGTTCCTCCTCGTCCAGCAGGTCCCAGGACCAGTCGACGACGGCCCTGAGGGTCTGCTGGCGGGGCAGCACGGTACGGCTGCCGGAGGTGAGCAGCCGAAAGCGGTCGTCGAGCCGGTCGGCGATCTGACGGGGCGTCAGCATCCGCAGCCGGGCGGCGGCGAGCTCGATGCCGAGGGGCAGTCCGTCCAGGCGCCGGCAGATCTCGGCACAGGCCTCCGCGGTCTCCTCGTCGGCGTCGACCCGGAATCCGGGCCGGGCGGCGGCGCCCCGGTCGGCGAGCAGCCGCAGCGCGACCGGCTCGGGCAGCGGCTCCACCGGGCGCAGCAACTCCCCGGGTACGCCCAGGGGTTCACGGCTGGTGGCCAGGACGGTCAGCCCCGGACAGCGCTCCAGAAGCATCTCCGCCAGCCGGGCGGCCGCCTCGACCACGTGCTCGCAGTTGTCGAGGATCAGCAGCATGCTGCGCCGGCCGCAGTGCTCGGCGAGCCGCTCGACGGGGTCGTCGAGCCGCTCGCTCCCGGCGGCGCGCATCGCCTCGGCACCGGCGCCGTACAGCACGGTCTCGCGGGCGCCGACGGCGGTGAGCACGGCCTCGGCCACGGCGTCCGGGTCGTCGACCGGCGCGAGTTCGGCCAGCCACACGCCGTCGCGCACCACGTCCCCCACGGCCTCGGCGGCCTCCTGCGAGAGCCGGGTCTTGCCGGCCCCGCCGGGCCCGAGCAGCGTGACCAGCCGCGCGGTCACGAGGTCGCCCCGGATGGCATCGATGTCGGCCTCCCGGCCGACGAAGGAGGTGAGCCGGGCGCGGAGGTTGCCGGAGGAGGCGGGCGCGGTCGGGTGCGGGGCGGCCGGGGCGCGGCCGTGAGAACGGGCCTCGGCGTCGGCGTCACGTACCCCCCGGTCCGCACGGGAGGGCTCCGGTCGCAGCAACTCCTGGTGCAGCGAACGCAGTTCGGCCCCGGGATCCACCCCCAGCCGGTCCGCGAGCAGGTGCCGTACGGACTCGTAGGCGGCCAGCGCCTCCGCCGTGCGGCCGGTGTCCCGCAGGGCGCGCAGGCGCAGGGCCTGGAGGGGCTCGTCGAGGGGGTGGGCGTCGCACAGGGGGGTCAGTTCGGGCAGGCACTGGTCGGCCTGGC
>NZ_RSAJ01000147.1 GCF_003933965.1 Streptomyces sp. RP5T
CCCTGCCCCCGCCAGGGCCACGACGGCGATCGGGACCAGGAGACCGTGCCGCCTGGACGCGAGGAGCGCCAGTGCTGGGACCAGCAGTGCGAACCAGCCGGCGATCACCACGCCCACCAGTGTCAGCGCCACTACGCCGAGCCACACCCCCGGCGCCGGTGGCACCGGCTGCGGTTCGTCGGGGTTCGGGGTGCGCCTGCGCCACAGCACCAGGCCCACCAGCACCGCCAGCGCGACCGCGCTGCCGATCAGCGCGCCGTCGTAGGCCGTCGCGGGTTCGTACGACAGCTTCACCGTGCCGCCCGCCCCGGCCGGGATCCGCCAGCCCTGCTGCCAGCCGTCGAGCCGCAGCGGGGAGAGGGCTTTGCCGTTCAGCGTGGCCTTCCAGCCGTCGTTGTAGTTCTCGTACGTCGTCAGGTACGAGGCGGCGCCCGGCCCCACGGTCACCTCGCGCCGGTCGCCCAGCCAGTCGTTGATCCGCAACTCCCGTGTGAGGGAGGCGGGTTCGGCGATGGTCCCGCGGGTCAGGGTGATGTCGGTCAGGGCGAGCGGTCCGGTGTCCCCGCCCTCGACGACGTGCTCACCGGCTCCGAGGGACAACTCCGACTCCGAGCTGCCCGACTGGCAGAGCGTCACGTCCAGCTCGCGCCGTTCGGTCAGGTCACGGATCCGGCCCGACACGCCCGTCTGGTACAGCTTGCCGTCGACCGCCAGTACCGGGCCCTTGCCGCACGGCAGGGAGAACGTGCGGTCGGCCTTGGGCTGCGGGGTGCGGTACCGGTCGAGGGCCGGGAGGTAGGCCTCCGTGAGTCCCACCGGGAGCTGGAGGTCCTCGTCGGCGACCGGGTTGTGCAGCACCAGCGGGGCCGTCCGGGTGATCGTGATGTCGAGGCGATCGGTGATGATGGCCGGGAAGCGCACCGCGCCGTTCTCGTCGACGCCGGCGACCGTCGCGCCGTCTGGCGAGGTGATGTCGACCTCAGTGGGCCGGGTGGACAGACCGCCCGCGGGTGCCAGCACCAGCTCCGAGACGGGCTGCTTGCCGTTCCAGCTCAGGTGGATCGTGGGGCGGTCGCCCGCGATCCAGGCCGTCGTGAGGTCGCCGTCGGTGAGGTTGCGGGCGGACAGGCCCGTGCCGAGGCCGGCCGTGGAGTCGGCGGTCGCGGTGATGCGGTCGCGCTGGTCGGGGGCGACCTCGTACAGCAGCCGGTCGAGCTCCTCCCCGGTCACCGGCACCGCGCTCGCCTTGACCGTGTACGTGCCGGAGGCCGCCGTGGTGAAGCGGCGGTGCAGGCCGGCCTCCGTGCCGGTCGGGGAGATCCCGGCCGGGTCGGGAACCCGGTGCAGGGAGACGACCGCGGCGGCGGAGTCCGCGCGGTCGGCGTCGGTCGGCAGCCGCAGCAGCCGGGTCACCTGCACGTGCGGCAGGGCGATCTCGGAGAACCCGGCCCCGGCGAGACCGGTGCGCCGCGCGACCGAGTCGACGATGGTCAGCTTCATCCAACCCGTCGCCCCGGGTGGTGCCTTGACGCTCTGCGTCGATCCGTCGGGCCGCAGGAAGCTGGTCCGCGACCCCCGCTCGGTCTCCACCCGCACCTTGGTCGCCGCCGACCGCACGCTCTCCTGGGGCAACGGCGTGACCTTGAACGAGGAGGGCATGTCGTAGGCGGGATCCGACAGGCCGATCCGCAGCCACTGCCCGTCGGGCGAGCCCGCCACGCCCTCCGCCCAGGCGGTGTCCGGGTTGCCGTCGAAGGCGTTGACGGGGTCGAACTGCGGCAGGTGGAAAAGCCAGTTGCCGTACGACGACGCCGTCACCGAGCGGGCGCCGCGCAGTTCCGCCACCGTCTGATGGTCCTGGCCCGTCGTCGGCAGGATCTGGTGCGGTTTCTCACCGGCGTCCTGGGCGGCCCCGGAGGCGTTGCGCTCGTCCTCGGTGTACGTGTACGACGTGTTCGCGTTGACGAGCCCGAACCGGGTGTCCGCGCGCCGCAGTCCGTCGCCGACGATCTGGAGCGGCGGGGTGCCGAGCCCGGGATGGTTGTCACCGGTCAACACCGTTGCCCGGCCCCGCAGTTCGGTCGCCAGCGGCAGCAGCGACTCGGGGCCGCCGGACACCTGGGCGGTGTCGGCGACCGGCAGCAGGCCGGCCTGTCCGGGGCGCGGCACGTCCTGGCTCGCCGGACGGTAGATCTCCACCGCCCGCTGCCTCGGGTACAGCCCCTCGACCTGGAGCGGGGTGCCGTGCGCGATCCTCCCGCCGGTCATGAGCGGCCCGAGCCCCGTCACACGCTCGTACCCGGACTGTTCGAGGGCCCGCTTGACCACCGACGACGACACGGTGCCGATCTGGTCGGGGTCGAGGTCGTTGCGGACGACGACGTAGTACACCCCGGCCCGGCTCAGGTAGTCGGCCAGGCCCGGGATCTCACCGCCGGTCAGCAGCGCCTGCTCGACCGCGTCCGTCGTGCGCCGGTTGCCGGGGGTGCCGAAGGGGACGTAGTCCCGCTGCGCCCAGCGGGACTCGGCGAGGACGTCGAGGGGCTGGTCGATGGGTGAGCCCCAGGTGTAGATGCCGTGCGCGGTGGCGGGGACGACGAGGGCGCGCGAGTCGGGGGAGTACTTCTTCAGCCAGTCGGCCGTGGTGTGCCAGTACTTCGGCAGCTCCTGGAAGGAACCGGGGTTGAGGATCGAGCCGTTGAGGTACGGCCACAGCAGCCCGGGGAGGATGAGGACGGCCGCGACGAGGGGGGCGTGGCGGCGGCCCCTGATCTCTCTCGCCCCGCGCGGCTCGGCGGCAACGCCCACCAGATGGGCGAGGCCCAGCACCAGGGCGAGCGCCAGGCCCGGCTGGAACTTGTAGATGTTGCGGAAGGGGGCGAGACCGCCGTTCAGCCAGTCCTGCACCAGCCCGTGGAAGGGCGCGCCGAATGCGCCGCCGTACCCCGCGAGGAGGACCAGGACGGCCGTCAGCACGGTCAGCACCAGCCACCGGCGCTCCGGCATGTCCCGCCGTGCCAGGCCCGCGAGACCGAGCCCGGCCGCGAACGCCGAGCACAGGATCACGATCACCGAGGAGGCCACGGTCCATCCGGCCGGCAGCCACGCCTCCCCCAGGTGCAGATAGGCGACCCAGTTCCCGGCCCCGCGCAGGGCCTCCGTCGCCGACATCGTCTCGGTCGTGGTGCGCGCGCTCTCGACGTACGGCAGGAAGTTCTCGCCGTAGAGGCCGAGCAGCAGCAGCGGGATCACCCACCAGGCCGTCGCCAGGATCACGCCCGGCACCCACCAGGCGATCAGCTTGCGCTGCCGCGGTCCGGGGGGCCGGGACAGCAAGTACAGCCCGACGGGGAGCAGGCAGGCCAGGGTGGAGGCCGCGTTCACACCGCCCATGAACGGGACGACCAGCGCCGAGCGCAGGGCGGCGATCCGGGCGCCGTGGCGCTCGTTCGTCAGCGGCAGCAGCACCCACGGCAGGAAGGCGCCGGGCAGCGCGGCGGCGGAGGTCGAGCCGATCACGATGGTGAAGGTCGGCCACAGCGCGTACGCGACGGCGGCGAGCAGCCGGGATGCCCCGGTGCCGACCCGCAGCCGCTCGGCCAGCCGGAGCGCGCCCCAGAAGGCCACCGACACGACCACCGACAGCCACAGCCGCTCCACCAGCCACACCGGCAGCTGGAGGGCGTGGCCCAGCCAGTAGAACGGCAGCATCGGCCACAGATAGCCGACGTACTGGTCCTGGATGCCGCCGAAGGAGCCCTGGTCGTGCCACAGCTGCCCGAGGTCGGCGAGGAAGCGCCCCGGGTCCGTGGTGACGCCGAGCTTGGTGTCGAAGGTCTGCCGGCCCGGGTGCACCGCCAGGAACAGCATGAACACCACGGCCCAGAACCCGAGCAGCCAGCGTCGCGACCGGGGGCCCTCCGGCGGCCCCGACATGATCGCGGTGCCGGCGGCGGCTGCCGGAGGAGGGGCCTGGACCGTGGACGTCGTCATGGTGGACACCGCCGGAGGATGAGGAGGAGGTTCCAGGTGGCGATCTCGCGGATGCCGGGGGCCCGGACGACGGTCTCCGCGAGGAAGGGCCAGTAGCGGGAGCGCGCCGAGACGACCGTGACGTCGTCCCGGGCACGCACCTGCCGCAGGGTCGGGCCGATGTGCACGGCGAACAGGTTCTCGCCGAGGGTGTGCTTGGCGGCCTTTCCGGTACGGCGCCGATAGCGGGCGCGGGCCCGCTCGGCACCCAGGTAGTGCCAGGGCGCCCACTCGTGACCGCCCCACGGGGACAGCCAGTTGGTGAACGACACGTAGATCAGCCCACCGGGGCGGGTGACGCGGACGAGCTCACTGAGGAAGGTCTGCGGATCGGCCACGTGCTCCAGGACGTTGGAGGAGAAGGTGACGTCGGCGCAGGCGTCCTGGAGGGGGAGCAGGTAGCCGTCGGCGATCACGGTCGCGTCGGGGGGCCTGTCCCCGAGCTCGGTGGGATCGGGCTCGAAGAGGAACGCGTGGGCGCCCCGTCCGCGGAACTCCTCGGTGAAGTACCCGCTGCCGCCGCCGACGTCCACGACCGTGCGGCCGGTGACAGGGCCGTCGTAGGCCTCGACTTGATCGACGGCGTCACGGGCAAGCAGCGCGTAGCAGGACGCGGGGTCCCGCTGCTCCCGCAGGAAGGCCCGGAAGAGCGTGACGGATCGCCGAAGGGAGGGATCCTTCATCCGGGGCCTGGTCACCGGAGCCTTCGTCCGGGGCCTCGTCACGGCCCCCAGCTCCTCACCGCCTCGGCGGCCACGGCCCGGAACTGTCTGACGGTCCGATGCCAACGGAACTGCGCCGCCCGGTCCCGAGCGGCCTTGCCCATCAGCTCCCGCCGATGCGAGGACAGAGCCAAGGCGCACCAGGCGGCGGCGAACGAGGACTCACCCCGCGCCAGCACACCCGTCTGCCCGTCCACGACGGAGTCCCGCAGTCCGGGCACGTCGAAGGCGACGGTCGGCGTCCTTCGCGTCGCGGCCTCGGTGACGACCAGTCCCCATCCCTCCACGGCGGACGGATGCAGCAGCAGCCACGCCTCGCACAGCAGCCGGTGCTTCTCGGACTCGCTGACGTGACCGGTGAACTCCACTCCAGGACCGGCCAGTTGCTCCAGCCGGGAGCGTTCGGGGCCGTCGCCGACGATCACCAGCCGGCCGCCGGTCACCGGCCGCACCCGCTCCCACAGTCTCAGCAGCAGGTCGATCCGCTTGTACTCGACGAGCCGGCCCACCGCCACGAAGAGCGGTTCCGGCGAGCGGCGCACCAGCGGTTCCGGCTCCTCGACGCCGTTGTGCACGACCCGGATGCGGTCCCGTTCGACACCGATCGCGCGCAGCGCGTGCGCGGTCGACGGGGACACGGCGACCAGCAGACTCCGGTGCCGGGCCGCCGCACCGGCCAGCGCCCAGTGTTCGAGTCTTCGGCCGATCCGGGCCGCCGGGGCCAGGGGCCCGCCGAACCGCATCTTCCACAGGTCGGTGTGCACGTGGTTGACCAGGCACAGGGTGGGGCCGCGGTGCCACAGCGGCGCGAGGTAGGGCATGCCGTTGCAGACCTCGACCAGCAGGTCGGTCTCGCCGACCTGGCGGGCGAAGGCCGTACGGGCACGCAGGTAGTGGCCGAACTCGCCGCCTGCCGACACCACGCGGTAGTCCCGGTAGGAGGCCGGGCCGCCGCACAGCAGGGTCACCTGGTGACCGAGCGCGGTGAGTCCGTCGGCGAGCCGGTCGACGAGGAGTTCGGAGCCGCCGGCGGCGGGGTTGTCGAGGTCACGGTGGGCGAGAAAAACGATTCGGCGCGGAGGTGGGGGGAGCGCCGAAGGGTGGTGCGGGCCGTGCGATGAGGGTTGCCACTGCGACGCCTGGGGAGACGTCCGCAGCGGGTGGGGCACGTGCTGGGGCATGGGTGCTCCAACTCGTCTCAGGGTGCGGAACTCAGCGGTTTCTCTCAGCTGGTCGTGGGGGGACTGAGCGCTTCCTAGGAGGGTGGTGTGGACGGGCTGTGCTCGGGTGGGGTGGCACAGTTTTCGCTCACCCGAACGCCGTGGCTACTCACGTGCGTGACAATTTCCGGGCTTATTAGAGCTGACGTCCAGTCAGTTCGTGAGAACGGGCTCGGGCGTACCACTCATATCGGTGGACTCGGGGCGCCTGCGTCCCCGTACCACCAAAACGCCCCCCACGGCAGCCAGTACGAATCCGGCCACAGCCGCCCCGATCGGCAACGTCTCGCCCACCGTGCGCAGTTGTCCGCTGTCCCGCTCGGCCAGCCGTACGGCCTCCTTCTGCGTCGCGGTGGTGAACGCGATCTTCCGGCTGTCCAGCAGGACCACGGCGTCCTTCTTCGCGCCGGGCGCCCGCAGGGTGCGCTTGGGGCCCACCTGTGCGTAGACCACCCGGCCGGTGCGCTGGTCGACGACCAGCTCGATGCCGTGGTTGGAGTACCACTCCTCGGCCAGCACCTGCGGCCGGCCGGGCTCGTCCACGATCGTGCCCGGCACGAGCCGCGTCCCGACCTTCGCCGGGGCGACCGTGCCGGTGAACCGGTAACCCGTGTACCCCTGAACCTTCTTCGTACCCTGGTAACGCAAAGTCACCGTCGAACCCAGGGAGTTGTCCCACCACTGATAGGAGCGTCGCTGCACGTCGAAGGGGAACTTCAGATAGGCCTCGCCCTCGATGTACGGCTTCTCGCCGCAGCAGTGCACCGGCTTGGTGGTCCTTCGGTCCATGACCCAGCGGTGCGGGACGAACTCCAGGGCGTCGTGCGGGTCCGAGGCCGGCAGCGACTTGTCGGTGTCGACGGTGGTGGTCACGTCCCACACCGCGGCCCGGCCGCTGCGCTCGCTGTCCTCGACGTCGCCGCGCACCTGCTGGGTGACGGTGATCCGCTGACCGGGAACCGTCTCCAGCTCCTCGGTGTCGAAGACGCTGCCCGTCCCGCGGTAGACGGCGGTCTGGTCGATGTCGATCGGGTTCACGGCCGCACGCGGTTCCACGTACCACGCGAGCAACGGCGCCAGTACCAGCAAAAACGTGCCGAGTCCCAGCAGAATCAGGGAGATTGGAGAGGCTGTACGGCGCATCCGGACACTCCTGGGGCGTGAGATGACGGAGTTCGGGCCGGCCCTTGGGCCGGAGACCGTAGGCGTGTTGGCACGGGGTGTCAATGTCTTGACGGATTGTCAATGTCCTGTCGACACTGGGTCGACAGGCAGGGTGGGTACCGGGCTTGGATGCCGGGTGGGACGCCGGATCGAGCCGCTCGAGAGAGGCTGCCCCTGCGATGTCCAGACTGCTCGCCGCCGCACTGACCGTCGTGGCCGCCGCACTGCTCGCCCTCGGTGCCGCCCTCGGCATCGTCGCGCTGCTGGAGGCCACGCCCGAGCAGCCCAACACACCCTTGATCACCTACGAGCAGACGGACCAGGGGAGTTGACCCGTGGCCGCCCGCCCGGCAGCAGCGAACGCCCGCTCGGCCTGGCATGACGTCCCCCGCCTCCAGGTCCGCCGCTTCGCGGCCATCGCCATGTCCGAGGCGCCGGCCCTCGCGGAGGAGATCCTGCGCGAGATCCGCCGCGAGTACCCCCATCTGCCGGTGGTCCTGGACGAGTCCGGCGAGCCGATGGCCCTGGTCGGCATCCGCCGCGCGATCGAGGTCTTCGTCCAGCACCTGGAGACGGCGGAGGGCCGCCCCACGGTCCCCCCGGGCGTCTTCCAGGAGTTCGGCCGCGGCGAGGGCCTGAACGGCCGCAGCCTCGACTCCCTCCAGGCGATCTACCGCATGGGCGTACGGCTGGCCTGGCGCCGCTTCGCCGACATCGGCCAGCGTGTCGAGATCCCGCCGCCCGCGATGTACGAGCTGGTGGACGCCGGCTACGAGTATCTGGACGGCCTGGTCGACCAGTCGGTCCGGGGCTATGCGGAGGCCGCGGCCCGCCAGGCCGGCGAGCGGCTGCGTCTCCAGCGCCGCCTGATGGAGTTACTGCTGGCCGAACGCCACCGGGGCGACCCGGCGGACGCGCTGGCGGAACGCGCGGCCCGCATCGGCTGGCCCCTGCCGAAGAAGGTGGCGGTCGGCGTCCTGCTCCGCCCGGCCCGTGAGGCGGTGCCGCCCGCGGTGGGCCAGAGCGTCCTGCTGGACATGGACTACGAACAGCCCCGCATGGTCGTCCCGGAACCGGACGCGGCGGGCCGCCCCGAACTCCTGCACCGGGCCCTGACCGGCTGGGCCGGCGCGATCGGCCCCCCGGTCCCCCTCGCCGACGCGGCGAAGTCCCTGCGCTGGGCCGAGGCCGCCGTACGCCTCATGGAACGGGACCTGCTCCCCGCCGGGGACGTGCTCTACTGCACCGAACACACCGAGGCCCTGGTCCTGCTCCAGCCGGAGGAGCTGATCGACGACCTGGCCCTGCGCTGCCTGGCCCCCCTGAGCCACTGCGGTCCCACCCACGCCCGCCGCCTCGCGGAAACCCTGCTGGCCTGGCTGGAGACCCGCGGCGGGGCCCCCGAGGTCGCGGCCCGCCTCGGCGTCCACCCCCAGACCGTCCGCTACCGCCTCCGCCAGATCCGCGAACTCTGGGGCGACGAGATCGACGACCCGGACCGCCGCTTCGAACTGGAACTGGTGCTGCGGGCGAGGCGGTTGCGGGGGGAGCTGGCGTGAGCGACCCAGTGTGACGTCCCGCACACGGAGTGGGTCTACGTCCTCCTTGCCCATTGCCGGAAGAAACGGCATGTCGATAGCCTGTGTTCGTCATGCCGATCGTCTGTTGAAATTTCGAACGCAGACGCCTTAGACGCAAAGGGAAGGGGGCCGGTTGTGGGACGCCTCGTACCTGCCGTGACCCGGGCTCTCGACATTCTCGAGCTCTTCCTCGACGGAGACGGGACGCTCTCCGCCCCCGACATCGTGCGCAAGCTCCAGCTGCCGCGCACCACCGTGCACGAGCTGGTGACCACTCTCGCCGCCCGGTCGTACATCGTCCAGGTCCCCGGTCAGCCGGGACGCTACCGGCTCGGGGTGCGGCCCTACCAGCTCGGCAGCCGGTACGCCGAGCAGCTCGACCTCGCCGCCGAGGGCCAGCAGGTCGCCCGGTCCGTCGCCGAGACCTGTGACGAGACCGTGCACGTGGCGATCCTGGAGGGCACCGACGTCATCTACATCGCCAAGGTCGACTCCACGCACGCGGTGCGGATGGTGTCCGCCGCGGGCCGGCGCCTGCCCGCGCACTGCACCTCCGTCGGCAAGATGCTCCTCGCCTCCCTCCCCGAGCCGCAGCTCGCCTCCCGGATCCCGGAGGACGGCACGCTGGTGGCCATGACGCCCAACAGCATCACCGACCCGGCCGCCCTGCGCGAGGCCCTGGACGAGATCCGGCAGCGCGGGGTAGCCGTCGAGAACCGGGAGTCCAACCCGGACGTCTCCTGCGTGGCCGCCCCGGTCCGCGACCGCACCGGGCAGGTCGTCGCCGCGCTCTCCATCTCCGTACCGATGATCCGCTGGAGCGACGACCGCCGCGGCGAGCTGGAGCAGCTCGCCGCCAAGGGCGCCGCCGAACTGTCCGAGCGCCTTGGCCACCGGAGCGTGGGATGACCCTGCACACGAAGTACGACGTCGCCGTGCGCGCCGAGGCCACCCTCGGCGAGGGACCCACCTGGGACGGCGAGCGGCTGCTGTGGATCGACATCCTCGGCGCCCGGCTGCACAGCTACGACCCGGTCTCCGGGCAGCGCACGGTCCGCGTCCTCGACCAGCACATCGGTGCCGTCAAGCCGCGCGCCGGCGGCGGACTGGTCCTCAACCTGCGGGACGGCGTGGCCCTGCTGGACCCCGACGACTCCTTCCGCTGGCTCCACCACGAGCCCGTCCCCGGCCGCCGCGCCAACGACGCGGCCGTCGCCCCCGACGGCTCCCTGTGGGCCGGCACCATGCGCTACGACGAGGCCCCGGGCGGCGGCACCCTGTCCCGCGTCACCGGCGACGGCACGCACCACACGGTCCTCGACGACGTGGCCGTCAGCAACGGCACCGGCTGGAGCCCGGACGGCCGGCTCATGTACTACATCGACTCGCCGACGCGGCGGGTCGACGTGTTCGACCACGAGGACGGCCACGTCACCGGCCGCCGGCCCTTCGTCGCGATCGAGGACGGCGCCGGTTTCCCCGACGGGCTCACCGTCGACGCCGACGGATGCGTCTGGGTCGCGCTGTGGGACGGGGGAGCGGTCCGCCGCTACACGCCCGACGGCGAGCTGGACCGGGTGATCACCCTCCCGACCCCGCGTGTCACCGCCTGCGCGTTCGGCGGCCCGGACCTCACCGACCTGTACGTCACCACGGCCCGCGTGGGCCTCACGGCCCCGCACCCGGTGGCGGGTTCGCTGCTGGTGGTGCCCGGAGCGGGCAAGGGCCTGAGGCAGCCGGCGTTCGCCGGCTGACTACTGGAGCCCCGCCCTCTTCAACTCCTCGGCGGTCAGCGGCGGCGCGGTGAGCGGCGGCTTGAGCGGCCCGGCCAGCGCCGCCAGCAGGACGGACGGTCCCAGCAGCACCCCCGCCCGCCGCTCCAGCGAGGTCACGTCCGTCACCCGGCGGGCGATGCGTCCGTTCCCGGTGGCCGTGTGCATGAGCCGCGACACGTACGCGGCCACGAGCCGGTCCCGCGGGGTCGGCCCCTCCCGCGTCGCCCCCGGGTAGAACACGTCCTGTCCGCCGGCGAGATCCCAGGCCGCCCCGACGGGCCGCGCCACCGCCCGCTGCACACGGCGGGCCAGACCGGGCGAGCCGAACCCGTGACGCTCCGTCAACTTCCGCAGCAGCACCGCGCTCTGCGCTCCCACGGCCAGCCCGTGCCCGTAGAGCGGGTTGTACGCCGCGACCGCGTCGCCGAGGACCGTGAAGCCCTCCGGCCAGGCCGGCATCCGCTCGTAGAAGTGACGGCGGTTGACGGTCGCACGGGTGACCGCGACGTCGGACAGCGGCTCGGCGCGGGCGATCAGGTCGCCGATGAGCGGGTGCCGCAGCTTCTCGCGGGCGAACGGAAGGAACGCGTCCGCTGCGGAGCCCGGTTCGCCGCCCCGGGTGCCGTTGAGGGTGACGATCCAGCGGCCGTCCTCGATGGGCAGCAGGAAACCGGCCCGGCCGGGGCCGCCGTCCCGCGGGTCGGACTGCACGTTGACCACCGGGAAGCCCTCGCGGGCCTGCTCGGGCGCGAGGTAGAGCCGGCTGGCGTACGCGAGTCCGGAGTCGATCTCGCGCCGCTCCGGCGCCGGCAGCCCGAGGCCGGCGAGCCAGCGGGGCGCCTTCGAGCCGCGGCCGGTGGCGTCCACGACCAGGCCGGCCGCGAGGGTCCGCTCCCGGCCGTCGCGTTCCCGCACCCGGACCCCGGTGACCGCCCGGGCGTCACCCGTGAGTCCCAGGACCTCCGTGCCCGCGAGCAGCTCGATCCGGTCGTCGGCGAGGACGCGGGCCCGGACGGTGGCGTCCAGCAGGTCGCGGCTCGCCAGGATCACGTGGTGCGACTCGGGCCAGCGGCGGAACCAGCCGCGCGGCGAGAGGACGACCATGTCCGTGGTGACCGGGGCCCGGCGCGCCCCGACGTCCAGCAAGGCGCGGGTGATGCCCGGCAGCAGCCGCTCCATCGCCAGGACGCCGCCCGACCAGAGCATGTGGGCGTGCCGGGCCTGCGGCAGCCCCCTGCGGGGCGCGGGCGTCGTCGGCAGCTCGTCGCGCTCCACGACGACGACCCGGTCGGCGGGACCGGCCAGGGCCCGCGCCGCGAGCATGCCGGTGTGGGATCCCCCGAGGACGACGGTGACTCTGGCGGGGGAGGGAGGTTCAGTCATGCGTGGAGACGCTCTCTGCCGGGACGGCCGCACGGACACGGACCGCCGAGATCTCGTCGGGGCGGCCCAGGGCCTCGGAGACGGCCTGGATCTCCTGGAGCAGGTACGTGGTGTCGGCCTCGCACCGGCCGTCGCCGTCCGGAGCGCGCCCGCGGGTCTCGACCGCGTCCACGATCGTCACCGCGGCGGCCAGCTCCTGCGCCCGGCCCCGCTCGTGGCCGAGGGCGAGGGCGGCGTCGTAGGCCCGGCGGCGCAGGTCCTCGTCGAGGAAGCGGGACAGGTACAGCAGCGCGTCGCGGATGTAGGTCTCGCGGCGGATCAGGCGCATCTCGGCGGTGGCCCGCAGCGCGAGCGGTTCGCGGCCGCCGGCGACGGTCCGCAGCAGCCGGGCGAGCGGCTTCAGGCTCCGGTAGCGGCGGCGCACCAGCCAGCGGTCCTGCAGGTACTGCCCGGCGTGCGGGACGATGAAGCCGATCGCGACGAAGGTGGCGGCGATGCAGGCGGCCGAGGGCGCGATGTTGGTGTTCAGCCAGTCCAGGTCGTGGCCGGTCCAGCGGGCCACCACGGCGGTCAGCTTGGCCGCGCCGAAGAGCAGGTTCGTCGCGTAGCCGATGCCCAGGAAGCGCAGGCCCCAGCGCAGCCAGCCGTCGAGGCCGTCGGTGCGGATCCAGTTCCACACCAGCCGGGTCGTGATCGAGCAGGCCACGGCGTGCGCGAGGAGGTACAGCAGGATCTCCTCGCGCATGAACGGCGTGCTCGCGTAGTAGGTGTCCAGGTCCCGGACCTGCTCCACGGGCACGTCGGCGAGCGCGAACAGCACCCACAGCGCGACGACCACGCCCGCGTAGACGGAGACCACCCAGCGGGTCGCGCGCCGCGTCTGCTCCCGGCGGTCGGTGTGGCCGTTGCGCCAGTGCACGACCAGCAGCAGCCAGGACGCGGACAGCGCGGTGAGCAGGGAGTACACCCAGGGCGCCGCGATGTTGGGCACGCCGGTGACGCGGTTGGTCCAGGCGATGGTGCCGGGGGCCGCGAAGACGAAGACCGCGCAGGCGAACAGCAGCAGGCCGCCCACGGCCCGCAGCAGCGGGTCCCGCCACAGCTTGAGGATGCTGGGCAGCTTGATCACCAGGGCCGCGGTCAGGACCAGGGCGGGCAGCCAGAAGGAGATGTACAGCCCGGTGAGGAACCCACCGGCGCCTTCGGCCAGGTGGAGACGCGTCACAGTGTCCTGCCTCCGGACCGGTGGTAGCCGAGGGACCGCTGGACGGGGCCGGGAGGGGCGCTGCCCCGGCCGGTCGCGTAGGGCCGGAAGGCGGCCGCCAGCCGGTGCCCGAAGTCGTCGGCCTCGGCCTCGTCCGCTTCCCGGGAGCCGTTGCGGGCGGCCACGGTCAGGGCGACGGAGTCCCAGCCGGGCCGTCCGGCGAGCGCGTCCGCCGCGGCCGCGTGGTGGTGGGCGTGGCCCGCGTGCAGGTGCCACAACTCATGCCCCAGGATGACCAGTTGCTGCATCCCCTCGGCCCGCTCCTCGACGATGACGAGGTCGAAGTCCCCGAACTCCACCCACAGTCCGGTCACCGCGATCTCGTCGGGGAACCGTTCGAAACGCAGGTCCAGGGGCCGTCCGCCGCGGCGCGCGCTCATCTCCCGGCACAGGATCCGGCACAGCTCGGGCACATCGGACGGGGGACGGGGGGCGGCCCGGACCGCTTCGGTGAGGCCGGCGACCAGTTCGCGCATGGCCGGGGTCGCACGGGGGCGTCGTAGCGCCGAGGCGATCCGGGCCGCACTCCTGCGCGCGACCGCGATGTCCATCCCACCCCCTGAACTCTCCCGCCGCCACTGGACGGGCTGTTCGAGACTACGCGCCCCGTCCGGTCCCGTCACGCGATCCTTTTTTGCTGCGCGACCCATTGACGAGAAAGCGCTTCCTGCTTACGGTCCCGTTCGAAGTTACGAGCGCAATTCGAGATATCGAACAGATGGGGCGGGGAATGGGACGACCTGACCTGAACCGCAGGCATCTTCTCACCACGGCCGGCGGACTGACCGTCGCCGCCGGCTTCGGCTTCGCGGCCCTCGGCACCGGCGCCGACGCGCTCGCCTCCGGCGCGGACACCCGGGTGCGCTACTGGAACCTCTTCAGCGGCGGCGACGGCGCCAACATGATCGCGATGCTGGACGCCTTCCGAACGGCCCACCCGGACATCGACGTGAAGGACTCCACCCTCCAGTGGGGCAACCCCTTCTACACCAAGCTCGCCATGGCGGCCGCGGGCAACCGCGCCCCCGACCTCGGCGTCATGCACATGGGCCGGGTCACCGGCTTCTCGCCGGGCCGCCTCCTCGACCCGTGGGACGTCGACCTGCTCGCCCGGTACGGAGTGCGCGAGCAGGACTTCAACCCCGCCCTGTGGAGACGCGGCGTCATCGACGGCAAGCTCTACGCCCTCCCCCTCGACATCCACGTCCAGCTCTGCTTCTACCGCAAGGACGTGCTGAGGAAGGCCGGCCTGCTCGGCGACGACGGCCGGATGATCCCGGTCACCTCCACCGACGAGTGGTTCGACGTCCTGAAGAAGGCCAGGGCCGCCCAGAAGAGGGGCCTGCAGACGATCGGCCTGTGGACCAACGACCAGAACTTCCAGTGGTGGTTCTTCGTCGCCTTCTACACCCAGCTCGGCGGCCGGTGGTTCGACGCCGACAACACCGAGGTCCTCTTCGACCCCGACAAGGCCACCCAGGTCCTGGAGTTCCTCCGCAGGCACGTCACCGACGGGTACGTCGTCCCCGGCGCCCCCACCGGCGAACAGTTCATCAACGGCGCCCCCTTCACCTGGGAGGGCAACTGGTCCGTGCCCGTCTTCTCCGGCGCCAAGCTCGACTACGGCGCCACCCCGCTGCCGCCCGTCTTCGGCGAGCAGGCCACCCACGCCGAGTCGCACGCCTTCGTCCTGCCCCACCAGTCCGGCCGCGGCGGCGCCACCAACGAGGGCGCCCACCGACTCGCCGCGTACGTCGTCACGCACGCCCTCCAGTGGGCGGCCGGCGGACACATCCCCGCCTACACGCCGACGCTCACCACGGCCGCGTACCGGAAGCTCACCCCGCAGAACGAGTACGTCGGCGCCATGGACCACCAGGCCACCGAGCCGAAGGTGTGGTTCGCGGGCTCCACCGGCGTGCTCGCCCAGGACCTCGGTCCGGTCGTCGTCTCCTCGACGATGGGCTCCGCGAAGCCCGCGTCGGTGGCGCAGACGATGAAGAGACACCTCACCAAGCTCCTCGCCTCGAAGAACCCGATGGACGGCAGGACCGCCGCGCAGGGAGGTGCGGTCGCATGACGACCAGCGCACACATGACGAGCGCACACATGACGACCGGAGCCGTCGCCGTACCGGCCCGCGCCAGGACCGCGACCGCCGTCACGACGGTGCGGCGCAAGCAGGGCTTCCAGCACGGGGGCTGGTTCGTCGCCCCGTTCCTGGTGCTCTTCGCCCTGTTCGTGATCTGGCCGCTGCTGCGCGGCGTCTGGCTCAGCTTCACCGACGCCAACATCTCCGGCGACGGCGCGAGTTTCGTCGGTCTCGACAACTACCGCGAGGCCCTGCACGACTCCGCGATGTGGGACGCGCTCGGCCACAGCGCCTGGTTCACGCTGCTCGTCGTCCCCTGCATCACGGTCCTCGCCTTCCTGCTGGCGATGCTCGCCCACCACATCGAGCGCGGGAAGTGGCTGTGGCGGCTGTGCTTCTTCGTGCCGTTCCTGCTGCCCTCGACGGTCGCCGCCAACATGTTCCAGTGGCTGTTCACCCAGGGCATCGGCCTCGTCAACGAGACCTTCGGGCTCGACACACCCTGGCTGACCGACAAGTCGTACGCGATGATCGCCATCGTCATCGAGACCCTGTGGTGGACCGTCGGCTTCAGCTTCCTGCTCTACCTCGCCGCCCTCCAGGGCATCCCGGACCACCTCTACGAGGCCGCCAAGCTGGACGGCGCGAACGCCTGGCACCGCATGGTCCACATCACGCTGCCGATGCTGCGCAACATCACGGGGCTGGTGATCGCGCTCCAGATCCTCGCCTCGCTCCAGCTCTTCGACCAGGCCGTCGTGATGATGGACTTCGGGCCGGGGCCGGAGGTCAGCACCCGCTCCTTCGTGCAGTACACGCTCGAACAGGGCTTCACCAGCTACCGCGTGGGCTACGCCTCCGCGATGTCCATCATCTTCTTCGTGATCATCGCAGTCGTCGCCCTGGCGCGGATGTGGCTGCTGCGCAACCGTGAGGAGAGCGGCCGATGAGCACCGCCGTGCAGGTCCGCAAGAGCACCCGCAAACCATGGACGCCCAGCCAGATCGTCCTCACGGTCCTCGGCGTCGCCGTCTCCGCCGTCTTCGTCGCCCCGATCGCGGCCGCGCTGTTCACCTCGCTCAAGTCCGAGGCGGAGGCGGCCGAGATCCCGCCGCACTGGCTGCCGAGGGTCTGGACGGGCCAGGCGTGGAAGGCGCTGTGGGAGACCGGCAACATCACCAACTGGTTCATCAACTCCCTGGTGGTGTCGGTCTGCGTCACCTCCCTCGTGCTGACGGTCAGCGCCCTCGCCGGATACGGCTTCGCCCGCACGGAGTTCCGCGGCAAGAGCGTGCTCATGGGCATCGTGATGTCGGGCCTGATGATCTCCCCGGCCGTCCTCGGCGTCCCCCTCTTCACCACGGTCCAGCAGATGGGGATGGTCGACACGTACTGGGGCATGATCCTTCCCCAGTGCGCGCCGGCCGCGATGGTCTACATCCTCTACAAGTTCTTCCAGGGCGTCCCGCGCGAGTTGGAGGAGGCCGCGTTCATCGACGGCGCGGGCCGCTGGCGGGTCTTCTTCACCATCGTGGTCCCCCTGGCCCGTCCCTCCCTGGCGGCGGTCGGCATCTTCACCTTCATCGCCTCCTGGAACAACTTCCTGTGGCCCTACATGGTGACCAACAACCCCGACCTGATGACCATGCCGAACGGTATCGCGACCGTCATGAACTCCTACGGCATCCAGTGGGCCCAGCTCATGGCCGGCGGCCTCATGGCGGGCCTCCCGCTGATCGTCGTCTTCGTGTTCTTCCAGCGCCAGATCGTGGCGGGCGTGGCCCACACG
>NZ_RSAJ01000148.1 GCF_003933965.1 Streptomyces sp. RP5T
CCACCGGCCCGCCCCGAACCTCCGCGCCGACCCGCGAACCCGCGTTCACCGCTCGCTGTCCAGCATGGCCATCTGCGGCGCCGCATAGCGCTCCCCGGCCGCCGCGTCCGCGGGTACGGCCTCCTCGACGGCGGCGAGGTCGGCGGCGTCCAGGGTCACGTCCAGCGCGCCCAGTGACTCGGTGAGCCGTTCCCGGCTGCGGGCGCCGACCAGCGGGACGATGTCCTCGCCCTGGGCCAGTGCCCAGGCGATCGCGATCTGCGCGACCGAGACGCCCTTCTGCTCGGCGAGCTTGCGCAGGGCCTCCACCAGGTTCAGGTTGTGCCGGAGGTTGTCGCCCTGGAAGCGGGGCGAGTGGGCGCGGAAGTCGTTCGCCCCGAGCTGCCGGTCGGCGCTGAAGTGGCCGGAGATCAGCCCCCGGGCCAGGACCCCGTACGCGGTGATCGAGATGCCCAGTTCCCGGGTGGTCGGCAGGATGGACCGCTCGATGCCCCGGCTGATCAGCGAGTACTCGATCTGGAGGTCCGCGACGGGCGCGGTGGCCGCGGCCCGGCGGATCGTCTCGGCGCCGACCTCGCTGAGGCCCACGTGCCGGACGTACCCCTGCTCGATGAGTTCGGCGATCGCGCCGACCGTCTCCTCGATCGGGACGTCGGGGTCGAGCCGGGCGATCCGGTAGACGTCGATGTGGTCGGCGCCGAGGCGCTGGAGCGAGTACGCGGCGAAGTTCTTCACGGCGGCCGGGCGGCCGTCGTAGCCGGCCCATTCACCGCCGGGGCCGCGCAGCGCGCCGAACTTGACGCTCAGCAGGGCCTGTTCGCGCCGCGCGGCGGGCGCGGTGCGCAGCGCCTCGCCGATCAGCAGCTCGTTGTGGCCCATGCCGTAGAAGTCGCCGGTGTCGAGGAGGGTGACGCCCGCCTCCAGTGCGGCGTGGATCGTCGCGATCGACTCCGTCCGGTCCGCCTCGCCGTACAGCGCGGACATGCCCATGCAGCCGAGGCCGAGGGCGGAGACCTGGGGGCCGTTGGTTCCGAGGGTTCGGGTTCGCATCGTCATGGGATCCACCCTGCCAGGACAGCTGACAGATTTCAATATCTGTCAGCTGTCATTCGTCAGTCAGTGGTCGCCAGCCGCACCCCGAGCAGCACGAAGGAGCCCGCGAAACTCCGCCGCAGCCAGGCCATCACCCGGGGCCGTGCGAGCACATGGCCGCGCACCGAGGCGGCGAGCACCCCGTACCCGGCGAAGACCACGAAGGTGGCCAGCATGAAGACCCCGCTCAGGGCCAGCATGCGCGGCAGGGCGTGCGGCTCGGCCGGGCTCACGAACTGGGGCAGGAACGCGAGGAAGAAGATCGTCAGCTTCGGGTTGAGGAGGTTGATCAGCACTCCCCGGACGATCACGCGGCCCGCGGACCGAGGCGCGCCGCCCTCGTCGACGTCGATCACCTCCTTGTCGCGCACGGTCGCCCAGGCCATGTACAGCAGGTAGGCGACCCCGGCGTACTTGACCGCCTGGAACGCCACGGCACTGGCGTTGAGCAGCGCGGCGAGCCCGGTGACGGTGGCCAGGACGTGCGGCACGATCCCGAGGGTGCAGGCGAACGCGGCGACGATGCTCGCGCGGGGGCCGCGGGAGAGCCCGGCGGCGAGCGTGTAGACGACCCCGGTACCGGGGGTGGCGACCACGACGAGGGTGGTGAGGAGGAAGGCGAGGCTCATGGGGCCAGCCTGGACAGCGAACGGCCCCCGATACAGGGCCAAAGACGGGTCTGTATCGGGGGCCAAAGGCAGCCCGGGGACGGCAGCCGGGAGGAGCTAGCAGCCGATCAGCCGGCTCGCCAGGTAGCCCTCGATCTGGTCGAGGGAGACGCGCTCCTGCTTCATGGAGTCGCGCTCGCGGACCGTCACCGCGTTGTCCTCAAGGGTGTCGAAGTCGACCGTCACGCAGTACGGCGTGCCGATCTCGTCCTGCCGGCGGTAGCGGCGGCCGATCGCGCCCGCGTCGTCGAACTCGATGTTCCAGTTCTGGCGCAGCGTCTGGGCGAGACCCTTGGCCTTCGGGGACAGCTCGGCGTTGCGGGACAGCGGCAGGACCGCGACCTTCACCGGGGCCAGGCGGTGGTCGAGGCGCAGCACCGTGCGCTTCTCCAGCTTGCCCTTGGCGTTGGGCGCCTCGTCCTCGACGTACGCGTCGAGCAGGAACGCCAGCATCGCGCGGCCCACACCGGCCGCGGGCTCGATGACGTACGGCGTCCAGCGCTCGCCGGCCTCCTGGTCGTAGAAGACGAGGTCCTGGCCGGAGGCCTTGGAGTGGGCGTTGAGGTCGTAGTCGGTGCGGTTGGCCACACCCTCCAGCTCACCCCACTCGTTGCCGCCGAACTGGAAGCGGTACTCGATGTCGGCGGTGCGCTTGGAGTAGTGGGAGAGCTTCTCGGCCGGGTGCTCGTACCAGCGCATGTTCTCCTCGCGGAGACCGAGGCCGGTGTACCAGTTCCAGCGCTGCTCCATCCAGTACTCCTGCCACTTCTCGTCCTCGCCCGGCTTGACGAAGAACTCCATCTCCATCTGCTCGAACTCGCGGGTGCGGAAGATGAAGTTGCCGGGCGTGATCTCGTTGCGGAAGGACTTGCCCATCTGCGCGATGCCGAACGGCGGCTTCTTGCGCGAAGCGACCTGCACCTGGGCGAAGTTGGTGAAGATTCCCTGTGCGGTCTCGGGACGCAGGTAGGCGATGGAGCCGCTGTCCTGGGTCGGGCCGAGGTGGGTGGAGAGCAGCCCCGAGAACTGCTTGGGCTCGGTGAACTGGCCCTTGTTGCCGCAGTTGGGGCAGTTGACGTCGGCGAGGCCGTTCTCCGGGGCGTGCCCCTTCTTGGCCTCGTAGGCCTCCTCCAGGTGGTCCGCGCGGAACCGCTTGTGGCAGGAGGTGCACTCGGTCAGCGGGTCCGTGAAGGTGGCCACGTGACCGGACGCGACCCAGACCTCGGGGGCCAGGATCACGGACGAGTCGAGACCGACCACGTCCTCGCGCGACGTGACCATGTAACGCCACCACTGACGCTTCAGGTTCTCCTTGAGCTCGACACCCAGCGGTCCGTAGTCCCAGGCGGCGCGCTGACCGCCGTAGATCTCACTACAGGGGAAAACGAAGCCACGGCGCTTGCTCAGGCTGACGATGGTGTCGATCTTGTCGGCGGCCACGGTGCTCTCTTCATGACGAATGGACGGCAGCGAATGCCTCAGGTTACCGGCGTGGCGGCCCTCGGTATCAAATCGGTTCGCGACCCGGACCTTGTTGACAACGGTTTCCATATTTGATGAAAATGACTGTCATGAACGTACGACGACGCCTCATACCCGCCGTGGCCGCCACGGCCGCCCTCGCCGGCCTCTCGGCCTGCTCCACCGACAGCGCCGCCGCGGGCGACAGCGGCAGGTTCGACGTCGTCGCGTCCTTCTACCCGATGGCCTTCCTCGCCGAGCAGATCGGCGGCGACCACGTGAGCGTCACCAGCCTGACCGAGCCCGGCCAGGAGCCGCACGACCTGGAGATCAGCGCCAAGCAGACCGCGCAGCTCCAGGAGTCCGACGCGGTGCTCTACCTCAAGAACCTCCAGCCCTCCGTCGACGACGCGGTGAAGCAGTCCGAGATCAGGACGAAGATCGACGCCGCCTCCCTCACCTCGCTGGAGAAGCACGGCAACGAGGTCGGCGGTCACGCGGCCGAGCACGACGACCACGCCGACGAGGAACTCGCAGGTCTCGACCCGCACGTCTGGCTGGACCCGGTGCGCTACGCGCAGATCGCCGAGGGCGTGGGCAAGGCCTTCGAGAAGGCCGACCCGGACCACGCGGCCGCCTACAAGGCCAACACCGCGGCCCTGGTCAAGAAGCTCGACGCCCTGAACACCCAGTTCCAGCAGGGTCTGAGCAACACGAGGAGCAAGGTCTTCATCACCACGCACGCCGCCTTCGGCTACCTCGCCGAGCGCTACGGCCTGACCGAGGAGGCCATCAACGGCCTCGACCCGGAGTCGGAGCCGAGCGCCAACCGCGTCAAGGACCTTGAGAAGATGGCGAAGGCCGACGGCGTGACGACCGTCTTCTACGAGACCCTCGTCAGCGACAAGACCGCGAAGACCATCGCCTCCGACGCCGGGCTGAAGACGGACGTCCTCGACCCGATCGAGGGCATCACGAAGAAGTCCCGCGGCAAGGACTACTTCGCGGTCCAGGAAGCCAACCTCAAGGCGCTCCAAGGCGCACTGGGAGCGAAATGACACCGGAGGACGGCATGACCGAGCCCGTCATCGCGCTGCGCGGGGTCCGCGCCGACCTGGGCTCGCGGCCCGTCCTGCGCGGCATCGACCTCACCGTGCACCGCGGTGAGGTCGTCGCGCTGCTCGGCGCCAACGGCTCCGGCAAGTCCACCGCGATCCGCACGACCATCGGCCAGGTCCCGGTGTCCGCCGGGGAGATCGAGCTGTTCGGCACCCCGCGCGGCCGCTTCCGGGACTGGGCGCGGATCGGGTACGTCCCGCAGCGCACCACCGCCGCGGGCGGCGTCCCGGCCACGGTCACCGAGATCGTGGCGAGCGGGCGGCTGTCGCGGACCCGCTTCGGCGTCCTGCGCAAGGCAGACCACCAGGCCGTGCGCCGGGCCCTGGAGCTGGTCGGCATGGCGGACCGGGCGAAGGACTCCGTGAACGCCCTGTCCGGCGGCCAGCACCAGCGGGTGCTGATCGCCCGCGCGCTCGCCGCCGAACCCGAACTGCTGATCATGGACGAGCCGATGGCGGGCGTGGACCTGGCCAGCCAGGAGGTGCTGGCCCGCACCCTGCGCGACCAGGTCGCCGAGGGCGCCACGGTCCTGCTCGTGCTGCACGAACTCGGGCCCCTGGAGCCGCTGATCGACCGGGCGGTCGTCCTGCGCGACGGCTGTGTCCAGCACGACGGCCCGCCCCCGCGCGCGGTCGGCCAGCACGCCCTGCCGGGCCACGACCACGTCCACCCCCACGACCACGAGCCGATGCGCACAGGACTGCTGAGCTGATGGACTTCCTCGACTACGCCTTCATGCAGCGGGCCCTGCTCGCCGCCGTCCTGGTCGGCATCACCGCCCCCGCCGTCGGCATCTACCTCGTCCAGCGCCGCCAGGCCCTCATGGGCGACGGCATCGGACATGTCGCGATGACCGGCGTCGGCCTCGGCTTCCTGCTCTCCTGGTCGCCGGTGTGGATGGCGACCCTCGTCTCGGTGCTCGGCGCGGTCCTGATGGAGCTGATCCGCTGGCACGGAAAGACCCGGGGCGACATCGCCCTCGCGATGCTCTTCTACGGCGGTATGGCAGGCGGCGTGATGTTCATCAACCTCGCGCCCGGCGGCTCCAACGCCAACCTGACGTCGTACCTGTTCGGTTCGCTGTCCACGGTCTCCGAGTCGGACGTGACGGCGATCTGCGCGCTGGCCGCGTTCGTGGTGCTCGTCACCCTGGGCCTGCGCCGGCAGCTCTTCGCGGTCAGCCAGGACGAGGAGTTCGCGCGGGTCACCGGGCTGCCGGTGCGCGCGCTCAACCTGCTGACCGCGGTGACGGCCGCGGTGACGGTGACCGTGGCGATGCGCGTGGTCGGACTGCTGCTGGTCAGCGCGCTGATGGTGGTGCCGGTGGCGGCCGCGCAGCAGCTCAGCCGGAGTTTCGCGGCCACCTTCGCGATCGCGGTGGCGATCGGGGTGACGGTGACCATCGGCGGCACCGTGACCTCGTACTACCAGGACGTGCCGCCCGGCGCGACGATCGTGCTGCTGACCATCGGCGCGTTCATCGTGCTGACGGGCCTTGCCACCCCGCTGGCCAGGCGGCGGGCCCGGGCGGCGGCCGCCGCGCAGCCCGCCCCGGACCCCGCCGAGTGTGCGATTCCGGCCAGTCGGCAGGCGGACGGCCCGGTCGGCGTCTGACCGGGCACAGGCCGGGCTGGCACAATGGCCCGGCAGGTGCCGAACGAAGGAGGAACCCGTGACGACCGCAGGACCGCCCGTGAAGGGCCGCGCCACCCGGCAGCGGGCCGCCGTGGCGGCGGCCCTCGACGAGGTCGACGAGTTCCGCAGCGCGCAGGAACTGCACGACATGCTCAAGCACAAGGGCGACGCCGTCGGTCTGACCACGGTCTACCGCACGCTCCAGAACCTCGCCGACGCGGGCGAGGTCGACGTCCTGCGCACCTCCGACGGCGAGTCCGTCTACCGTCGCTGCTCCACCGGCGACCACCATCACCACCTGGTCTGCCGGGTCTGCGGCAAGGCCGTGGAGGTGGAGGGCCCGGCCGTCGAGAAGTGGGCCGACGCGATCGCCGCCGAGCACGGATACGTCAACGTGGCGCACACCGTGGAGATCTTCGGCACCTGCGCGGACTGCGCGGCCGCCGCCAAGGGCTGACCCACAGGGAACGCACAGCACCCACAAGGAACACACAGCGGAGCCGAGGGATAACCCTTGGCTCCCGCTCCACTGCATGACATGACCCGGACAACCGTGCCACTCTCCTGCCAGCTCTCACGCAGTTCCCGCACGGCACCTCCACCCCGTCGTCGCAGTAGGAGTACGAGTGAGACCCTCCCCACGAAGATCAGCCGTCGCCGCGTCCCTGGTGGCCGCCGCCTCCCTCCTCGCCGTAGCCGTCCAGACGGTCCCCGCCGCCGCCGGGCCCGCCTCCCCCCACGCGAGCCCGCTGCGCACCGGAGGCCTGGAGACCGAGCTCTCCCCGGCCCAGCGCACGGCACTGATCAAAAGCGCGTCCGGCAGGGCGGCCACGACCGCCGACTCCCTGGGCCTCGGCGCCAAGGAGAAACTGGTCGTCAAGGACGTCGTCAAGGACAACGACGGCACCCTGCACACCCGCTACGAGCGCACCTACGACGGTCTGCCCGTCCTCGGCGGTGACCTCGTCGTGCACACGCCCCCCGCCGCGCAGGCGACGGGCACGCTCGGCGCGACCTTCAACAACAACCGCCGTACCGTCTCGGTGAAGTCCACGACCGCCACCTTCGGCAAGGCGGCCGCCGAGACCAAGGCACTGAGTACGGCCAAGGCGCTCAAGGCCGAGAAGCCCGCCGCACAGAGCGCCCGCAAGGTGATCTGGGCCGGCTCCGGCACGCCGAAGCTCGCCTGGGAGACGGTGGTCTCCGGCTTCCAGGACGACGGCACGCCCAGCAAGCTGCACGTCGTCACCGACGCCACGACCGGCGCCGAACTCTCCCGCTTCGAGGGCGTCGAGACCGGCACGGGCAACAGCCAGTACAGCGGCACGGTCACCCTGGGCACCACGCTGTCCGGTTCGACGTACCAGCTGTACGACACCGCGCGCGGCGGCCACAAGACGTACAGCCTCAACAACGGCACCTCGGGCACCGGCACCCTGATGACCGACGCCGACGACGTCTGGGGCACCGGCTCCGGCTCCAACACCCAGACCGCCGGGGTGGACGCCCACTACGGCGCCCAGGAGACCTGGGACTTCTACAAGAACACCTTCGGCCGCAGCGGCATCAAGAACGACGGGGTGGCCGCCTACAGCCGGGTCCACTACAGCTCGTCGTACGTCAACGCCTTCTGGGACGACGACTGCTTCTGCATGACCTATGGCGACGGCTCGGGCGGCACGCACGCGCTGACCTCGCTGGACGTCGCCGGGCACGAGATGAGCCACGGTGTGACGTCCAACACGGCCGGGCTCAACTACACAGGTGAGTCGGGCGGGTTGAACGAGGCCACCTCCGATATCTTCGGCACCGGCGTGGAGTTCTACGCGAACAACTCCTCCGACGTCGGTGACTACCTCATCGGCGAGAAGATCGACATCAACGGCGACGGCACGCCGCTGCGGTACATGGACAAGCCGAGCAAGGACGGCGGCTCGGCGGACAGTTGGTACTCGGGGGTCGGCAACCTCGACGTGCACTACTCGTCCGGGCCCGCGAACCACATGTTCTACCTGCTCTCCGAGGGCAGCGGCACCAAGACCATCAACGGCGTCACCTACACCAGCACGACCTCCGACGGGGTCGCCGTCGCCGGGATCGGCCGGGCCGCCGCCCTGCAGATCTGGTACAAGGCGCTGACGACGTACATGACGTCCAGCACCAACTACGCCGGGGCCCGCACCGCCGCCCTGAACGCGGCCGCCGCCCTCTACGGCACCGGCTCGACGCAGTACGCCGGGGTCGGCAACGCCTTCGCGGGCATCAACGTCGGCAGCCACATCACCGTGCCGTCGACCGGCGTGACGGTCACCAACCCGGGCAGCCAGTCCGCCACGGTCGGGACCGCCGTGAGCCTCCAGGTCGCCGCGAGCAGCACCAACGGCGGCTCACTGACCTACACGGCCACCGGACTGCCCGCCGGCCTCTCGATCAACGGCTCCACCGGGCTGATCTCCGGCACCCCGACCACGGCCGGCAGCTCCAGCACCACGGTCACGGTCACCGACAGCACGGGAGCCACCGGCACGGCGTCCTTCACCTGGACGGTGAGCACGTCGGGCGGCGGCAGCTGCACCTCCGCGCAGCTGCTCGGCAACCAGGGCTTCGAGTCGGGCAACACGACCTGGACCGCCAGCAGTGGGGTGATCACCAACGACAGCGACCAGGCCGCCCGCACCGGCTCCTACAAGGCGTGGCTAGACGGCTACGGCTCCACCCACACCGACACGCTCTCCCAGTCGGTGACGGTCCCGAGCGCCTGCACGGGCACGAAGTTCACCTTCTACCTGCACGTCGACACCGCGGAGACCACCACCAGCACGGCGTACGACAAGCTGACGGTGACCGCCGGGTCGACGACCCTGGCCACGTACTCGAACCTCAACGCGGCCAGCGGTTACGTCCAGAAGTCCTTCAGCCTGTCGGCCTTCGCCGGTCAGACGGTCACCCTGAAGTTCACGGGCGTCGAGGACTCCTCGCTCCAGACGAGCTTCGTGATCGACGACACGGCGGTGACGACCAGCTGATCCTGCGGGCCGGATGAAGGGCGGGTCGGAGGCTCAGGCCTCCGGGTCGCCCTTCATCGCTTCCTCCATGGCGAGCAGCTCCTCGTTCGGCACGGCCCCGCCGAAGCGGCGGTCCCGGGAGGCGAACTCGACGCACGCCCGCCACAGGTCACGGCGGTCGAAGTCGGGCCACAGGACGTCCTGGAAGACCATCTCCGCGTACGCGCTCTGCCAGAGCAGGTAGTTGGAGGTGCGCTGCTCGCCGCTGGGCCGCAGGAACAGGTCCACGTCGGGCATGTCCGGGTAGTACAGGTACTTCGCGAGGGTCTTCTCGTTGACCTTGGACGGGTCGAGACGGCCGGCCTTCACGTCCTCGGCGAGGGCCTGCGCGGCATCGGCGATCTCGGCCCGGCCGCCGTAGTTCATGCAGAAGTAGAGCGTCAGCTTGTCGTTGTCCTTGGTCTGCTCCTGGGCGACCTGGAGCTCCTTGGCCACGGACTTCCACAGCTTGGGCATCCGGCCCACCCAGCGCACCCGGATGCCGAGCTCGTCGAGCTGGTCGCGGGTCTTGCGGATGAAGTCGCGGTTGAAGTTCATGAGGAAGCGGACCTCGTCGGGCGAGCGCTTCCAGTTCTCGGTGGAGAAGGCGTAGAGCGAGATGTTCTTCACACCCGCCTCGATCGCGCCCTGGAGCACGTCGAGGACCCGCTCGGCGCCGACCTTGTGCCCCTCGGTGCGGGGCAGCCCGCGCTCCTTGGCCCACCGGCCGTTCCCGTCCATGACGATCGCCACATGCTCCGGGATCAGCTCACCGGGCAGCTTCGGCGCGCGAGCCCCGGACGGGTGCGGCTCCGGCGCCCTGTACTCGCGCCGCCGGCGCCCCAGGATCCCGTTTACGACCATGGTGCTTCTCGTCTCCTCAAAGGTGCTCTACGACTGTGCTGCGCTACGACTTTTCCACGTACCGCAGTGAGCGCAGCCCGCGCTCCATGTGCCAGTGCAGGTAGGCGGACACCAGCCCGCTGCCCTCCCGGACGTACCGCGGCTCGCTCGCGTCCGCGGTGTCCCAGTCTCCCGTAAGCAGCGCGGCGAGGTGTTCCAGGGTCCGCGGCGACGGTACGACGCTGCCGGGCACCCGGCAGTCCACGCAGACCGAGCCTCCCGCGGCCACGGAGAAGAAGCGGTTCGGGCCGCTCATGCCGCAGCGCGCGCAGTCGCTGAAGCTCGGGGCGTAGCCGTTGACGGCGAGGGAGCGCAGCAGGAAGGCGTCGAGGACGAGGTGGGGCGCGTGCTCGCCCCGGGCGAGGGTGCGCAGGGCGCCCACGAGCAGCAGGTACTGCTGGACGGCGGGCTCGCCCTCGTGATCGGTGAACCGCTCGGCGGTCTCCAGCATGGCCGTCCCGGCGGTGTACCGGGCGTAGTCGGAGACGATCCCGCCGCCGTACGGAGCGATGGTCTCGCTCTGCGTGCACAGCGGCAGCCCGCGCCCGACCAGCTCGCTCCCCCGCGCGAAGAACTGCACGTCGACGTGGGAGAACGGCTCCAGCCGCGCCCCGAACTTCGACTTCGTGCGCCGCACGCCCCTGGCCACGGCCCGCACCCGCCCGTGCCCGCGCGTGAGCAGCGTGATGATCCGGTCCGCCTCCCCGAGCTTCTGCGTCCGCAGCACGACCCCGTCGTCCCGGAAGAGACTCATCGCACACCCCCGCGGCGGGTGCGCGGCAGGGTGCCGTCTTCACGGAACAGAGTCATGAGCCCATTCTCGCGCACCCGGGACCGTGCTCGTCGGTGTCCGCGACTACGGCCGGCTCTCGCCTGCGGGCCACTCCGCCGGGGTGGCCTCCCGTACGGCTTCCGGCGCCGCGTCCCACTCTCTGCCGCCGCCGTACGGTCTCAGCTGGACGTAGGGCCCCTCGTGCCCCATCACCACGCCGGACCTCCCGGTGCGCGTGTCCACGACGTACGAACCCACGGGCAATTTCGTCACCGATTCCCTCCAGACGCCGATTCCCTCGAACTCCCCGCCTTTCTCGGGTTTCACTCTTCCCTTCTCCGGCACGGCCTTTTTTCCCTACACTCGGCAGGAGTCTGTGCACTACAAGTGCACCGCTGAACAAGGGGGTTGGCCATGGCCAATGGTTCACGGCAGGCGGCGTGGGAGTTCTTCGGAACGGAACTGCGGCGGCACCGGGAGGAAGTGGGGATGACCCAGGCTGAGCTGGGGTCACGGGTGTTCGTCTCCGGTGCTTACATCGGGCAGTTCGAGCAGGCTTTTCGAAAACCGCAACTGGATATCTCCCAGCGGATCGACGAAGTTCTACAAACCGACGGTATTTTCGAGCGGCTGTGCCGGAAGCTCATCGACGACAAGCGGTATGCGGATTACTTCGCGCCGGTCGTGGAGTTCGAGCGGACGGCCACGAGGATCTGCGAGTTCGCGCCGACCGTGGTGCCGGGCCTGCTGCAAACGGCGGCTTATGCCGGAGCGGTGACGATCGCCGCGAATCCGTTCGTCACGGACGAGTACGTCGAGGAGATGGTCACCGCCCGTCTGGAACGGGCGCGGATCCTCAAGGACGCGACCAGGCCCGAGTACTGGGTGGTCCTGCATGAGAGCGTGCTGCGAATCCCGGTCGGCGGCCCGCAGGCCATGGCCGAGCAACTGGACTGCATCGCGCAGGTGATGCAGGAGCGCAAGGTGTGGCTGACCGTGGTGCCGTTCGCGGCCGGGGCCTGCGCCTCGATCGCGGGGATGTTGCAGCTCATGGAGTTCGACGACGCGCCGCCGCTCGCCTATACAGAGACGGCGTTCTCGGGAACGCTCATCGACGATCCGGCCGTGGTGAAACGAGCACAGCGCACATACGATCTGCTCAGGGTCGCCGCGCTGTCGCCGGAGGCGTCCCTGACCCTGATCGCCTCGGCGGCGGAGGACTTCAGACGATGCGTGAGTACGACCTGAGCAACGCCCGCTGGCGCAAGAGCAGTTACAGCAACGGCGAGGGCGGCAGCTGCGTCGAGGTCACCGACGCAGTCCCCGGAGTCATGCCCGTCCGCGACTCCAAACTCGGCCCGGACAGCCCCGTCCTCGTCTTCCCCACCGGCGCCTGGACCCACTTCCTCGGATCCCTCAGGGGGTAAACCCCCCTGTCGATACGGCAGTTGACCGGATGGGCCGACGGCAGTCGTTCCGCGAGGCTCCTCGCATGAAGCAGATGACGAAGAGCCTCGCCCTGATCGCCGCCGCCTCCGGTGTCGTCCTCGGTGTCCTGACCCCGCTGAACGCCTCCGCCGATTCCCGCACCCCGGCGCTGAAGTGGACCGCGTGCGAGGGCAGCGGTCTCGATCCGCGCCAGCAGTGCACGACCGTCCCCGTGCCCATGGACTACGCCGACCCGGACGGCCCGGAGATCGAGATCGCCGTCTCCCGTATCCGCAGCGAGAACCCGCACGCCCGACGCGGTGCCCTGCTGCTGATCCCGGGCGGACCCGGCGGCGACAGCATGAACGACCCCTCGGGGAAGGGACAGCGGCTGCCGAAGAAGGTGCGGGACGCCTACGACCTGATCGGCTTCGCCCCGCGCGGGATGGCGCCCTCGACGGCCGTCGACTGCGGACTCGAACACCGGGACCTGGCCCGCACGACGCTGCTGCCCTGGCCCTCCCCGGACGGTTCCGTCGACGCGACCATGGCGGCGGGAAAGCGCATCTCCGATGCCTGCGCGCGCAACGGTGGCGAGCTGATCCGGCACATCAGCACCCTCAACGAGGCCCGTGACCTGGACCGCGTGCGCGCCGCGCTCGGCGAGCGGAAGGTGTCCGCGTGGGGCGTGTCCTACGGGACCTATGTCGGGGCCGCCTACCTCCAGTTGTTCCCGCAGCGCACCGACCGGGTGGTCCTCGACAGCAACGACCGCCCGGACCCCGTCCTCGCGGAGCGGCTCTGGCTCGCCGCGTTCGAGCGGGGTGCCGAGGACAACTTCCCGGAGTTCGCCGCGTGGGCCTCCGCCCCCGGCAACCCGGACCGCCTCGCCGACACGGCCGCCGAGGTGCGCCCGCTCTTCCTGCGTCTGGCCGCCCGCCTCGACCGCGAGCCGATCCCCTGGCCGGGCGCCAACCCCGAGGAGCTGAACGGCAACGTCCTGCGCCAGTCGATGCTCGACTCCTTCTACGACCCGGACGACTACCCGGCCCTGGCCAGGCTGATCCTCGCCGCGGAGAAGGGCACGGTGCCGCCCGCGCCGGCGGGCCCGCCCGAGGCCGTCATGCAGAACTACACCGCGGTCGGCGCCGCCACCATCTGCAACGACGCCGACTGGCCGGACGACCCGGAGGTGTACCGCGAGGGCGTGGCCGAGAGCCGCGCGAAGTTCCCGCTGACCGGCGGCATGCCGAGGAACGCGATGCCGTGCGCGTCCTGGCCGTGGGAGCCGAAGGAGGCACCGGTGCACGTCACCGACCGGGGCCCGTCGAACGTCCTGATGGTGCAGAACGAACGGGACGTGGCCACCCCGCTCAGCGGTGCCCTGGGGCTGCGCGAGGCGCTCGGCCGGCGGGCCGTCATGATCGTCAACGACTCCACCGGCCACGACGCCTACCTCGACAACGGCACCGCGTGCGGCGACGCGGCGGTCTCCCGTTTCCTGTCCACCGGCAAGCGGCCCGCCAAGGACCTCTACTGCGCGTGAGCGCGTCTTCCGTACCGGCGGGCCAGCGCGTGGAACGCCTCCTTCGGTTCCCAGTGCCAGTCCGAACACGGGTCGTCGGGGCGGTCCTTGATCGCCTTGGTGATGCCGTAGCTCGCCATGTCGAGGTCGTGGCGGGGGTCGTCGGGGCGATGGGGGGCGTCGGCGGTGAGGAACTCGAAGGCCATCGCCGCGTAGAGGCCCATCGACTCGAAGACGTCGAGGAGCCGGGTGAGATACACGGCCTGGGTGTGCTCGCTGCGGACGACGTCGCCCCTGATCTCCGGCGGGTCCTTGTCGTAGTCGACGATGTCCCAGCCCATGCCGCCCGCCTCGGGGGCGCCGACGAAGGTGCAGGTGCCGAACTCGGTGATGGCGACCGGCTTGCCCCAGCGCCGGTACTGCCTCAACTCACGGACGTAGTCGCGTGGTTGGCGGAAGTACGAGTAGTAGTCGATGCCGACCACGTCGAACAGGTTCCAGTCGACCTCGTCGTCCTGTGCGGCGGCGTAGCCGAGGCGGCCGTGGAAGACCGAGCGGCCCACCTCGGCCGCCCTCGCGGTGAAGCGGTCCAGCTCGCGCTGCATGCGCACCGGGTCATAGGTGCCCTTCGTGAGGTTCTCGATCCGCTCCAGCACCGTGTCCCCCGGCAGGATGCCCGGCACGAACAGCCAGAACTCGCAGCCCACGCTGAGCTCGACGCTCGCGCCCTGCCGGCGCAGCCGCTCCGCGAACCGGCCGCACTCCGCCAGGTGGTCGAGGATGTCCCGCCGCGGGGCGTCCCCGAGGGTCGGCTGGAGCCAGACGTGCAGCCCGTGTTCGGCGGCCTCGGCGGCGGTGGCGGTGAGACGTCCGACGCCGTCGCCGGTGACGTCGACGGTGTCGGCGTGCAGGTCGTCGCGGATGGCCCGGATGTCACCGCGCATCCGGGCGGCGCTCCAGGCAGTGCCGGGCGTCTCGCCGGCGCCGACGGTGTAGACGACGCCGTGGCGTTCGAGACCGTGCCGTCGTCCCCCGGCGTCGGCCCGTCCCGCGGGCAGGAGCGCGGCGGCGCCCACGGCGGCGGCCCCGGCCAGGAACCGGGCCCGGTTGATCCCCGTTGTCTTCTCCATGCCGCCACTGTGGCGGCCGCGGGCGGGCCTGTCCGTCCGCCGATGGTCCACAGCCGTGCAACCAAGGGATGCGCTCCCGGCGTCGATCATCGAAGAGACGGGAAACCCGACCGAACGAAGGAGAGCACGATCTCAGGCTCCGGAGAACTGTCCCGACGCACCCTTCTGGCCGCCGGCACGGCCGCCGTCCTGACCGGCGCGGCCGCCACGACCGCGTACGCCGCCGGGGACGACGTCACCGCCCGGCTGCGCGCGCTGGAGGAGCGCTATGACGCCCGCCTCGGCGTCTTCGCCCACCGCCCCTCGACCGGGCGGTCCGTCCGGTACCGCGCCGACGAGCGCTTCCCGATGTGCTCGGTGTTCAAGGCCCTCGCGGCCGCGGCCGTCCTGCGCGACCTGGACCGGCACGGCGAGGTGCTGGCCCGCCGCATCCACTACACCGAGGACGACCTGGTGATGCCGGGCTCCGACCAGACGAAGGCGCATCTGGCGGAGGGCATGACCATCGCCGAGCTCGCCGACGTGGCCATCACGTACAGCGACAACACGGCCGGCAACCTCCTGCTGCGCGAACTCGGCGGCCCCACCGCGATCACCCGCTTCGCCCGCTCCCTCGGCGACCGCGTCACCCGCCTCGACCGCTGGGAGCCCGAGCTCAACAGCGCCGAGCCCTGGCGGCTGACGGACACGACGAGCCCGTACGCCATCGGCCGGACCTACGGCCGGCTGGTCCTCGGCGACGCGCTGAACCGGCGGGACCGGGAGTTGTTCACGCACTGGCTGCTGCACAACACGACCAGCGTGAACCGCTTCCACGCGGGCCTGCCGAAGACGTGGACGATCGCCGACAAGACGGGCAGCGGCTCCTACGGCACCGCCAACGACGTGGGTGTCGTGTGGACCGAGGCCGGCGACCCGATCGTCCTGTCGGTGCTGTCGACCATGCCCGCGCCGGACGCCGTACGGGACGACGCGCTGGTCGCCGACGCGGCCTCGGTGGTCGCCGGCACCCTCGCCTGACCGCTCAGAACCGGCGGACGTACCGCCGCTGCCAGGGGGTCTCCACCGCGCGGCGGTCGTAGTGCTCGCGCACGTAGGCGACCGCCTCCCGCGGAGGCACGCCGTCCAGGACCGCTAGACAGGCCAGGGCCGTTCCCGTGCGGCCCCGGCCGCCCCCGCAGGCGATCTCGACCCGTTCGGCGGCCGCCCGTTCCCAGGCGTCGGTCAGGACGGCACGGGCCTGACCGGGGTCCGCCGGCAGACGGAAGTCCGGCCAGCGGACCCAACGGGAGGCCCAGGGGACCCGCGGCGGGCCGCCGCCGAGCAGATAGACGCCGTACGACGGCGTCGGCGCGGCCGGGTCCAGCGGGTACCGCAGACCGCGGCCTCGCACCAGGCGTCCGGACGGCAGCCGCAGGATGCCCGGCCCGTGTTCGTCCCACCCCTCCATGACTCCATTCGAACTCGTCATCGACGACCGGGCAACCGAATCGGCCGCCCTCGTGGTCTGGTGGGCGAGGGAGGGTGCCAGATGCAGGCCGAACTAGAGGACCGGTTCCAGGAATTCGTCAGAGCCAGGTGGTCGCACCTCGTGCGGACCGCCTATCTGCTCACCGGCGACACGCATCACGCCGAGGACCTGACGCAGACGGCGCTGGCGAAGGCGTACCGCTCCTGGCGGCGCGTCTCGCGCAGCGACAACCCGGAGGCGTACGTCCGGCGGATGCTGGTCACCTGCAACAGCGACCGCTTCCGCAAGCGGCGCGTGAAGGAGTCGCTGACCGACGCGCCGCCGGAGCCGGCGAGCCGCGACGAGGCGGTGGCCCGGGTCGACGAACGCGGGGTGCTGATGGCCGCCCTGGCCCAACTGCCGCCCAGGCAGCGGGCGGTGGTCGTCATGCGCTACTGGGAGGACCTGTCGGAGGCGGAGGCCGCCGAGGTGCTCGGCTGCTCACAGGGCACGGTCAAGAGCCAGGCGTCCAAGGGGCTGGCGAAGTTGCGTACGTATCCGGGGCTCGCGCAGGTCATGGACCGCGCCCCGCAGGGAGGCACGAGATGAGCGACGAAGAGGAGCGGGACTTCGAGGAGCAGTTGCGGGAGCTGCTCGCCGAGGACGCGTACACGATCCGGCCCTCGCCGGTGCCGTACCCGGGGATCCGCCGCCAGGGCGTGGCCGAGCGGCGCCGGCGGGTGGTGGTGGCCGGGGCGGCCCTGGTGACCC
>NZ_RSAJ01000149.1 GCF_003933965.1 Streptomyces sp. RP5T
GAGGGGGAGGGAGCGAAGGACATGAGGACCACCACCAGCGACGGGACAACGGCTTGCGCTGCCACGATGAGGCTTCGCGCCGCATCCCGCCGAGGCCGGTGGATCACCGGCCGATT
The DNA here is from genome assembly GCF_003933965.1 of Streptomyces sp. RP5T. Lineage (GTDB taxonomy): Bacteria > Actinomycetota > Actinomycetes > Streptomycetales > Streptomycetaceae > Streptomyces. Next base: position 117 of record NZ_RSAJ01000149.1, read on the forward strand.
GTGGAAAACTCCCTCACCCGAACGAGAACTTCCGCCTTTGCTAGGGCAGTTCGAACCCCGGGTTCATCCCGCCCAGCGCGTTCGTGCACGGGCAGTCCCGCTCCTCGTTCGCGGGCAGCGCCGCCACCGCGTCGAACAGCACGCCCCGCAGCCGGTCCACGTTCGCCGCGAACACCCGCAGCACCTCGTCGTGGGAGACGCCCTCACCGGTCTCGGCGCCCGCGTCGAGGTCGGTGACCAGGGTCAACGACGTGTAGCAGAGCTCCAGTTCACGGGCGAGGGCCGCCTCGGGGTGGCCGGTCATGCCCACCACGGACCAGCCCTGGGCCTGGTGCCACAGCGACTCGGCACGGGTCGAGAAGCGCGGCCCCTCGACCACCACCAGCGTGCCGCCGTCCACGGCCTCCCAGTCCTGCCCGCGGGCCGCCTTCAGCGCGGCCGCCCGTCCGGCGGGGCAGTACGGGTCGGCCAGGGACACGTGCACCACGTTAGGCACGTTGCCGTCCGGCAGTGGCAGCCCGTCGAAGTACGTGCCCACCCGGGACTTCGTACGGTCGACCAGCTGGTCCGGCACCAGCAGCGTGCCCGGTCCGTACTCGGGGCGCAGCCCGCCCACCGCACACGGCCCGAGGACCTGCCGCGCGCCCACCGACCTGAGCGCCCACAGATTGGCGCGGTAGTTGATCCGGTGGGGCGGCAGATGGTGGCCGCGCCCGTGCCGGGGAAGGAAGGCGACCCGGCGGCCGGCGACCTCGCCGAGGAAGAGGGAGTCGCTGGGCGGACCGTAAGGGGTGTCCACCTGGACCTCGGTGACGTCCTCCAGGAACGAGTAGAACCCCGAGCCGCCGATTACGCCTATCTCTGCGTTCGCCATGGGCAGCACAGTATCCGGCCCGGAGAACCCGCGGCTGCCGGGCTCGGGAAACACCGAAGACCCCGCCGTCGTAGGACGGCAGGGTCCCGGAGGGGAGACCTATGCGGCGGAGCTGCTGCTCGACGAGGTGCCCGAACTCGCCGACTTCGTGTCCGAGGAGGACGACTTCGACTCGGACGACGAGGTGGACGTCGACGGCTTCGACGACGCCGGCGAGCTGCTCGACGAGGAGCCGCGGCTGTCGTTGCGGTAGAAACCGGAGCCCTTGAAGACGATGCCGACCGCCGAGAACACCTTCTTGAGGCGGCCCTGGCAGTTCGGGCACTCGGTCAGAGCGTCGTCGGTGAACTTCTGCACCGCCTCGAGGCCCTCGCCGCACTCGGTGCACTGGTACTGGTAGGTGGGCACTGTCTTCCTCCTGGCACTCTCACTCAATGAGTGCTAACGAGGGTCCATAGTGACGTATTCCTGAGAATCAGTCCACTGTCACCGGCACTCGGTGACCCATGCCACGTGCGACGGTCCGCCCGCCGGGCCGGGTCGCGAGGCGTGAACGCAGGGCCACGAGGGTCACCAGGGCCAGCAGGGTGCCGCCCATGGGCACCAGGAACCCGGCACCGCCCCAGAAGCGGTCCTCCAGCTGTCCGGCGATCGTGACGGCGGCCGCCTGGCCGAGCGCCACCGCTCCGGTCAGCCAGGTGAAGGCCTCGGTGCGGGCGCCGGCCGGGACCAGGTTCTCGACCAGGGTGTAGCCGGTGATCAGGGCGGGCGCGATGCACATGCCGACCAGGAGGCCGAGGCCGGCCAGGACGAGCACCGAGTGCGCGGCCCACAGGCCGGAGGTTGTCAGCGCGAGGGCGCCGTAGCCGACGACCAGGCGCCGCTGCGGGGCCACCTTCCAGGCAATGGCTCCGCAGACCAGGCCGGAGAGCATGTTGCCCGCGGCGAAGACGCCGTACAGGACACCGTTCAGGCCGGGCTCGCCGATCGACTCGCTGAACGCGGCCAGCGAGACCTGCATGCCGCCGAAGACGGAACCGATGCCGAGGAAGGTCACGATCAGGACCCGCACCCCGGGGACGCGCAGCGCCGAGGTGTGCGCCACGCGTGCGTGCCCGGCGGTCGCGGTGACCGTGGGCTGGGTGCTCCTCTGCGCGGCGAACAGCAGTCCGCCCAGCAGGGTCAGCGACGCCTCCGTCAGCAGGCCCGCGGCGGGGTGGACGGCGGTGCACAGGGCGGTGGCCAGCAGCGGGCCGAAGACGAAGGTGAGCTCGTCCGTGACGGACTCGAAGGCCGCCGCCGTGCTCATCAGGGGGGAGTCCTGGAGCTTGACGCCCCAGCGGGCGCGGACCATGGGCCCGATCTGCGGCACCGAGGCGCCGGTGGGCACGGCCGCGGCGAACAGCGCCCACAGGGGCGCGTGCGCGAGGGCCAGGGCGGTCAGGGACAGGCCCGCCAGGGTGTGCAGCAGGACACCGGGGATCAGCACGGCGCGCTGGCCGTGCCGGTCGGCGAGACGGCCGCTGTAGGGCGCGAACAGCGCCATGGAGACACCGGTGACGGCCGCGACGGCGCCCGCCGCGCCGTAGGAGCCGGTGGTGTGCTGCACGAGCAGCACGAGGGAGAGGGTGAGCATCGCGAACGGCTGGCGTGCCGCGAAGCCGGGGAGCAGGAACGTCCAGGCGCCGCGCGTGCGCAGCAGCTGCCCGTATCCCGGGCGGGAGGAGGTGACCGTGGATGCCACGGCCCGTGCCTTTCTGCCGCCTGGTAGCGCGCCTGTGCGGGGGCGCCGAGAGCTGTCCTCTTGCGCGGACTGCGGTAGATGCCGAGGACCGCTCTCAAGGACGTCCCGGCCGCCATACGGTCGCGCCAGCTCTGCGTCAGGCAGAGTTGGTTCGATCAGGGGTCGGCCCTCATCGTACAGGGGGCGCGTAACACGGCCTTAACGTGTGCCGTCGGCTCCGCCCGTGCCCAGCCAGTCGGCCAGCTTGCCGCCGTGGCCCACCGCGCGCAGCCGCCGCTCGGCGGCGTCGCGGACCGGGTCGGTGGCGACGACGAGCAGTTCGTCCCCGCGGCGCAGCACGGTCGTGGGCAGCGGAACGAAGGACTTGCCGTCGCGGACGACGAGAGTGACCGCCGCGCCCGCCGGCAGCCGCAGCTCGTTGACCTCGACGCCGTGCATCCGGGACCCCTCGGGAATCGCGACGGACAGCAGGTGTCCGCGCAGCCGCTCCAGGGGCGCAGACTCGATCCCGAGGTCGGCGGCCTCGGAGTCGCCGCCCAGGCGCAGCGTGCGCGCCAGCCAGGGCAGGGTCGGCCCCTGGACGAGGGTGTAGACGACGACCAGGACGAAGACGATGTTGAAGACGCGACGGCTGCCCTCGATGCCGCTCACCATGGGGATCGTGGCCAGGATGATGGGGACGGCCCCGCGCAGTCCGGCCCAGGACATGAGCGCCTGCTCCTGCCACGGCACCCGGAACGGCGTCAGGCACAGCACGACACTCAGCGGTCGCGCCACCATGGTCAGCACCAGCCCGATGACGAGCCCCGGCAGCACGTCGTCGCCCAGCTCGTGCGGGGTGACCAGGAGGCCGAGCAGGACGAACATGCCGATCTGGGCGATCCAGCCGAGCCCGTCGGCGAAACCGCGGGTGGCCGGCCAGTGCGGCAGCTTGGCGTTGCCCATCGCCATGGAGGCCAGGTAGACGGCGAGGAAGCCGCTGCCGTGGGCCAGCGCGCCCGCCGCGTAGGCGGTGACCGCGATCGCCATGACCGCGATGGGATAGAGACCGGAGGCGGGCAGCGCGACGTGCCGGAGGCCCCAGGAGCCCAGCCATCCCACCGCGATGCCGATGGCGGCACCGATGGCCAGCTCCAGCGTTATCTCGGCGATCAGCGTGTACCAGTGCTCGACCGGCCCGGTCTGGGAGAAGGCGACCACCAGGATGACCACCGGGGCGTCGTTGAAACCCGACTCGGCCTCCAGCGTTCCCGTCACGCGCGCGGGCAGGGGGATCCTGCGCAGCACGGAGAAGACCGCCGCCGCGTCCGTCGAGGAGACGACCGCGCCGATGATGAGGGCCTGGCGCCACTCGAGACCGATCAGGTAGTGCGCGGCCGACGCGGTGACCCCGACGCTCACCGCGACCCCGCCCAGCGCCAGCACGCTGGCGGCCGGCAGGGCCGGCTTGATCTCCTTCCACTTCGTGCCGAGGCCGCCCTCGGCCAGGATCACGACCAGCGCCGCGTATCCGATGACCTGGGTCAGTTCGGCGTTGTCGAAGTGGATGTCGCCGATGCCGTCCTGGCCCATGGCGATGCCGATCCCCAGGTACACGAGCAGGCTGGGGAGCCCGCTGCGCGAGGAGATCCGGACCGCGGCCACGGCGACGAGCAGGACGAGCGAGCAGACGAGCAGGAGCTGGTTGAGGTGGTGGACAGTCAGCGGCCGTTCCCTTCCCTGGCTCACCCGCATCACGCGCGCGTGAGCTCACGTACATAGGACACGAGACGAGGGAGCCCCGCATCCAAGTACTTCGTTACCTTACCTAACTCTTGACGATTTCTTGACGCTCCGCATGGCGAGATCGAACGCTCGTCCGCGTTTGATCCCGACTCCGCGTCAAGTCGGCCTGGGCCCTGCGCCTATGGTTGCTCCAGCGCGCAGAGCCCGCGTCATGTCCCCGGCGGCAGAACGCAGGCTCCCCGTCAATGCACAGCCCGCCCTGCCGCTCGCGTTAGGACAGCAAGGACAGCGATGCCCCCCACCACCACCGCCTCATCGGGTCAGCAGCCCGGCAAGTCCGGCAGGAAGAAGGGGCGCAGAGCCCGCCTGATCGTTCTCGTCCTCGTACTGGCCGTCATCGGCGCGGTCGCCTTCGGCGGGTACTGGTCGGTGAGCACCGTGCGCGCGTCCTTCCCGCAGACCAAGGGCTCGATCGAGCTCGACGGCCTGTCGGGCCCCGTGGACGTCAAGCGCGACAGTTACGGCATCCCGCAGATCTACGCCTCCTCCGACGCGGACCTGTTCATGGCGCAGGGCTACGTCCAGGCGCAGGACCGCTTCTACGAGATGGACGTGCGCCGGCACATGACCTCCGGGCGCCTGTCGGAGATGTTCGGCGAGGGCCAGGTCGAGGACGACGAGTTCCTGCGCACGCTGGGCTGGGACCGGGTCGCGAAGAAGGAGTACGACACCAAACTGTCGGCCTCCACCAAGAAGTACCTCCAGGCCTACGCCAAGGGGGTCAACGCCTACCTGCGGGGCCGGAGCGGCGCGGACATCTCCCTGGAGTACGCGGCGCTCGGCTTCGAGAACGACTACAAGCCCGCGCAGTGGACCCCCGTCGACTCGCTCGCGTGGCTGAAGGCGATGGCCTGGGACCTGCGCGGCAACATGCAGGACGAGATCGACCGCGCCCTGATGACCAGCCGCCTCGGCCCGAAGCAGATCGCCGAGCTGTACCCCGACTACCCGTACAGCCGGAACCAGGCGATCGTCCAGGAGGGCCAGTACGACGAGCTGACCCAGACCTTCCAGCAGAACGGCAGCTCGCAGAACAACGGCCTGTCCGGCACGGGCACGTCGACGAGCGGCACCGGCACCGGCACCTCGACGAGCGGCACCGGCACCGGCGGCTCGGGAACGTCCGCGGGCGGCACCGCGCTCGGCACGTCGGCCTCGGCCTCGTCCTCGACTGCCTCGGCCCTCCAGGGCCAGCTCTCGGGCCTCTACAACGTCCTGGACGACGTCCCCACGGCCGTCGGGGTCAACGGCCAGGGCATCGGCTCCAACTCCTGGGTCGTCGCGGGCTCGCACACCATCACCGGCAAGCCCCTGCTCGCCAACGACCCGCACCTGTCCGCCTCGCTGCCGTCGGTCTGGTACCAGATGGGCCTGCACTGCCGGACCGTCTCCAGCAAGTGCCAGTACGACGTCTCCGGCTACACCTTCGCGGGCATGCCCGGTGTGATCATCGGCCACAACGCGAAGATCGCCTGGGGCATGACGAACTCCGGCGTCGACGTCACCGACCTCTACCTGGAGAAGCTCTCCGGCGACGGCTACCTCTACGACGGCAGGACCAAGCCCTTCACCACGCGCGAGGAGACCATCAAGGTCGCCGGCGGCGCGTCCAAGAAGATCGTCGTCCGCGAGACGAACAACGGCCCCCTGCTGTCCGACCGCTACGACGAGCTCGTGAAGGTCGGCAAGAAGGCCACCGTCGACAACGCCGCCCCCGACCGCGGCGACGGCTACGGCGTCGCCCTGCGCTGGACCGCGCTCGACCCGGGCACCTCCATGGACGCCGTGTTCGCGATGGACAAGGCGTCGAACTGGAGCGAGTTCCGCGAGGCGGCGGCCCTGTTCGACGTGCCCTCGCAGAACCTCGTCTACGCCGACTCCGAGAACATCGGCTACACCCTGCCCGGCCGCATCCCGATCCGCGCGAAGGGCCACACCGGCGCCATCCCGGCCCCGGGCTGGGACCCCAAGTACGCCTGGACCGGCAAGTACATCGAGCAGGACGAGCTGCCCTACGAGTACAACCCGGAGCGCGGCTACATCGTCACCGCCAACCAGGCCGTGGTCGACAAGGACAAGTACCCCTACACGCTCACCACGGACTGGGGCTACGGCACCCGCAGCCGGCGCATCACCGACCTGATCGAGCAGAAGATCAAGGGCGGCGGCAAGATCTCCACCGACGACATGCGCCAGATGCAGCTCGACAACAGCAGCGAGATCGCCAAGCTGCTCGTACCGAAGCTGCTGAAGATCGACGTCGAGGACAAGGCCGTCCGCCAGGCGCAGGAGCTCCTGGAGGGCTGGGACTACACCCAGGACGCCGACTCGGCCGCGGCCGCCTACTTCAACGCCGTCTGGCGCAACATCCTCAAGCTCGCCTTCGGCAACAAGCTGCCCAAGGAACTGCGGGTCAAGGGCCAGTGCCTGTGGGTCGACCCCATCAACACCACCGGGCCCGCCGACGAGGCGGACAAGGTCCGCGAGTGCGGTCAGCGCGACGCCGACCAGGCGCAGCCCGACGGCGGCGACCGCTGGTTCGAGGTCGTGCGCAAGCTCATGGACGACGAGAACAGCGACTGGTGGAGCACCCCGAAGGGCGCGGGCGGCCGTACCGCGGCCACCGACCGCGACGGGCTGTTCAAGCGCGCCATGATCGACGCGCGCTGGGAGCTGACCGCCAAGCTCGGCAAGGACATCGACACCTGGAGCTGGGGCCGGCTGCACCGGCTGTTCCTGAAGAACCAGACCATGGGCGTCGAGGGGCCCGGCTTCCTCCAGTACATGCTCAACCGCGGCCCCTGGAAGCTCAGCGGCGGCGAGGCCACGGTCAACGCGACCGGCTGGAACGCCGCAGGCGGCTACGGCGTCGTCTGGGTGCCGTCGATGCGGATGGTGGTCAACCTCGGCGACCTCGACAAGTCGAAGTGGATCAACCTCACCGGGGCCTCCGGGCACGCCTACAGCGCCCACTACACCGACCAGACCGGCAAGTGGGTCAAGGGCGAACTGCTGGACTGGTCCTTCTCGGACGAGGCCGTCGACAAGAGCACGTCCGACACGCTGGTCCTTAAGCCCTAGGACCGAGGAAGGGCCCCTCCACGCGCGCGTGGAGGGGCCCTTCTCGCATTCCGGGTTTCTCATTCCGGGTTCTTGAAGCGGCGCACGCCCGACGGCGTGACCACGGCGTGCACCGGGCGGTCGTGTGCCTCCTCCGGCACATGCGCGACGACCTCGGAGTCGTACAGGAGCACCACCAGCGTCGGTCGTGCGCCCGCGCGCTCCAGGCGCGCGAGCACCCGGTCGTACGACCCCCCGCCGCGCCCCAGGCGCATCCCGCGCCCGTCCACCGCGAGGCCCGGCAGCAGGACGACGTCGGCGCCGGTCACGGCGTCCGGGCCCAGACGCTCGCCGGAGGGTTCGAAAAGCGCCATCTTTCCGCCGTGCTGGACGCGCGCGACGGACCCCTCGCCGGTGTAGGCGCCCCAGTCCAGGTCGTTGTCCGGCAGCAGCGCCGGGAGCAGGACGCGCACGCCCCGCTCGCGCAGCGCGTCCAGGAGCGCGAGCGTGCCGGGCTCGCTCCCTACGGAGACGTACGCCGCCACCGTGCGCGCACGCGCCAGCTCGGGCAGTCCGAGGGCCCGGCCGGCCAGCGCGGAAGCGGCTTCCCGCACGTCATCGGCCGTCAACCTGTTCCTCACCGCCAGGTACGCTCGTCGCAATGTTCGCTTGTCAGTCTCGGTGGGACGTCCGACATGACTCAAGGTCTGCACCCGTACCCTTTCAATACGCTCATATAAGAGCTTATTAACCGGAGCCCCAGATTCCAGGCAAAGGCACCGGATAGGGTTCGGCACATGACTCAGTCGCACCCTCGGATCAGCAAGGCTGTCATTCCGGCAGCCGGGCTCGGCACCCGCTTCCTGCCGGCAACCAAGGCCACTCCCAAGGAGATGCTGCCGGTGGTCGACAAGCCGGCGATCCAGTACGTGGTCGAGGAGGCCGTCTCGGCGGGGCTCGACGACGTCCTCATGATCACGGGCCGCAACAAGCGGCCCCTGGAGGACCACTTCGACCGCAACTACGAGCTCGAGTCCGCCCTCCAGAAGAAGGGTGACGCCGGCCGCCTCGCCAAGGTCCAGGAGTCCAGCGACCTCGCCACCATGCACTACGTGCGCCAGGGCGACCCGCGCGGCCTCGGCCACGCCGTCCTGTGCGCGGCCCCCCACGTCGGCCACGAGCCCTTCGCCGTCCTCCTCGGCGACGACCTGATCGACGCCCGCGACCCCCTGCTCAAGCGCATGATCGAGGTGCAGGAGCGGCACGGTGGCAGCGTCATCGCGCTGATGGAGGTCGCACCCGAGCAGATCCACCTCTACGGCTGTGCCGTCGTCGAGGAGACCGAGGACAGCGACGTCGTCAGGGTGAGCGGCCTCGTCGAGAAGCCGGACGCGGCCGACGCCCCCTCCAACTACGCGGTCATCGGCCGCTATGTCCTCGACCCGCGCATCTTCGACATACTCCGCAAGACCGAGCCGGGCCGGGGCAACGAGATCCAGCTCACCGACGCCCTCCAGCAGCTCGCGCAGGACGAGAAGGCCGGCGGCCCGGTGCACGGCGTCGTCTTCAAGGGCCGCCGCTATGACACCGGCGACCGGGGCGACTATCTGCGTGCCATTGTCAGACTCGCGTGCGAACGTGAAGACCTGGGCCCGGACTTCCGGACCTGGCTTCGCAGTTACGTAGCCGAGGAGATGTAGGCATTTGAGCAGCGCCGCGCCCCGCCCCGCCGAACAGGACCACCTGTGGTCGGTGGACGAGCACCTGGAGGACATCCTCGCGACCGTCCGCCCCCTCGAACCCATCGAGCTGCACCTGCTCGACGCCCAGGGCTGCGTCCTGGTCGAGGACGTCACGGTCCCGGTGTCGCTGCCCCCGTTCGACAACAGCTCCATGGACGGGTACGCGGTCCGGGTCACGGACGTGGCGGGCGCGAGCGAGGAGTTCCCGGCCGTCCTGGACGTCGTCGGGGACGTGGCGGCGGGCCAGGCCGAGCTGCTGCACGTCGGCCCCGGGCAGGCCGCCCGCATCATGACCGGCGCCCCGCTGCCGCCCGGCGCCGAGACCGTCGTCCCCGTCGAATGGACCGACGGAGGCCTCGGAGAGGGCCCGGTGACCGGGATGCAGGCCCGCGCCCTCGCCCCCGAGGGCGCCGAGGGGCACGTGCACGTGTACCGGTCGGCACGGGCACGCGCGCACGTGCGCGCCAAGGGCAGCGACGTCCGGGCCGGCGACCGCGCGCTGGAGGCGGGCACCGTCCTCGGCCCGCCGCAGATCGCCCTCCTCGCCGCCATCGGCCGCGGCACCGTACGCGTGCGCCCGCGCCCGCGTGTGGTCGTCATGTCCACCGGCAGCGAACTCGTCCAGCCCGACGAGAGCCTCGGCACCGGCCAGATCTACGACTCCAACAGCTTCGCCCTCACCGCGGCCGCCCGGGACGCCGGAGCCATCGCCTACCGGGTGGGCGCGGTCGCCGACGACGCCGAGACCCTGCGCTCCACCATCGAGGACCAGCTCGTCCGCGCCGACCTCATGGTCACCACGGGCGGCGTGAGCGTCGGGGCGTACGACGTCGTCAAGGAGGCCCTGTCCTCCGTCGGCGACGAGGACGAGCCGGGCGCCGGCGTCGACTTCCGCAAGCTCGCCATGCAGCCCGGGAAGCCCCAGGGCTTCGGCTCCATCGGCCCCGACCACATCCCGCTCCTCGCCCTGCCCGGCAACCCGGTGTCGTCGTACGTCTCCTTCGAACTGTTCGTCCGCCCCGCGATCCGCACCCTCATGGGCCTCGACGACGTCCACCGGCCGCGCACCAGGGCCACCCTGACCGCGGACAAGGCGCTGACCTCGCCCAAGGGGCGCCGGCAGTTCCTGCGCGGTACGTACGCCGACGGGTCCGTCAGCCCGGTCGGCGGCGCCGGCTCCCACCTGGTGGCCGCCCTCGCGCAGGCGGACGCGCTGATCGTCGTGCCGGAGGACGTGGAGTCCGTCGAGCCCGGCACCGAGGTCGAAGTGGTCCTGCTCGGCTGAGCACACCAGGTTGGCGGTACCGTGTCGCGCACAACAGGCCGGACCGGGAGCGCCGCACAACCATGAGTACGCAGGACCGACTGACGCACATCGACGAGGCGGGAGCCGCCCGCATGGTCGATGTCTCCGGCAAGGACGTCACCGCCCGCACCGCGCGCGCGAGCGGGCGCGTCCTCGTCTCGCCCCGAGTGATCGAGCTGCTGCGCGGCGAGGGCGTCCCCAAGGGCGACGCCCTGGCCACCGCGCGGATCGCGGGCATCATGGGCGCCAAGCGCACCCCGGATCTCATCCCGCTGTGCCACCCGTTGTCGGTGTCAGGTGTGAAACTGGACCTGTCGGTCGCGGACGACGCCGTGGAGATCCTGGCCACCGTGAAGACCACGGACCGCACGGGCGTCGAGATGGAGGCCCTCACCGCGGTCTCCGTCGCCGCGCTCACCGTGATCGACATGGTCAAGGCGGTCGACAAGGGAGCGGTCATCACGGACGTACGGGTCGAGGAGAAGACGGGCGGCAAGTCGGGCGACTGGAGCCGGGCATGACGTATCGCGCACTTGTGGTCACCGCCTCCAACCGGGCCGCCGCCGGGGTCTACGAGGACAAGGGCGGTCCGTTGATCGCCAAGGGGCTGGGCGGTCTCGGCTTCACCGTCGAGGGGCCGCTCGTCGTCCCGGACGGCGACCCGGTCCGGGACGCCCTGCGTGCCGGTGTCGCGGCCGGATTCGACGTCGTCGTCACCACCGGCGGCACCGGCATCTCGCCCACCGACCGCACCCCCGAGGCCACCCGCGCGGTGATCGACCACGAGGTGCCGGGCATCGCGGAGGCCATCCGGGCGTTCGGACGGGACAAGGTGCCGACCGCCGCGCTCTCCCGGGGCCTGGCCGGGGTGGCCGGACGCACGCTGATCGTCAACCTGCCGGGTTCCAGCGGCGGGGTGAAGGACGGACTGGCCGTCCTTGCGCCTCTGTTGATCCACGCCGTCGACCAGATCCGCGGCGGCGACCATCCGAGACCCGGTACCGGCAGTGGGGGTGCGAGCTGAACAGCCCGTCCTGGCCCGTCGTACTGGCGGACGGCGATGTCGTCCTGAGGCCGATAAAGATGCGCGACCAGCGGGTCTGGCGCGAGGTGAACCGGCGCAACCGGGACTGGCTGCGCCCCTGGGAGGCGACCATTCCGCCGCCCACCCCGAGCGGCCCGATCGCGCACCGGCCGACCTACCGTCAGATGGTCCGCCACCTCAGGTCCGAGGCGAACGCGGGACGGATGCTGCCGTTCGTCATCGAGTACCGGGGCCAGCTGGTCGGGCAGTTGACGGTCGCCGGAATCACCTGGGGCTCCATGTGCTCGGGACACGTGGGCTATTGGGTGGACCAGTCGGTGGCCGGGCGCGGGGTGATGCCGACCGCTGTGGCGCTTGTCGTGGACCACTGTTTCCGCACGGTCGGTCTGCACCGCATCGAGGTCTGCATTCGCCCCGAGAACGCGCCCAGCCGACGGGTCGTGGAGAAACTCGGATTCCGCGAGGAGGGACTGCGGCCGCGCTATCTCCACATCGACGGGGCCTGGCGGGACCATCTCGTGTTCGCGCTCACCGCGGAAGAGGTGCCCGACGGATTGCTCCGGCGCTGGCAGCGGGCACGCTCCCGCAGCACGCCGCACGACAATCCCGCGTAGTCGTTTCACCGGGAACCGGAAATTGAATAAGTGTTCGAAAATGATCGGTGCATGACCGTCTCGGGGCGTGGAATTCGCGACTGAGGCGGCCTGCTGATCGGATCGGTCACAAAAAAAGCTCGAAATATCAGCCAGATCGTGCGACACACCGGCGCAATTGGCAGATGGCCTCACGCAAACCCCTCTACCGTGTGAGGCGTGAGCAGCAGCGGCCTCATCTACGCAGTCATTGTCGGGGCCTGGGCCGCCTACTTGGTGCCGATGTGGCTCCGTAGGCAGGACGAGCTGAACGAGGCCCGTCCGACGGAACGCTTCAGCACCGCCATCCGGCTGCTGTCCGGACGGGCGGGCATGGAGCGTCGATACGCCAAGGACCTGCGCGCGCGCTCCGCCGACGAGGGGGAGCACGACGCGGACGAACCGGACGCCGTCACCGACTCGGTGGACGTCCGGGCCTTCGCCATGCCCCCGACGCGTCCGCAGACCCAGGCGACGGTCCAGCCGCCGGCCTCCGAGCGCCGGGAGGCGCCGCGCGAACCCGCGCGGGAAGCCGAGCGGGACGCGGGACCCGGCGACCCGGCACGCGCGACGGCGAACCCGCCCGAACCCGGCGGCGCACCGACGCGCAAGCAGACACCCGCGTCCGCGGCCCGGCGCACGGCAGCCGCGGAAGCGGCCGCCGCCCGAGCCCGGCGCACGAAGGTGCTCGCACGCCGCCGGCGTACGACGGTGCTGCTCTTCCTCGCCTTCACGCTCGGCGCGATCGTCGCCGCCGTCGGAGGACTCGCCTTCCTGTGGGCGCCCGGCGTCCCCGCGGTGATGCTCAGCGCGTACATCGCCTACCTGCGCTCCCAGGAACGCCGCCGCTTCGCCTACCAGATGGACCGGCGCCGGGCCGAGGCCGCCGCCCAGCACCTGCGCGACCGGGCCCGCCAGCCGCGCCGGCGTGCCTCCGTGAGCACCGGCGTGGACGCCGACGAACCGGACGAGGGACCAGGAGCGGAGACCGACCCCGGCCTGTCCGCCCTCGCCGCCGACCGGCGCGCCCTCGTCGAGCAGACCGACCACGCCGAATGGGTCGACCAGCAGCGCGAACGGCAGCGCAGGCCCGGCCACGGCGACAGCTGGGACCCGGTACCGGTACCGCTGCCGACGTACGTCACCGCGCCGGTCGCCCCCCGCGCCACCGCGGACGTGGATCTCGGCGCGCCGGACGCGTGGAGTTCCGCCCGCTCCAGCGCCGTGGCTCCCGAGCAGGCCGGCCAGGACGCGGCGCCCGTCGCGGAGGACGGGGAAGCGGAGGACGCCTCCGCCGACGCGGACGACAAGCCCGCGGCGGACGGCCGCACCGACGCCCGCCGCGCCGCCTCCGCCCGCCGGGCACGCGAGCGTGGCCGCACCCCGCTCTTCGACCAGTACGAGGAAGGCGACCGGCCGCGCGCGGCCAACGAGTGAGCAACGGCCCCCGGGCCGCCGCGCCCTGACCAGCCCGGAACGGATTTCCAAGCACCCGGATGGGGATGCTAGAGTTTCACTCGTTGCAAGGGCCTGTGGCGCAGTCCGGTAGCGCACCTCGTTCGCATCGAGGGGGCCAGGGGTTCAAATCCCCTCAGGTCCACGCAGCGACTGTTCTTGAGTTCGCTCAGGAGTAGTTGACGAGATCCCGTCCGATCTTCTTGATCGGGCGGGATCTTTGGTTTTCCGGTGGCGCCCGCACTCGGGGCGACGGAAGTGCGGCGGGCAACGGGGGGCGAGGATGCCGGGCTTTCCGGAGTGGCAGGGCCGGATGCTGCGCGCGGTCTGGTGGGACGGCGAGCAGCTGCCGCAAGAGGTGGTGACCTGGATGTCCGAGCTGTACGGCGAACTCGGAGGCATCCCGGAAGACGAGTTCTGCGCGTCCTGGACCGCGCGCACCTTCTCCATGGCGCGATCGGCGTTCGAGGTGGTCGTCAGGGCGGCGGAGCGGGAGACGGGCAAAGCCGCCACCGGGGACGAGTTCTGCTACCTGGACTACGTGCGCGACCCGGATCTCGGACCCGTCGGCGTGGTGCGCATCAAGTCCTCAGAGGTCTCGACGCCCGACCGGGCGGGAGTCCTGGGCGCGGTGGCCGATGGAGTGCAGGAATTCATGATGAGCCATCACCGTGTGACCTGGCCCGTCTGTGGCGATCACGGCCGCGGTCTGCATGTGGGCTATGTCCATGAGACCGCGGTCTGGAATTGCACGGGAGGGGCCGCGGAGGGGCACGTGGTGAGAGCGATCGACCGTTCTCACAGCGTCTTCGCGTAGCAGCGGCTCTCCTCGTAGTGGCGGTAGTAGCCGAACTTGGCGCAGGGTTCGTAGCCGCTGGAGGTGTACAGGGCGATGGCCTCCGGCTGCTTGGTGCCGGTCTCCAGCACCATGCGCAGACGGCCGGCCGCGCGGGCGTCGTCCTCCAGCGCGGACAGGACGCGGCGGGCGAGACCGCGGCCGCGCATCTCCTCGATCACGTACATCCGCTTGAGTTCGGCGTCGCCGTCCAGGTTGCCCTCGCCGTTGGTGTCCTGGGCCCGCCAGCCGCCGGTGGCGACGGGGCTGTCCCGCTCGTCGTACGCGATCAGGTAGACGCCGTTCGGGGGCTCGAAGTCCGTCGGGGCCAGCTCGGTGGCGTCGCCGCCGTCGCCGTAGCGGACGTGGTACTCGGCCTGGACCTGGTCGTTGAGCTTCACGGCGTCGGGGTGGTCGAAGGGGACACGGCGGATCATCATGCCCCCCAGTGTGCCGGTATCGTTCCCGGGTGCTCACTGTGACCTCCGCCAATGTGAACGGACTGCGCGCCGCCGCGAAGAAGGGCTTCGTGGAGTGGCTCGCGGAGACCTCCGCCGACGTGCTCTGCCTGCAGGAGGTGCGCGCCGAGCCGCAGCAGCTGCCCGAGAGCGTCCGGTCTCCCGAGGGCTGGCACGTGGTGCACGCGCCCGCCGCCGCCAAGGGGCGGGCCGGCGTCTCCCTCTACACCCGCCGTGAGCCCGACCGCGTCCGGATCGGCTTCGGTTCGGCCGAGTTCGACACCAGCGGGCGCTACGTCGAGGCCGACCTGCCCGGCGTCACCGTCGCCTCCCTCTACCTCCCGTCCGGCGAGGTCGGCACCGAGCGGCAGGACGAGAAGATCCGCTTCATGGACGAGTTCCTCGCCTACCTGAAGGACCTGCGGGTACGGGCCGCCGCCGACGGCCGCGAGGTCGTCGTCTGCGGCGACTGGAACATCGCCCACCAGCAGGCCGACCTCAAGAACTGGCGCGCCAACCAGAAGAGCTCCGGCTTCCTGCCGGAGGAGCGGGCCTGGCTGGGCCGGGTCCTGGACGAGAGCGACGGCGGGTATGTCGACGTCGTGCGGTCTCTGCATCCGGAGGCGACGGGGCCGTACTCGTGGTGGTCGTACCGGGGGCGGGCCTTCGACAACGATTCGGGTTGGAGAATCGACTACGAGATCGCCACGCCGGGTCTCGCCGCGAAGGCGGTCAAGGGGTACGTCGAGCGCGCCGCCACGCACGCCGAGCGCTGGTCGGACCACGCGCCCGTGACGGTCGTGTACGACCTCTAGGGCGTGTTGCGAAAGTCCCGCCTGCCTCGCGACGCCATGCACGCGCCCCCATCCTCGAACCTGCTGCGCAGGGCTCGGACGGGGGGACCCCCTTCGCCGCACCGGGCGAAAGCCCAAGTACATCCAGTACGAGGACTTCCGCCCGGCACGCCGAGAGCACGCACCTGACGCCGCGAGGCCCGCCCTGCGGGCGAACGACGGGACTTTCGCAACACGCCCTAGTCCCGCTTCCGCAACCGCCGGTCCAGTGCCAGGGAGAGTTCCGCCTCCACCACGCTGCGGGCCAGGGGGCGCAGGCGGTGGAGGTCGGGTTCGGTGGCGTGGTGCAGGACCAGGTCGGCGAACATCTCCGCGAGGTCGTCCACGTGTTCGCGGACGCGTTTGCCGGCGGCCAGCACCTCCCCGAGGGGGATGCCCTCGCGGACCAGTTCGGAGGAGACGTCCAGGAGGCGGCGGCTGATGTGGACGATCTCGTCGCCGTCGGTGCCGAGGTAGCCGAGTTCCAGGGCGGCGGCGAGGTTCTCCGGGGTGACCTCGCCCTCGAAGCGGGCGGCGAGTTCCTCGGGGGTGAGGCGGACCGGCTCCTCCTCCGTGGGCGGTGTCACGCCGAGGACGTCGGCGACGTCGCGGCCGTGGTCGAGGGCTTCCGCCAGTTCCGCGATGCCGGTGAGGGTGTGGCCGCGTTCCAGGAGTGCCGCGATGGTGCGCAGGCGGGCCAGGTGGTGGTCGTCGTACCAGGCGATGCGGCCCTCGCGGCGAGGGGGCGGGATGAGCTTGCGTTCGCGGTAGAAGCGCAGGGTGCGCACTGTGATGCCGGCCAGGCGGGCCAGTTCCTCCATGCGGTATTCGCGCTTGTCCGTCACGACCGCAGCCTATGTTGTACCGCCGGTAACTTTCCCTCTGACGACCCCTACCCATCGGTATGGAGCTGTTCTACCCTCCCATTGCGCCAGTGTTCACTGGCAGAGTCGGGCAGGGAAGGCATCGGCATGGCCGAACACGAGCATGTGCGGGTGGCGGTGGTGGGATC
>NZ_RSAJ01000014.1 GCF_003933965.1 Streptomyces sp. RP5T
GCCTCAGCCGGGCCCTGATGCGGGACGAACCCGGTACCACCCCGCGCGGCAGGGATCTGGTGGGCAGTTCGGGCTCCGTGGTGACGCCGATCCCGGCCGACGGCTACGGCGAGGTGCTGGTGCACCTGGCCGGCCAGCCGGTGAAGTACGCCGCCAGGAGCGCTGCGGCCGTAGCGCGCGGCACCGAGGTGTGGGTCGAGGAAACCCTGTCGGCGACCGCCGTCGCGGTCCGCCCGGTCGACCGCTGAGTCATTCCCGTTCGACGTTGTTGTTCGTTCGTTCCGCCCCGCACTCCGGGGACTGGTTCCAAAGAGGGGCGTTGTCATGAGTTCTGTCCTCGTCGCGGTCGTGGGAGTCCTCGTACTCCTGGTTCTGCTGGCTCTGGTCGTTGTCACGCGTTACAAGGTGGCCGGCCCCAGTGAGGCGTTCATCGTCACCGGCCGGCGCGGCAAGAAGGCCACCGATCCGGAGACCGGCCGGATCTTCACCGACAACAGCGGGCAGAAGGTCGTGGTCGGGGGCGGCGTGTTCGTCGTTCCGTTCGTGCAGCAGAAGTTCACCCTGGACCTCTCCTCGCGGCACATCCCGGTAGCAGTGCGCGGCGCCGTCACCCTGCGCGGTGTCAAGGCGCACCTGGAAGGCGTTGCCATCGTCAAGGTCGGCGGCAGCGAGGACTCCATCCGGGCTGCCGCGCAGCGGTTCCTGATGCAGCAGGACGGCATCGTCGGCTTCACCCAGGAAGTGCTGTCCGGTGCACTGCGGGCGATCGTGGGCCGGATGTCGGTGGAGGACATCATCCGCGACCGGGCGGCGTTCGCCGGACAGGTGGCGGAGGAGGCGGAGGCGAGCCTGTCGGGGCAGGGGCTGGTCCTGGACGCCTTCCAGATCCAGGACATCAGCACCGAGGGCTCCTACCTCGAAGACCTCGGCCGTCCGGAGGCCGCCCGTGCCAAGCAGGAGGCCGACATCGCCGAGGCCGTCGCCCGGCGGGCCGCCGAGCAGGCGCGGCTGAAGGCCGAGGAGGAAATCGCGATCGCCCAGCGGACGTTCGCGCTCAAGCAGGCCGAGATCAAGGCCGAGACGGACGAGGCCGCCGCACGCGCCGCCGCCGCGGGCCCGCTGGCCGAGGCCGCCCGCTCGCAGGAGGTACTGAGCGAGCAGGAGAAGGTCGCCGAGCGGCAGGCCGCGCTGACCGACCGCGAACTGGACACCAAGGTCCGCAAGCCCGCCGACGCCGCCCGCTACCAGGCTGAACAGGAGGCCGAAGCCCGCCGCATCGCCCTGGTCAAGCAGGCCGAAGCGGACGCCCAGCGCTCCCGGCTGACCGGTGAGGGCGAGAAGGCCCACCGCGCGGCGCTCGCCGACGCCGTACGGATCGAGGGCGAGGCCGAGGCCGCCGCAATCGGTGCCAAGGGTGCCGCCGAGGCCGAGGCGATGCAGAAGAAGGCCGACGCGTTCGCCCAGTACGGCGATGCGGCCGTGCTGCAGATGCTCGTCGAGGTCCTGCCCAGCGTGGTCGCCAAGGCGTCCGAGCCGCTCAGCGCCATCGACAAGATGACGGTCATCTCCACCGACGGGGCAAGCCAGCTGTCACGGACCGTGGCCGACAACGTCGCCCAGGGCGTCGAACTCCTCGGCTCCACCACCGGAGTCGACCTCGCCGAGCTGCTGAAGAACATCACCCAGCGGGGAAGGGTCGCGCAGCCCGCAGGCCCGACGCCCGCCGAAGCCAACGGAAAGATCGAGGTGACCAGCTGACATCGGACACGAGGTGACCGGCTGACATCGGACACCCGGTGGGGCAGTGCGCCCCGACGGTCCTCGAACCGCCCGGGCGCACGCCGCGGTCCGGCACCTGCCAGGGACCGTGGCCGCACAGAGCCTTGTTCCGCTCCTGGGCGGCGCCCTGATATGGAGTGCGCACCCGGTTCCCCTGGCTCTGGCCGATCGGATGGTCAGCATGCGCCCTCCCCCTGGCGTCCGCCTCGTTGCGGGGCCGGGCACCCCGTCGAGTCCGACGTCGTACGAGCCCATGGGGCATCCGCGTGAGCCTGGAGGCCGGCGTGCTGATGTTCTCCGCCGGGCTCATCGGCGGATCACAGCTCAGTGAGCGGTTCTGTCGGCGGCTGCGCGGTCTCATGCAGTCGAGGAGAGACCCGCCAGAGCCGGGACGCCACGGTGAACCCGCGGCCACGGCGTATGTTCCTCGTCAATGACCTGGCCCGCGGCCCGAAACCGTACGACGCTGGGACCGGGAACATTTCCATCGGAGGAGGAGCCCGCCGTGCGCGCTCGTGACCTGGCGGTCGAATACGAAACGGTGAGCGTCGACAGCGACGCCATGGACGCGGCCCGCCTGATGGCCGAGCACAAGCTGCCGGCCCTGCTGGTGCTGGACGAGCGGGGCGAGCCGAGGGCGATCCTTCCAGCCTCCCAGATGATCAAAGTGCTGGTGCCGGCCTACG
The DNA here is from genome assembly GCF_003933965.1 of Streptomyces sp. RP5T. GTDB lineage: Bacteria > Actinomycetota > Actinomycetes > Streptomycetales > Streptomycetaceae > Streptomyces. The sequence continues at coordinate 2,466 of NZ_RSAJ01000014.1, forward strand.
TCGTCGAGGATCCGGCTCTCGCCGCCGTCGTCGACGAGAAGCACGCCGACCGGCTCTGCCAGGCACTTGCCGGGCGCCGCGTGGGGGACTGCCTGTCCGGCCAGGCGACCCCGCCGCCGGTCGCCGACCCCGACGACACCGCGCTGGAGGTGGCCGCGCTGATGGCGCAGGTACGCAGCCCGCTGGTGGCGGTCGCCGAGAAGGCCGAAACCGGAACGAGCGGCCGGAAGCAGGGCGGTACCCGCTTGCTGGGTGTGATCACGGCCTCCCACCTGCTGCACGAACTGCTGGGCGCGGCTGGAGCGTCGAGCACCACCTGACTGCTCGGTGAAACCGGCGCACGTGCCGACTACTCCAAACCGGAAGCACGCGAGATCTCCCGGCACACCTCGGCGTCGATCCGTCTGCCCAGACGCTCCAGGGCCGGCCCGCCGCACCGTAGCGTGCCCCGCTCCAGGGCACGCTGCGCGCCGCGTTCGAGGTGGTGCCACAGCAGGGGGTTGGTGATCAGAACCCTTGGATCCAGCTCCAGCCGGCCGCCGGATGTGTCACTCAGCACCAGTCGCTGTGTGATTCCGTCGGACACGTCCACAGCCACCAGGCGGTCTGTCCGGATTCGGCGTCGACTTATCAGTCCCCGCGCTTCGAGCCCGCCGGCCCGCGCACTCAGGCGTGGTGGCGTCAGGACGATCGAGAGCACCACGGCGAGCACGGCCCATCCGGCCGACCGCATGACGGTGATCCGCACGAGCCCCCAGTCGAGCAGCATGAGCGCTGCGAAGAACCCGGCGCCCCAGATCAGCGCGCTTCGCACCTCTCTCCCCCAGTACCGGTCATGGACCACACCGCCGTTCTCCGAACGGCCGGTTCCACGGGTCGAAGTGCGTTTTCGGATGTGCCCTCCCATACGCGCCAGAGTAGACACGCCCCCTGGAAGTGTCTCCGGCCATGACAGGGCAGCCCACCGGCTTCCACCAGCGCCACGACATACACGCAGGCGAACTGGCACGTGGCGTGGTGGTGGATCGCCGGCCGGCCAGGGACAGCGGCGCCGACCACCGCCGGGGCCACAGCAGAGAGGACCATCGCACGGTCCGCCCCATGACGCCGCTGCCGTCGCAGACGAGCCAACGATGCCCCTGAGCCTTGACGCCGGAGAGCGGTGATCCTACGGTCCCTACACGCCTCACGATCGGTAACCTCATCGAAACATTCGACAAGAGGGAGCGCTCCCACTCAGTCCGGCGCGTCAGATTCAGGCTCTACCTGCACAGTGCACGAGCACCTCACCACGCCCGTCCCGAAAATTTCGCCCGTGACGGGTGCGCGCGGCGGCAGATGACGTCGAAGCAGCGAGGCGCAGCCGAGAAAGCCCACATCAGCGTCACGTCCAGACGGAGGAGCAATGTCGTTGCACCGTAGCGATACCGGCAGCACAGGTCCGGCACTTCCGCTTCCCAGCCGCCGGGCCGTCCTCGCGACCCTCGGCACCCTGCCGGTCCTCGCGGCCGCGGCACCGGCGGTGGCAGCGTCCCGAACCGAGTCCCTGGCAGCCGCCGCCGTGACCGTCGACCCGTCGGCGGCCCGGCAGACGATCCGGGGATTCGGCGGCATGAACCACCCGCTGTGGATCGGTGACCTGACATCTGCCCAGCGCGACACGGCATTCGGCAACGGAGACGGACAGCTCGGCTTCTCCATGCTGAGAATCTTCGTCTCGGAGGACAAGGCGAACTGGAGCCGTGAGGTCGCGACGGCGAAGCGGGCCATCGAGCTCGGGGCCACGGTCTTCGCCTCGCCTTGGAATCCCCCCGCCCAGATGGTCGAGACCTTCGTCCGCGGCCAGCAGACCAACGCGAAGCGGCTCCGGTACGACATGTACGGCGCCTACGCGCAGCACTTGAACGACTTCGTCGCCTTCATGCGGAGCAACGGCGTGAACCTGTACGCCATTTCTGTGCAGAACGAGCCCGACTACGCCCACGACTGGACCTGGTGGACGCCCACAGAGATGACCAGGTTCCTGCGGGAGAACGCCGGCTCGATCAGCACCAAGGTGATCGCTCCGGAGTCCTTCCAGTACGTCAAGAGCTTCTCGGACCCGATCCTCAACGACTCCGCGGCCCTCGCCAACCTCGACATCCTCGGAGCCCACCTCTACGGCACCTCGTTCCAGAACTTCCCCTACCCCCTCTTCCAGCAGAAGGGCGCGGGCAAGGAGCTGTGGATGACCGAGGTCTACTACCCCAACAGCAGTGATTCGGCCGACCTTTGGCCGCAAGCACTGGACGTGGGGGAACACGTCCACCGCGCGATGGTGGACGCCCAGTTCCAGGCGTACGTGTGGTGGTACATCCGGCGCGGCTACGGGCCCATGCGCGAGGACGGCCGGATCAGCAAGCGCGGCGCCGCCATGGCGCACTTCTCGAAGTACGTCCGCCCAGGGCACGTTCGGATCGCCGTGACCGCGAACCCGCAGTCCAACGTCTACCTCTCGGCGTACAGGGGAAGCGGCTCCCGGCTGGTCATCGTCGCCGTCAACAAGGGGACCTCGCAGGTGAGTCAGCAGTTCATCCTGCAGAACAACGCCTCGACCAACGTGTCCTCCTGGCTGACGGACGCCGGCAGGACGCTCGCGTCACAGAGCAGGATCACCGTGTCGAACGGCTCTTTCACCGGGCAGCTGCCGGCGCAGAGTCTGACGACGTTCGTGACCGGGTGAGGGCCTCGCACCAGCACTTCGGCGTCCGAGCACTCCTCTCCACGACGGGCTTCATGAAGTCACCGCGCGGCACCGGTCTGAACTGGAGGACCTCGATCGGCCCGAGTTCCTCGGCCGCCGCGTGCAGGGCCACGGTCAGGGAACCGGGGGCGAGGACGTCGGCGGCGAAGCCGCGCGCTTGGACACCGTCACCCTTGCGTTCGGGCGCGAGGGCGCCGGTGGCCGACGGCGCCGAAACGACGGGCTGCGGCCAACCCCAGGCCCGGGCCGGCGCCGACCAGGGCGAACGTGGTCACGGTCACCTTTCGAGTGAGGACGGGTAAGGCCGCGGTGTCAGTCGGTGGCCGGGGCGGCGGTGTACTCGTCGTCGGTGACCGGGCTCAGCCAGTGCACGACGTCGTGGTCCTCGTCGCCCTCGTTGATGGCCAGGTGGACCATCAGCCGGTTCGGAGCGGCGCCGTGCCAGTGCTCCTCGTCGGCCTCGAACAGCACACGGTCGCCGGGCCTGATGACCTCGACGGGACCGCCGCGGCGCTGGCACAGGCCGACGCCCTCGGTGACGAAGACGGTCTGCCCCAGCGGGTGGCGGTGCCAGTGGGTGCGGGCACCGGGCATGAAGTGCACCAGGGACGCGGTGACCCGGGAGGGAGCCGGGGCCGCGGCGACGGCGTCGATGTAGACGTCACCGGTGAACCAGTCGGCCGGGCCCTTTGCGGTGTTGATCGAGCTGCGGGTGATCTGCACGGAGTGCTCCTTGCCTTGTCCGGTCGGGAGGGTCAGGGCGTCAGAAGGGTCTTGACGGCACGGCGCTCGTCCATCGCCTTGTAGCCCTCGGCGACCTGTTCCAGAGGCAGGGTGAGGTCGAAGACCTTGCCCGGGTCGATGGCTCGGGTGAGGACGCGGTCGATCAGGTCGGGCAGGTAGCGGCGCACGGGGGCTGGTCCGCCACGCAGGCCGACGTGGGAGAAGAACAGCTCCTGCCCGTCGACGGCGACCTCGTGGGGGACGCCGACGAAGCCGACGCTGCCGCCGGGCCGGGCCGAGTGCAGGGCCTGGCTCATGGACTGGGCGGTGCCGACGCACTCCAGGACGCTGTCGGCCCCGATGCCACCGGTCAGGTCCTTGATCTTCTCGACTCCCTCGTCGCCGCGTTCGGTGACCACGTCGGTGGCGCCGAACTCCTGGGCGAGCTTCTGACGGGAGGCGTGGCGGGACATGGCGATGATCCGCTCCGCGCCCATCTGCTTCGCCGCGATCACGGCGCACAGGCCGACCGCGCCGTCGCCGACCACCACGGCGGTCGAGCCGGGCCGCACCTGGGCGGCGTCCGCGGCCCACCAGCCGGTGCCCATGACGTCGGAGACGGCAAGCAGGCCGGGCCAGAACTCCTCGCCGGGCACCTCGTCGGTGGCGACCAGGGTGCCCTGAGCGTTGGGGACACGCACGTAGTCGGCCTGGCAGGTGGACATGAACTCACGGTGCAGGCAGTTGGACTGGAAGCCGTTCCTGCAGTTCACACAAGTGTTGTCGGAGGTGGCGAAGGAGCCGACGACGAACTGTCCCGGCTTCACCGCGGTGACCTCGGAGCCGACCTCCTCGACGAAGCCGACGTACTCGTGACCCATCGGATGCGGGTCGCCGATCGGTTCGGCGCCGCGGTAGGGCCACAGGTCGGAGCCGCAGACACAGGTGACGGCCGTACGGATGATCGCGTCGGTGGGGTGGAGCAGCTTCGGGTCCTCCAGGGACTCGAAGCGGACGTCGCCGGGGGCGTGAATGACTGCGCCGCGCATAGATGAGCTTCCTTCGCGTGCTGAGGCGTGCGATCCCGGGTGCCGGGGCCGTCACTGCGTGCAGGGTCAGGCGCAAGATCCCGTCATGATGACCGGGCGAGAAGCACCACGTCATCCAGCCAACCCTCTCCTCGCACGGAGAACGAGACACCGTCAAGGGGTGTACTGGCAGTACATCCCTGAGGGCGCGGACGGGACGTACCGTCGAAGGCGTGGACAATCGAGCAGAGGCCCGCGAGTTCCTGACCTCGCGGCGAGCCAAGATCACTCCCGAGCAGGCGGGCCTGCCCTCGGGGAGCCGCCGGCGGGTACCGGGTCTGCGTCGCAGCGAGGTCGCCGCGCTCGCCGATGTGAGCGTGGAGTACTACGCCAAGCTGGAGCGCGGGAACCTCGCCGGTGCCTCCCCGGCCGTCCTCGAAGCCGTCGCGCGCGCCCTCCGGCTCGACGACGCCGAACGCGCCCACCTCCTGAACCTGGCGCAGGCCGCCGACGGCTCCGACGCCCTCACCCGCCCCCGGCGGCGGGCCACGCCATGGAAGCCGCACCGCAGCCTGCAGTGGGTCCTGGACGCCATCACCGCCGGCCCGGCCTTCGTCCGCAACGGACGCATGGACCTGCTCGCCGCCAACGAGCTCGCCCGCGCCTTCTACACCGACGTCTACGCCACGCCCGGCAACCGAGCGAACCTGGCCCGCTTCCAGTTCCTCGATCCCGCTTCCCGCCGCTTCTACCCCGACTGGGACCAGGCCGCCGACATCGCCGTGGCCATCCTGCGCACCGAGGCCGGCCGCAACCCCCACGACAAGGACCTCCACGAACTAGTCGGCGAGCTGTCCACCCGCAGCCCCGAGTTCCGCACCCGCTGGGGCGCCCACAACGTCCGCCTCCACGGCACCGGCACCAAACGCTTCCACCACCACGCGGTCGGCGACCTCACCCTCGCCTACGAGGGCCTGGAAATGGCCGCCTGGCCTGGGCTCACCCTCACCGTCTACACCGCCGAACCCGGCTCGGCCGACGAAGAGGGACTGCGCCTGCTCGCTTCCTGGGCCGCTACCCAGAAGGCGGGCGCCGCCGACGGCTGAAGTCCGGGACGGAGGAATGGGCGGCCGGCTGCTGACATAACGGCGTTGGTCGCCTCGGAGCTTGCTGTTCTCGATCTCCAGAACGTGGAGAACCCGCGCCAGGAGCCGCGCCGCAGCGCCTCGCAAGCGGACAAGGCGACGGAAGTGCGGTCTGCCCTGGACGAGCGGACCCGGATCGCCCACACCGCCCGCGACTGGCTCGCCAAACTCCACCGCCCCTCAACTCCAGCATGGGCTCGGGCTCGCCGGACGAGTCGGCGCCCGACTGACTGCCCAACTCTGCTTCCCGGCGGGCCGGATGGCCCGCTGCGCAGGGTCATCGCGCTACCCGACCCGCAGCCCAGCACGCCGACTGTGCTGGGCGTGGACGACTTGCCATCCGCCGTGGGCGGACCCACTCCGCCACGAGGGGTGGCGTCGCCGGCGTGGATGGGCCACGAGTCGCCTGATACAGATCGTCAGTTGATTGATCCTCACGGGGCTGGTCGCTGTCCTGGTCGTGCGTAGGGTTTTCAGAAGGCGGCAGTGCGGCATTCCACGCACTCGATCCGCTGCCGCGCCGAGTGTCCAGGCGCGTCCCTGAGAGAAGGAAGCAATCCTTATGCGCGCCCTTGTGGTCGATCACAGCGAGGCCGGGCCCGTCCGGTTCGCCGATGTCGATGAGTCTGTGCCGTCCGCCAGTGAGGCGTTGGTGGAGATACGGCACATCGGTCTCAATCTCGGCGAGTTGAGGTACCCGCACGAGTGGCCGGCCGGCGCCGTGCACGGCCACGACGCGGCGGGCGTCGTGGTGCGCGCCGCATCCGACGGCTCGGGACCGCCCGAAGGTGCACGCGTCGCGCTGGGAATGGCTCCCTACGCGTGGGCGGAGCGGGTGGCTGTCAGCTCTGCCTGGCTCGGCATCGTCCCCGAGGGTGTGGATCTGCCCGACGCCGCCGCGCTGGGCGTCGCCGGGGTCACCGCGCTCCGGGTGCTGCGCAAGCGTTCCGTGCTGGCGCGCAACGTCCTGGTCACCGGTGCCAGCGGGGGCGTGGGGCACTTCGCCGTCCAGCTGGCGGCGCTGGCGGGAGCCCGGGTGACGGCGCTCGTCGGCTCGCCGGACCGGGCCGCCGGACTCCGCGAACTCGGGGCCGGCGAGGTCCTGACCGACCTGGCCGAGACCGAGGACCGGTTCGACCTCGTCCTGGACACGGTCGGCGGGCCGCTGGCAGCCCGTGCGTGGAATTCCCTCGCCGAGGGCGGCAGTATGCACGTGGTCGGCTTCACCTCGCACCAGGACACCGCGTTCCCCTCGGGGACCTTGTTCGGCTTCGGCGAACCCCGCACCATCGCCACTTATGGCGACATGACGCCGACCAGCGAGGCACTGACGGATCTGCTGGGCCTCGTAGCCACTGGGAGGCTCACGGCACCGGTCGGACTGCGAGGCGACTGGAAGGATGTCGACGACGCCATCCAGGCACTGTTCGCCCGAAAGGTGCAAGGAAAGATCGTCCTCGACGTGACCTGAACCCTCGACAAGGACGGATGCGATCCCGCCCACCGCCCACCACCGGTCGCCGTGCGCGACGCTCGACGAAAAGGGAACCATGGACGTGCTCGCGAAGGTCCTGCGGGTTTCGGGTGCGCGGGGGGCGCTCGGGGTCGTACTGAAGGCCGGAGGGACTTGGGGCGCGTGGCTGGACTCCTATCCGGGAGCGGCGCTGCACGTGGTCTCCCGGGGCACGATGTGGCTCCACGTCACGGGTGAGAAACCCCTGGAGGTGCAGGCCGGAGACGCTGTCCTGGTGTCACCGGGCACCGCACACGGGATAGCCGGCGGCTCCAGCGTGACGATGGGACCCTGTGACCGTGAGGCGGCGGTCCAGGCCGTAGCCGAGGGGAGTGCCCTCCACCTGGGGTCGGCTCCCGCGACCACGGAAGTGATCGTCCTGCACTACGAGCAGGATCCGGAGGTGAGCACACCGGTGCTCACCTCCTCCCGGCCGATGCACGTCGCAGCCCAGGAGAACGCACAGCTCAGAAGGACCGTCGAACTCCTCGCGGCGGAGCTGGCGCAGCCGCAGATCGGCACCACCGCCGCCGTCAACAGCATCGTCGACCTTCTGCTCGTCCAGTTCGTACGCACCTGGCTCGCCCGCCACCCGGAGGAAGGGTCCGGCTCGTGGCTGGGTGCGATGCGTGATCCGGTCGTGCGTGATGCCCTGGCATGCATCCACGCCCAGCCGGAACGCCCCTGGACCACGGAGACCCTGGCCGCCGCGACGAGTGTCTCCCGGGCGACGCTGTCCCGGCACTTCCGGTCCGCTCTCGGACAGACGCCGGGGGCGTATGTGACGCAGTGGCGCATGGACGTGGCGTCGGTCCGGCTCCGGGAGACCGACGAGCCGGTCGAGTCGATATCCGGTGCGGTGGGATACAGCTCTCCGCACGCTTTCAGCCGTGCCTTCCGGCGCTCCCGAGGCATGTCCCCTCGCGAGTACCGGTCGCGTCTTCGCAAGTGATCGCGGGCAGACGATCGACGGCCACGCTTGAGCGCACGTGCGCGTCGCGCCCGCCGCGGAGTGCGGCCGCGCGTCCGAGCCGGAAGGTGTGCTCGCGCTCCTCCAGCACCGTGGCCCACCCGCCACCCCTCACGAACTCACGACGAATCGCGTACCACGAGCTCAGTGGGCAGCGTGACCCGCCGACGCGGCCTGTCGCGATCGTCGATCTCCTCCAGAAGGATCTGGGCGATCATCGCGCCGATCTCCTCGACAGGCTGACGGACGGTGGTGAGGGGCGGATTGGTGTGCCGGGCGATGATGGAGTCGTCGAATCCGACCACAGCCACGTCGTCGGGGACCCGCCTCCCCTGCCTGCGCAGCTCCGCCAGGGCCCCCGCCGCCATGACGTCCGAGGCCACGAACAGGGCGTCGAGGTCAGGGACTCGTTCAAGGAGTGAACGCATGGCCGCCGCTCCGCCCTCCTCCGTGAAGTCGGCCGAGGTCACGAGCCGGTCCGTGGCCTCATGGCCCGCCTTCTCGAGCGCCTCGCGCCAGCCCTGGAGCCTGCTGCGTGCCACATCCATGTCCAGCGGTCCGCTGATGGTGGCGACAGTGCGCCGCCCCCGTGCCAGGAGGTGCTTGACGGCCGCCGCGGCCCCGCCCGCGTTGTCGGAGTGCACATGGCTGAGCGACTCGTCGCGGGAGCGACGGCCGGCGAGCACCGTGGGCAGCCCCATGTCCTCCAGCAGTCCCGGCAGCGGGTCGTGCTCGTGCACCGAGACCAGGAGCACCCCGTCGACACGCCGTTCCGCGACCGACTCGGTGAGCTGGTCCCGCTCGGCCTGGTCGCGTACCAGCACCAGTTGGAGCTGTGTGCGGGTCTCCGCGAGGGCGGTGCTGACTCCGCGGATGACGGCCGAGAAGTAGGGCTCCGAGCCGAGTCTGCTCTCCGACTCGGGGATCACCAGGGCCACGGAGTTCGTCCGGCTCGTCTTGAGCCCGCGGGCGACCGAGTTCGGGACGTAGTTCAGCTCCGCGATGGCGGCGAGCACGGCGGCCCTCGCCTTCTCGCTGACGAGCTCGGAGCCATTGATGACTCGTGAAACCGTGGTGCGTCCGACACCGGCGCGCGCGGCCACGGTGATGATGGTCGGACGTTGCCTGTCCCCCATGGCGCCTCCCTCGCTCGGTGCTGCCCGGACGGCTGTCACCTGCGCATTGTGCCAGACCTGCGGAGCGTGCCCGCAGGGCCCGGGTGCGGGCTGCCGACATCTTTCCGCAACGAAGTGGATTCAACTTCTTGACAGACGCCCAGCGGGGCGGCGAGGCTGCGGGCTCCCGGGTGGGCACGTTCCCACCGTCGAATGGGAACGTGCCCACCGGACAAAACGCGCCTTCCAGGCGAGTCGTGGGCTCGAACTCCGGTGCGTCAGCGCCGCCGCTAGGAGGACGAAATGGACAAGTTCCGAAGGAAGTTGCGTACGAGAGTCGTGGCCGCGGTGTCGGTCGCGTCGGCCCTGGGTCTGGTCGTGGGCTGCGGAGGCAGCGACGGCGGAACCGGCGGGGGGAAGAAGGACGGCAAGGTCACCATCACCATGGGGCTCTTCGGCGTCATGGGCTTCAAGGAGACCGGTCTCCTCGACAAGTACATGAAGGAGCACCCGAACGTCGTCATCAAGGCGGACGTCGCGGGCGACGAACAGACCTACTACACCGCCCTGCAGACCCACCTGGCCGCCGGCAGCGGGCTCAAGGACATCCAGGGCATAGAAATTGGTCGGGCCAAGGAACTGTCCGACACCCAGAAGGACAAGTTCGTCGACCTGTCCGGCGTGGCCGGCACGGACCACTTCCTTCCGTGGAAGCAGAGCCAGGTCACCACCGCGGACAAGAAGGTCATCGGCCTCGGCACCGACATCGGCCCGATGGCCGTCTGCTACCGCAAGGACCTCTTCGCACAGGCGGGCCTGCCCACGGACCGTGACGAGGTCGCGAAGCTGTGGGAGGGCGACTGGTCGAAGTACGTCGACGCGGGCAAGCAGTTCAAGCGGAACTCGAAGGACGACAAGGTCGCCTTCATGGACAGCTCCAGCGGCCTGTTCAACGCCATGATCTACGGCAACTCCCAGCAGTTCTACGACAAGCAGGGCAAGCTGATCTACGCCACCAACCCTGTCGTCAAGGACGCGTGGAAGCTCGCCTCCGAAGCGGCCACGTCCGACCTGACCGCCAAGCTCCGCCAGTTCCAGCCCGGTTGGGACCCCGGTCTGGCCAACAGCACCTTCGCCAGCACCGTCTGCCCGGCATGGATGCTCGCGCACATCAGTGAGAAGGCGGGACCGAAGAACAAGGGCAAGTGGGACGTCGCCAAGGCACCCAAGGGCGCCAACTGGGGCGGATCGTTCCTCGGCGTGATGGAGAAGAGCCCCGTCAAGAAGGAGGCGCAGGACCTGGTCGCCTGGCTCACCGCCCCCGAGCAGCAGGCCTACCTCTTCGAGAAGATCGGCAACTTCCCCTCGTCGCAGACCGCGCTGAAGATGCCCGAAGTGGTCGACGCCAAGTCGGACTACTTCAGTGGCGCCCCCATCGGGAAGATCTTCGGCGCCGCCGCCCAGGAGATCCCCGACGAGCAGGTGCTCGGCCGCAAGGACGGCACCATCAAGGACATCTTCTCGCAGGGCCTGACCCTGATCGAGGCGCAGAACAAGAGCCCGAACGAGGCCTGGAACACCACCGACGAGCGCATCAAGAAGGCCGCCGGCTGACCCAGGGCCACTGCCCGCCTCCTCCGCCCGGCGCCCCACGCACGGCCCGCGTGGGCGCTGGGCCCCCTTCCCGCCTCACCACCCGTCCAGGAAGGACGCCTTCCGGTGGCCATCTCCACCTCGACACCCCCAGACGGTGCGACCGGCATCGGCGCGGAGCGCCAGCGGCGCCGCACGCTGCTGCACCGCCTCGACGTCCGGGGTGCGCCGTACGCCTTCGTCGCCCCGTTCTTCGTCGTCTTCGCCGCCTTCAGCTTCTACCCGCTCATCTACACCTCGTGGATCTCCCTGCACCGCGTCGAACTGTCCACCCTGAACCTCATGGAGTGGGTCGGCTTCGACAACTACACGGCGCTGTGGGACGACGACCGGTTCTGGAACGCACTGGCCAACACCTTCACCATCGGCGTCCTGTCGACCGTGCCGCAGCTGTTGATGGCGCTCGGACTGGCACACCTGCTCAACTACCAGCTGCGCGGCTCGACGTTCTTCCGCGTCGCCGCCCTGACGCCGTACGCCACCTCGGTCGGTGCCGCGGCCCTGGTGTTCACGATGCTCTTCGAGCGCGACTTCGGCATGATCAACTGGGCGCTGGGCCTGGTCGGTGTCGACCACATCGACTGGGAGAACAACAAGTGGGCGGCGCAGACGGCGATTTCGTCCATCGTCATCTGGCGCTGGACCGGGTACAACGCCCTGCTCTACCTGGCGGCGATGCAGGCGATCCCGCGTGACCGCTACGAGGCCGCGGCCATCGACGGCGCCTCGCGGTGGCAGCAGTTCCTCAAGGTCACCGTCCCCGGCATCCGCTCCACCATCGTGTTCACCATCGTCCTGTCCACGATCGGCGCCACCCAGCTCTTCGGTGAACCCCTGATCTTCGGCCAGGGCCCGAACGGCATCACCGGAGGAGCGGACAACCAGTACCAGACGCTGGGCCTGCTGCTGTACGAGGAGGGCTGGAAGAACTACCAGATGGGCCGGGCCGCCACGGTCGCCTGGGCGATGTTCCTGCTGCTCATCCTCGTGTTCGTCGTCCAACGCATCGTCAAGCGCCTCATCACGCGCAGGACCTGACCGGGAGATCTCCATGACCACAGACAGCATCCCGGTCCAGGCGGCGGACCCACGCCCCGCGACCGCGCGGAAGACCCGCAAGGCCACCCCGGCCGGTGACCGGCGCCGCCAACTGTTCCGGCACCCGGGTGCCGGACGTCAGCACCACGCGGGTCCCGTCGCCTACATCCTGCTGGGGTTCGCGGCGCTGGTGTCGCTGTTCCCGCTCTACTGGACGATGGTGGCGGCCTCGACCGACAACACGCGCGTCACGCAGACGCCTCCGCCCTTCCTGCCCGGGCCCCACCTGCTGGAGAACCTCGGCAAGGCATGGGAGGACGCCGCGCTGGGCAAGGCCATGCTCAACAGCCTGATCGTGGCGGGTGCGATCGCCCTGTCCACGGTGCTGTTCGCCACCCTCGCCGGCTTCGCCTTCGCCAAACTCCGCTTCAAGGGCCGCAACATCCTGCTGATGCTCGTGATCGGCACGATGATGGTGCCGCCTCAACTGGGCGTCGTACCGCTGTTCATGATGATGACGGAACTGGGCTGGGGGCAGAAGCTGCCCGCGGTCATCTTCCCCACCCTCGTCAGCGCCGTCGGCGTGTTCTTCATGCGCCAGTACCTGTCGGAAGCGCTGCCCGACGAACTCGTCGAGGCGGGCCGGGTGGACGGTGCGCACTCCCTGCGCATCTTCTGGAGCATCGTGCTGCCGATCGCCCGGCCTCCCATGGCCGTGCTGTTCATGATCACGTTCGTGCACGCCTGGAACGACTTCTTCTGGCCCTTCATCGTGCTCGACATGACCAATCCGACGGTGCCCGTCGCCCTCACCCAGCTCAGCGCGGGATACGTGCGCGACCAGTCTCTGATCATGGCGGGCGCTCTGCTCGGCACGCTGCCTCTGCTCGCCCTCTTCGTCGTCTTCGGCCGTCAGATCGTCGGCGGAATCATGCAGGGGGCCGTCAAGGGATGAACGCCGGGCCCTCCCCCGCTGCCGCGGGCCCTCGAAGTCCGCACCCAGTTTCGCCTCTCCCGCCCCGCCCCACACTCGGAAGGACCCACGTGACCACCGCAATCCGACGCGTCGCGCCCGCCCCGGAGAACATCGCCGTCCACAGGTTCCCGCCGGGGTTCACCTGGGGCACCGCCACCGCCGCGTACCAGATCGAGGGTGCCGCTTCCGCGGACGGTCGCACTCCCTCCATCTGGGACACCTACTCGCACACGCCCGGCAGGGTGCGCAACGGTGACACCGGTGACGTGGCCACCGACCACTACCACCGCTGGCGCGAGGACGTCGAGATCATGGCCGACCTCGGGGTGAGCGCGTACCGCTTCTCCCTGTCGTGGCCGCGCGTACAGCCGACCGGCCGCGGCCCGGCCGTGCAGAAGGGGCTCGACTTCTATCGTGCTCTGACCGACGCGCTGCTGGAGAAGGGCATCGAACCGGTGGTCACGCTGTACCACTGGGACCTGCCGCAGGAGCTGGAGGACGCCGGCGGCTGGCCGGAGCGCGCCACCGCCGACCGGTTCGCCGACTACGCGGCCCTGGCGGCCCATGCGCTGGGAGACCGGGTGAAGACCTGGATCACCCTCAACGAGCCCTGGTGCAGCGCCTTCCTGGGATACGGCTCGGGCGTCCACGCGCCCGGGCGCACCGACCCGGTCGCCGCCCTGCGGGCCGCGCACCATCTCAACCTCGCCCACGGCAAGGCCGTTCAGGCACTGCGCGCCGAACTGCCCGCCCGCGCCCAGGCGTCCATCACCCTCAACATTCATCACGTCCGCGCGCTGACCGAGTCGGCCGAGGACCTGGACGCGGCCCGGCGGATCGACGCACTGGCCAACCGCGTCTTCACCGGCCCGCTGCTGGAAGGCGCGTACCCCCAGGACCTCCTGCGGGACACTGCGGGCCTGACCGACTGGTCCTTCGTACGGGAGGGCGACACCGCCACCATCCACCAGCCGCTGGACTTCCTGGGCGTCAACTACTACACGCCGACGCTCGTCTCCGCCGCCACCGACGAGACCGGCCGGCACGGTTCCGACGGCCACGGCGCCAGCGAGCACAGCCCCTGGCCGGGCGCCGACAACGTCGCCTTCCACCGGCCGCCGGGCAGCACCACGGCGATGGGCTGGGCGGTCGACCCCAGCGGTCTGTACGACCTGCTGACGCGTCTCAAGGCGGACTTCCCCGCGATGCCTCTGATGATCACCGAGAACGGAGCCGCATTCGACGACTACGTGAACCCGGAGGGCGAGGTGTCCGACCCCGAACGCATCGACTACCTCCACGGTCACCTGTCGGCCGTGCACCGGGCGATCAGGGACGGCGTCGATGTCCGGGGCTACTTCCTGTGGTCCCTGCTGGACAACTTCGAGTGGGGTTACGGCTACAGCAAGCGTTTCGGTGCCGTCTACGTCGACTACCCGACCGGCAAGCGCATCCCCAAGGCCAGCGCACGGTGGTACGCCGACCTGGCCCGCACCGGCATCCTGCCGGAGGGGAGCAGCGGAAGCCGGTGAGCGCGGGGTGAGCCGCATGGCCGCCGGAAACCCTGGGGCCGGCCGCGGATTGCTCAGGGACGTGGAGCCGGATCATTCCTCGTGTACGCGGGGAATGATCCGGCTCCGGGTCGATGTGTCCCCGTCGCGCCAAGGTGTGACCCCCGGGACTCGCCGTCATCGCACCGCCTCGATCACACGCGAGGCCGGTTCAGCAGCCGGGAGAGGACGATGGCGCTCTCGGTCCGTTCGACAGGAGCGGTGGCGCGCACCCGTTGGATAGCCTGTTCCAGGTGGGGGATGTCTCTGGCGAGCATGTGGACGACCGCGTCGGCGGCGCCGGAGACGGTACAGGCTTCGACGACCTCGGGGATGTCCTTCAGGGCGTGGCACAGTTCGGCGGGGGTGGGATTGCCGCTGCAGTAGACCTCGACGAAAGCCTCCGTGTGCCAGGCCAACGCCTGCGGATCGATGAGAGCGGTGAAACCGCGGATCGCTCCGGTGGCCACCAGGCGGTCCAGACGCCGCTTGGCTGCGGGCGCGGACAGCCCGGCCGCCTTGCCGATCTGGGCGTACGTGGCACGTGCGTCGTGCACGACGTAACGGATGATCGCTTCATCGATGGCGTCCATGGCACCACTCCCGACACTGGGCGGCGCAAGAAGTCGCCACGGAGTCCCCAATATTGCAAGAAAGCAATGCCAGGCAGCAGCAAATGGAGATTGCTTGCACCATTTCTCCGACCATAGTCTCCGGCTTGTCCTGATGTCACGTGCCGGAAGCAGGTCGAGATGACAGCAAGCCTGAGCGATGCCGAAGCCGCGGCGCTGTCCGCAGTGGACGAAACCGCCATCGCCCGGCTGCTGCTGAAACTTCTGGCCGTTCCGAGCGTGACGGGCAGCGCCGCGGAGTCCGAGCTTCAGCACGTCCTGGCCCGGCAGCTGGAGCGGATGGACCTCGCGGTCGACCTGTGGTCCGTGAATCTGCCCGAGCTGTGCGCCCATCCCCGCTTTCCCGGCAGCGAGGCGCCCCGCACGGAGGCCTGGGGCCTGGTAGGCGACACACGGCTCCAGGGCGACGGGCCGGCCCTGGTCCTCCAGGGCCACGTCGACGTCGTCCCTCCCGGGGACCTGGCGCGATGGGAGGGTGACCCTTTCCGTCCCCGGGCCACCGGGGACGTGGTGCACGCACGAGGAGCGTGCGACATGAAGGCGGGGATCGTGGCGATACTCGCCGCCCTCGCCGCGATACGGGAAGCGGGCGCAAGGCTGCGCGGTCGGGTGTCGGCGCATTTCGTCGTCAGCGAGGAGGACGGAGGACTCGGAGCGTTCGCCACCCTCCAGCGGGGCCACACCGGTGACGCCTGCATCATCACCGAACCGACCAGCGGCGCGCTCATGACGGCGAACGCCGGCGCCCTCACCTTTCGTCTCGACGTACCCGGCCGGGCCACCCACGGCAGCACCAGATACGCGGGCATGAGCGCCATCGACGCGTACCTGCCCATCCATCACGCGCTCGCCCGGCTGGAAGCCCGCCGCAACATGCGGGCCGACCCGCGCATGTCCGAATACCCCATCCCCTACCCGCTGTCCGTCGGCACCCTCCGTTCCGGCGACTGGGCCAGCAGCGTGCCCGACCTGCTGGTGGCCGAGGGAAGACTGGGCGTGAAGCTGGGCGAGGACCCGGCCCAGGCGCGCACCGAACTGGAGGTGTGCGTGGCCGAAGCCTGCGCGGCCGACCCCTGGTTGCGCTCCCACCCCGCCACGGTGACGTGGCCCGGCGGACAGTTCGCCAGCGGACAGCTGCCGGCCGGGCATCCGCTCGCGGCCCGAGTAGCCGACGCGCACGCCACCGTCACCGCCGGTCCACGGCCCTCCGAGCGAGGCGCCCCTTACGGCAGCGACCTGCGCCTGTACTCCGGGGCAGGCATCCCCACCCTGCAGTACGGCCCCGGCGACGTACGCCTCGCACACGGTCCGCAGGAACAGGTCCGCGTGAGCGAAGTCGTCACCGTCACCCGGGCGTTGATCCTCGCCACCTTGCGCACGGTCGGCACCATGTAGGGCCCCTCAACGCCGACCTGCCGTCACACCGCCTCCACCCAATCTTCAGAACACCCCATGTTTGACATGGTTGTCCGAGTGGAGAATCCGACTTCCGGCGACCCACAGCGCGCGTTTTCTGTCGCGGGGCTGGACACCGAGTACGTGTGTACCCGCTAATCCATCCCATGTATGAGTGAAGTGGATCGATGAGCGGGGCTCCCTCTACGCCACCCCGCCCTTCACCTGCGCGACGTTTCGACCATTGTTCGACATCCCGAACGCACGCGGTTGCATCGCACCAGGAAAGAGGACGTCATGCTCAGACGTACGTCAGGCCGCAGGCATCTGTCCGTACTGCTCGCGGCCCTTGCCGCTTTAGCGGCATTGCTGGTGGCCGAGCCCGCACAGGCAGCCACCACCGGCGCCGTGCGCGGCGTCGGCTCCGGCCGGTGCCTCGACGTGCCGGGCGCGGCTCAGACCGACGGCACGAGTCTGCAGATCTACGACTGCTGGGGCGGGACCAACCAGCAGTGGACCCTCACGGACTCCAACCAGCTGACCGTGTACGGCAACAAGTGCCTCGACGTTCCGGGCCACGCCACCACGCCCGGTACCCGGCCGGTGATCTGGTCGTGCAGCGGCGGCACCAACCAGCAGTGGCGGGTCAGTTCCGACGGCGCGATCGTGGCCGTGGAGTCCGGGCTGTGCCTGGACGTGTCGGGCGGCGCCACGGCCAACGGCACGGCCGTGCAGCTGTGGAACTGCAACGGCGCGGCCAACCAGCAGTGGACCGGCCTGTCCACGCCGTCGGGCGGCACGTGCGCCCTTCCGTCGACCTACCGCTGGAACTCGACCGGCCCACTTGCGCAGCCGGCGAACGGGTGGGCCGCCCTGAAGGACTTCACCACCGTCACCTACAACGGCAGGCACCTCGTCTACGCGACCGTCTCGGACGGGTCGTCGTGGAAGTCGATGGCGTTCAGCCCCTTCACGAACTGGTCGGACATGGCGACGGCCGGCCAGACCCAGATGAGCCAGGGCGCGGTGGCTCCCACACTGTTCTACTTCGCGCCCAAGAACATCTGGGTGCTGACGTCCAACGGGTGGGGCACCCCATGGCCGTTCGTCTACCGCACGTCGAGCGATCCCACCAACCCCAACAGCTGGTCCGCGGCACAGCCCCTGTTCACCGGCAGTGTCCCCGACGGCAGCGCGATCGACCCGACCCTGATCGCCGACGGCCAGAACATGTACATGTTCTTCGCCGGGGACAACGGCAAGATCTACCGGTCGGCCATGCCGATCGGGAACTTCCCGGCCAGCTTCGGCTCGTCGTACACGACGATCATGAGCGACACGGTGAAGAACCTGTTCGAGGCGCCGCAGGTCTACAAGGTGCAGGACCAGAACCAGTACCTCATGATCGTAGAGGCCCGCGGCGCGAGTGAGCAGCGGTTCTTCCGCTCCTTCACGGCCTCCGGCCTGAACGGCCCGTGGACCCCGCAGGCCGCCACCGAGAGCAACCCCTTCGCGGGCAAGGCCAACAGCGGTGCCACCTGGACCAACGACATCAGTCACGGTGACCTGGTCCGCAACAACCCCGACCAGACCATGACCGTCGACCCGTGCAACCTGCAACTCCTCTACCAGGGCCTGTCCCCCAACACCCCGTCGGGCACGCCCTACATCCAACTGCCGTACCGGCCGGGCCTGCTCACCCTGCAGCGCTGACCCGCCCCGTCACGGCAACGGGCGCGCGATCACTCGTAGAAGAGGACACTGCATGAGAAAGCCCCGGATGTTACTCGTCTCCCTTGTCGCCGCCGCGCTCGCGGCGACGGTGTCAGGTGTGACCACCCCCGCTTCCGCCGCCCCCAACACGCCTTTGCGGGTCATGCCGTTGGGCGACTCCATCACGTGGGGCGTGGGGAGCAGTACGGGCAACGGCTACCGGAGTCCGTTGTGGAACCAGCTGGCGGCGGACGGCCATCCTCTGGACTTCGTCGGTACGTTGCGGGGCGGGACGATGTCCGACCCCGACAACGAGGGTCACTCGGGATACCGCATCGACCAGATAGCCGCCCTCGCGGACGCCTCGTTGACCCGCTACCGGCCCAACGTCGTGACGCTGCACATCGGTACCAACGACCTCCAAGGGGCTTCCGAGGTAGACACCGCCATCGCGCGGCTGAGGTCGCTGGTCGGCCAGATCACCGCCGACGTTCCCGACGCGACCGTGCTCGTCGCCTCCCTGGTCGTGTCCACCAGCAGTTCGGAGGAGCAGTTCCGCGGCGCGTACAACCAGGCCGTCGGCCGTATCGTCAGCGATGCCCAAGCGGCGGGGAAGCATGTCGCGTACGTCGACATGAGCGGCCTGACCACAGCCGACCTGGCCGATCCCCTGCACCCCAACGACGCCGGTTACCAGAAGATGGCCGACGCCTTCCACCGCGGCGTCCAGGCCGCGGACAACGCCGGGTGGCTGAGGAACCCGGCGCCGGCTCCCGCGCGCGTACAGTCCGGCGTCGCCGGCAAGTGCCTGGACGTCAGCGGGGCGGGCACCGCCGACGGAACCGTCGTCCAGACATGGAGCTGCGGGGACGGCGCCAACCAGTACTGGTCCTCGTACACCGACGGCACCCTGCGCTCCATGGGCAAGTGCCTCGACGTCGCCGGTGGGGCCACCGCCAACGGCACCAAGGTTCAGCTGTGGACGTGCCACGGCGGATCCAACCAGGTCTGGCAGGTCTACAACGGCGGCTACCGCAACCCCGCCTCGGGCCGCTGCCTCGATGTTCCTGGCTCCTCCACGGCCGACGGCACGCAAGTCCAGCTGTGGGACTGCAACAACGGCTCCAACCAGAAGTGGACCGCTCTGGCCGCCGGGTGAACCGCCCGGGTGCAGGCTGCTCCGCACCGACCGACGTCGGCCGGATTCCGTAGCCGCACCCCCGGACCTGCGCGCGGGACCCCGCGCGCAGGTCGGCGCGGGGTCCCGCCGGGTGAGGCGTGCTCTACTTCCGCGGCGCCACGGCCAGCTGGGCGTCGATCGCCTGCATCGTCGTGAACCGCCCGTTGCCGATCCCCACGTTCGGGCTCGTGTGGTTCTGCGTGGAGTTCGTGGCCGCGTTGGACAGGTTCTCCCAGTTGTTCTCCAGCTGCAGCCCCGTCACCTGGAACTCGTCCTGGCCCGACCCGTTGCCGCTGACCGGCCGCGCAGTCGGCCGCGGATGCGAGCTCGGGATGCGGCCGAACGTGGTGGGGGCGGCGGCGTCCGAGCAGTGCGCCGCGGCCGACTGCACGGACCTGTGACGACGCGGTCCTCTGGACCGTGGTCGCCGAGTGCTCCATCGCCCATCGGCTCCAGGCGGTTGTCAGACCCGCCGGGGTACGACGGCGACCGGGCAGGCCGAGTGGTGCAGCAGGGTGTGGGCGGCCCTGCCGAGCTGGAGACCGAAGTGACCGTGTCCGCGTACCGCTCCGACGACGACCAGGTCGGCGTCGGCCGCCGCGTCGAGCAGGGCGCGGTGGGCCGGGCCCTCGACCGTGTGGCGGTGGACGGAGAGGTCGGGGTGTTCTCGCACGGCGTCGCGCAGAGCGTCCTCCAGTTCGGAGCCGGCCCGCGTGTCGTCCGCGACGAGGGGATCGTCCCCCTGTTCACGGGCGGGTCGGCGCCAGGCCCGTACGGCCGTCAGGGCGCAGCCGCGTGCCTGTGCCTCACGGGCGGCGAACCGCACGGCGCCCGCGCTGTCGGCGACTTCACCGACGCCCACCACGACCCTGCCGAGGGATCCCCGGAGGTTGGGCTCCTCGCCCCGGACCACGACGACCGGGCACACGGCGCGTGCCGCCACGGCCAGGCTGACCGAGCCCAGGAGCAGCCCCGCCACCTCGCCCCGCCCGCGTTCCCCCACGACCAGGGCGAACGCGTCGGGTGCCGCGCGCAGCAGTGCGGGGACGGCGTCGTCGGGCACGGCCTCCTCGGCCACCTTCACCTCCGGGTCGCGGAGCCCGGCGCGGTGCGCGCAGGAGGCGACGATGTTCTGCGCCATCACCTCCCCGGCGTGCCGGCCGGTGGTGAACGACGGCAGGGTCCGCTCGTAGCGCTCCCACCGGAAGGCGTGGAGCAGGCGCAGCGGCAGTCCGTGGCGTGCCGCCTCGTCCACCGCCCAGTCGACCGCCCGCAGACTGGAGTCCGATCCGTCGACGCCCACGACCAGCGGGAGTTCCATCACCGCCACCGCCTTCCCGTCCGGCTGCTGACAGACCCCCTCTGCATACCGTCGCACCACCCGCGAGTCACCGCGAGACAGGAGTCGAACCGCTCGGTTCGGCTTGCGGTGCCCACCCGTCGCCCGTGTCAGGGCTCGATGTCCAGCACCTGCGAGACCGGGCGGCGCGGGGTGCCCGGGCCCTTGGGGCCGTAGCCCAGGCGGAGCACGATCTGTGTGTGGCCCGCCCCGGTCGACGGGTCGCGCAGCGGCCAGCGCAGGTCGGTCCATTCGAGGGGCTGGGTGGCGAACGAGCTGGACAGCCCGTGGAGCGTGGCGAGCAGCAGGACGCGTTGCATGGCCTGACCGGCCCTCAGCCAGTCCTCCGGTCGGTCGTGGACCGTGCAGACGAGGGCCAGCTGCGGGGTCTGTTCGAAGTCGGCGGCGTCCCGTCCCGCCACCTGCCGGGTGCCGGTGAAGTCCCGCATGGGTGCCCTTCCTCCGCGCTTGCGCGGCCCGTACGCGTAGTACGGGATGCCCTCGGTGGCATCGACCGCGGACACGGCGTCGTTGACGGTCCAGCGGGCCAGGTCCTGGTCACTGCCCGCGTCGGTGCGGTTGCGGTCCTCGGCCTCCTGGACGAGTTCCAGCACCTCCCCCAGATGCCACGAGGCGGGGAACGCCAGTGTCGCCCCCTCGGCGTACGCCGCGGCGGCGAGGGCCTCCCGTACGGCTGCGGGGATCTCCCTCTCCTCGAACGGGTGGCGGCTGCTGTGCCGCTGGTGGATCGCGGGGTACAGCGCCCCGAGCCCGGGCTCGTCGTCGGCGTCGCCGGCCAGCCGTACGCTCGCGAGATGGGACCCGTCGGAGAGGTCGGGCAGGAGCACGGTGTGCGGGTACCAGCCCTCGTGGACGGCGGCGACCCTCAGGTTGAACAGGGCCGCGCCGCAGCCGAGGTGGAGGTGGCGGGTGTCGGGGTCGGCATGCGGCATGGTGCGCTTGAGGTCGGCGTGCAGTTCCAGGGTGCGGGTGTGCCGGAGGTAGCGGAAACGCCAGGGCTGGGCGTTGTGCATCGACGGGGCGGCAGCGGCGTCGTGCACCAGGGCCGCCACCTGGTTGTCGGACGGGGCTCGTGGGTTCACTGGGGACTCCTCGCACGTGTCGGCGCGCGGGCGACTACTGGTCCGCTGCGGTGATCCGGCGGCCGGTGAGGCTGGTGGGGCGGATCGACACCCACGTCTCCCGTTCTCCCCCCGCCCAGGGTGTGCTGTGCGCCCGCTCTTCGAGCCCGCGCACGGCCTCCGGTTCCGTGACGGCGCTCGCGGGTCCGACGGCGAGCACGCTCCAGCCCTGGCTCAGGGCCTCGTCCACGTGGTCGACCTCGAAGGCGACCTCCGTCGCGACGGCCGCCGCGGGCAGCGAGTCGGGGGCGGTCCGGAAGACGATGGCGTCGTCGACGACCTCGTAGTTGACCGGGACGATCGCCGGGCGGCCGTCGGGCGCCGACACCGCGACGCGCCCCACGCCGTGGGTGGACAGCAGGGCACGGCACTCGTCCGGGCCGAGGTCCCGCAGCCGTGGATGCAGCAGCGCGTGGCCCTGGCCGGGCGGCAGGTCCGCTCCTCCCCCGCGCAGAGCGGCGGCGGTCGTGCCCAGTGCGTCGGCCAGGCCGATGAGCGCCGCCGTGCTCGGGTCGGCCGGATGCTCCTCCAGGTACGCCAGGTAGCCGGGCGCCATCCGCGCGCGGCGGGCCGTCTCCTCGCGGTCGAGTCCCTGTCTGCGGCGCTCGGCCGCCACCCGTCGGCCGATGTCGCCGGGGTCCGCCGCAGCGGCCCCCGCCCCGCCGGTGTCCGGTGCGGCGTGGACCGTGCCGGGTTGTCCCTGCTCCAGATGGCGGACATGCGCGTCGGGACCGGGGAACACGAGCGTCACCTCGTCCGTGTCCGACCAGCGCACGTCGTACGGCGGTGTGCCGTCCGCGTGGTGGAGTCCCACGATCTCCCCGTCGCGCCGGGTGGCGTCGGACTTCGTGCTTTCGATGACGAGTTGGTCGCCGAGGTGAGCTCGCATGGTGGCCGGCCTCTCTCGCGGATGGTGCGGACGGTGCTGTGCCTCGCGTGGGAATCCGGGCTCAGCCGGTGATCTCGATGCGCTGCGTCTGCCCCCTCTCGGTCTTGGGGACCCTGACCGTGAGGACGCCGTTGGTCAGTTCCGCGCTGATGTGCTCGGTGTCGGCGTTCGGCGGCAGCGTGGCACGGTAGTCGAACTGGCCGATCCGGCGGGTGTGCCTGCGGACCGCCCCCGTGTGCTCCCGCTGCTTGACCTCACCGTGGACGTCGAGTTCGCCCTCGGAGACCTCCACGGTGATCTGGTCCTTGTCCATGCCGGGCAGCTCCAGCTCCACCAGGTAGGCGTCCTCGGCGTCCTCGATGTCGGCCATCGGCGCCCAGGGCTCGGTGCCGCCGAACGCGGGCCATCCGCCGCCGGTGAACGCGGCGTGCATCAGCTGGTCCACCCTCGTGCGGAGGTCGTCCAGCTCGCGCAGTGCGGCGGGCAGCGTGCCGCTGCTGTGTCGTGCGGGGTGTGTCATGGGTGTTCCCTCCTCGGTTACACGGACTTCGGCCTCAGACAGGTTTTCTGCGGCGGTTTCACAGCGACCACGCCGCGTTCTCCCGCGTGGTCGGCCGGGCTGTGCCCATTGCCTCGATGTCGCGCTCGGCGACTTGCAGCAGTCGTCCGGCCAGGTCGTTCAGCGCGCGGCCGGCCGCCAGTTCGTCGCCTATCTCCGGGACGTTGGCGTCCGCCGGATTGCAGTGGGCGGTCCCGTGACCGTTGAGCTCCGTGGTGCCGGTCTTCAGCACCAGATGGGCCTTCGTCGTTCCGTCGTCGTCCTCGAAAAGGTGGAGACGGACCTTCCATTCCAAGGTGTGCGGCATCGCTTTCCTCCTCATGTCGGTACCGACCGATGTGGTGCGAGCTGCTCCTCGATGTCGTGCCGGACGCGGGTGGTGAGCGCGTCCAGCCGCCGCGAGGTCGTGGCGCGGGGCGCGACCGGCGCCCGGATGCGGCGGGCCGCGGAGGGCAGCGCGCCCAGGTCCGCGGCGCATCGGGCCCGGCACTCGTCGAGCGTGGGCCGCCCGCCGGTGCGGCGGCCGTTCTCCATCACCGTCTCCAGCAGCGCGACGCCGTCGGCCGGTGGCCGCTCGTCGGCGAGGGCGATCACGTCCGCACAGCCGGGACGGCGGAACACCTGTTTGGGGCCGGGTGCCGTCACCTTCGCCGACGACAGCTTCATCACCGGGCGGCCGTCGTACTCCACCATCTTGTAGGCGGAGTCCAGATACGGGGCGTCGGCCGACACCCCCACGCGGGTACCGACGGCGTAGGTGTCGATCGGTGTCCCGGAGCGCACCAGGGTGTCCACGGCGTACTCGTCGAGACCGCCGCTGGCGACGATCCGCACGTCCGGCAGGCCCGCCCCGTCGAGGATGGTCCGGGTGCGCGCCGCGAGGTCCCCGAGGTCGCCGCTGTCCAGCCGTACGGCGCAGCCGGGCCCGCGGTCCAGGTCGTGCAGGACGTGTGCCGCGGCACGGACGCCGTCCTCGGTGTCGTAGGTGTCCACCAGCAGGGTCACGGGGCCGGGGTGGCAGCGGGCGAAGGCGCGGAACGCCTCGTCCTCGGAGGCGAACGCCTCCACGTAGGAATGGGCCATGGTGCCCACGGCGGGTATGCCCAGGGCGGTGGCCGCGGCCACGTTGCTGGTGGCGGCGAAACCGGCCAGTGCGCCGAGGCGGGCGGCCTGGAAGCCGGCCTGCGGGCCGTGGGTGCGCCGCAGGGAGAAGTCGACGACCGGGTGCCCGGCCGCGGCGAGCACACAGCGCGCGGCCTTCGAGGCGACCGCCGTCTGGTGGCTGAGCAGGTTGAGCAGGTACGTCTCCACCAGTTGCGCCTGCGGGAGGGGTGCCGTCACCTCCAGCAGGGGCTCGCCCGCGAGCACGACCCGCCCTTCCGGCACCGCCCGCACCCGGCCGGTGAACGCCAGCCCGTCCAGGGGCTCCAGATCCCGCGGCGGGCGGTGCAGCGCGCGGGCGAAGGCGTCGACGTCCTCGGGGCCGACACGGAACCCGGACAGGTGGTCCAGGGCGGACTCCAGCCCGGCCGCGATCAGGAAGCCGCGCCCGGGAGGCAGGTCACGGACGAACAGGCTGAACGTGGCCGGCGCGGTCATCCCCTCCCGCAGGTAGGACATGGCCATCGTGACCTCGTACAGGTCGGTGGTCGTCGCATCCGACATCGGTGCACCTCCTGGGCCGCGTGGGCCGGGTCCGGTCGCCGGTCGTCACCGGCGGAAACGGGCGGACCACAGCGGCTCCGCCCGCTCCCACTCGGCGTCCCACTGCGCGTACCTGCGGCGGTCCACCAGCCGGCGGGTGGCCACCCAGAGCCCGTAGCACCCGTAGGTGACGCCGAACGCCGCCGCCGCACCCATCACCCAACCGGTGGTCGTCGCGTTGAGCCGGCTCGCCGGCGGGCCGGTGACGGTTCCCTTCCGGTCCACCCACACGCGCACGGCGGTGCCCTTGGCCGTTCCCGGCTTCACCAGGGCCGCTCCGGTCCGCACCACGCCGCCGGGATCGGTCCAGCGGATCTGCGCCGGTTGCTTCGCCGCGCTGTTCTTCTCGCGCGGGACGTTCTCGGTGAGCCGGGCGGTGACCTCGTGCCGTTCCGCCGCCTGGGCACGGACGGTGCGCATCGAGGATCCGTACGCCGTCGTGCCCGCGCTGTAGGCGGCCACGGGCAGCCCGAGGACGAGGACGATCATCAGGAAGTGGCGGAACCACCATTCGAATCTGTCGGACGGACGCCGCAGCGGGTTCTCCCGCGGTGGCATGTGCCGGCTGCGCGGCGAGGGCGGACCGGATGTGTACGGCGATCCTTGGGTGTTCATGGGTCGTCCTCCAGCGGGTGCTGGTCACTCCCCCCACTCCGCGTCCAGTGTCGGACACCGCCGCGTCGGGGTCCTGGGCCGAAGGTCCCTGGCGAACCGGCTTCCGGCCCCGTAGCCGTTCGCGTCCCGCCCGGTCCACATGCGCGCCGGGAGGGATTGGGGTACTTCTCGAAGGAGAGAACGCACCACGCTCGCCCTGCCGGCGACGCCCGGACCTGTGCGCCACCGGACTCGTTCACCGACATCTCCAGCTTCGTACGAGACGGAGGCCGTCGCCATGCAACCAGCGATCACCGTGGGCCTCGACGGCTCACCCGAGAGCCTCGCCGCCGCCCGCTGGGCCGCCGACGAGGCCGAGAGCCGGGGTCTGACCCTGCGGCTGCTGCACGCCTGGCCGCTGCTGGCACCGCAGCCTGCCCACGGCACCGCCGAGGTCGACCAGAACTACTGGTCGAAGCGTCTGGTCCACACCGCGCAGAAGGAGTTGCAGGCACGTCATCCGGGTCTGACCGTCCTCGGGAACCTGGTCCCCGAGGACGCCCAGGAGGCTCTCATCAAGGCCGCCTCCGAGTCCGAGATGCTGGTGCTCGGCTCCCGTGGGATGGAAACCGTCGTGAGCTACTTCATGGGTGACATCAGCATGCCGGTCGTGGCGCGTGCCGAGCGACCGGTCGTCCTGGTCCGGGCCGAGCCGACAGCGGAGGGACCTCCCTCCGCGACCGCGGCGCCCGTGGTGGTGGCGCTGCAACTGCACGACTCGGCTGAGGAGTTGCTCGACTTCGCCTTCCACACCGCCGCGGCCCGGGGCGTTCCGCTGCTGGCCGTCCACGGGCGCAGCGTGCCGCTCCACGCGCGCACTCCCTGGGGTGCGGACCACGAGGTCGCCGAGGAGATGACGCGGGAGGCGCACAAGGAGCTGCGGGGTGCGCTGCGGCCCTGGCACGAGAAGTACCCGCAGGTGGAGGTGGCCGACAGTGTCCGTCTGGCGAGTCCCGCCAAGGCCGTCGTCCAGGCCTCCGAGGGTGCCGCGCTGCTGGTCGTCGGCCGGCACGCGCACCGGCACGGTGTGACACCGCACCTGGGCCACGTCGCCCACGCGGCCCTCCATCACGCTCGGTGCCCCGTAGCCGTCGTCCCCCATGACTGAGCCGGGCCGTCCCGGCGGGCAGCCGTCGCGGGCCGAGGTGTGCGAGACCCACACCGCGATCCTGTTCTTCGCCGGTGACCGTGCCTACAAGGTCAAGAAGCCCGTGAACCTGGGCTTCCTCGACTACAGCGAGCAGGCGGCACGCCGGGCCGCGTGCGAGCGCGAGGTCGCCCTCAACCGCCGCTTCGCGCCGGACGTGTACGTGGGCCTGGGCGAGGTGCGCAGTCCTGACGCCGAGGCACCGGAGCCGCTCGTGGTGATGCGTCGTATGCCGGCGGACCGACGCCTGTCCCAGCTGGTGCGCACCGGCGCTCCGCTCGACGACGTGCTGCGCACCGTGGCCAGACGGCTCGCCACCTGGCACGCCGAGGCACCCCGTGGCCGGGACGTGGACGAACAGGGCACGCGGGACGCTCTGTCGTCGCGCTGGGAAGCGAGCTTCGCGCAGATCCGCGCACGGGCCGGTGCCGGCTCCGTGCCCGAGGGGGTACCCGAGGTCGAACGGCTCGTGCACGGGTATCTCGCCGGACGCGAGCGGCTGTTCGACTCCCGCATCGAGCAGAAGCGGGTCGTCGACGGCCACGGAGACCTGCTCGCCGAGGACGTCTTCTGCCTCGACGACGGGCCCCGTGTCCTGGACTGCCTGGAGTTCGACGACCGCCTCCGCCACGTCGACGGTCTCGACGACGCCGCCTTCCTCGCCATGGACCTCGAACAACTCGGCGCCCCGGACGCCGCCGCCCTCTTCCTCGCCCACTACACCGAGTACTCCGGCGACCCCGCTCCCCCGTCCCTGTGGCACCACTACGTCGCCTATCGCGCGTTCGTCCGCGCCAAGGTGTCGCTCATCCAGGCGGGCCAGGGAGCACCGGGAGCGGAGCGGGCGTCACGACGGCTGGTCTCCGCCACCCTGCGCCACCTGCGCACCGCCGCCGTCGGACTGACCGTGGTCGGCGGACCGCCCGGCAGCGGGAAGTCCACCCTCTCCGGTGCGCTCGCCGACCGGCTGGAGGCCACCCTCCTGAGCAGCGACCGCCTCCGCAAGGAACTGGCGGGCATCGACCCCGAGCAGTCGGCCGCGGCCGCGTACGGCGAAGGGCTGTACACCGCCGAGTGGACGGCCCGGACCTACGCCGCCCTGCTCGACCGCGCGGCGGCCCTGCTGGCGTCCGGCGAGTCCGTCGTACTGGACGCCACCTGGTCCAGCACGGAGCAGCGTGCGGCGGCCCGACGTGTGGCCGAGCGGACCAGTGCCGACCTGGTGGCCCTGCACTGCCAGGTGCCGGGCGAGGTCTCGGCGGCCCGTCTGAGCACCCGCGCCCCCGGGCCGTCCGACGCCGACCTCGCCGTCGCCGCCGCCATCGCGGACGGGGAGCCCGCGTGGCCGGAGGCCGTCACCGTCGACACCAGTGGGCCCGTGGAGGCCGCCGTCTCCCGGGCGCTGGCCGCCGTACGGCCGTGGGGCACCGAACAGGCGCCGGTCTTCCGCCGCCCCTACATGGAGCCGGACTAGGCAGCCAACCGGAGGCCACCGTGAGTGAACAGAGACCCCTTCCTTCGGGGCAGGCGTGGCGAGCCGTGGCCACGTGTGTCGCCGCCGCCTTCCCCCTGCTCGCCGGCCACCGCGTCCACCTGGCCGAGGACCGGGTCGGGACACGGCTGCGCTTCACGGACGGCACCTCGGGCCGGGTGTACCGGGAGACCCGGCTCGGCAGCGGCCTGGCGAAGGACCCGTGCACCCTGCTGGTCACCTTCCGGCTGCGCGGTGTGCGCGGTCCGGCACACACGCTGTTCCGCCGGGAGAGCCTGCTGAACACACCCCTGTTCGTCGGCTTCCCCGGCTTCACCTCGAAGCTGTGGCTGGCCCACGACGAGCAGGGCAGGTACCGCGGCGTGTACGAGTGGGACGGCGCAGCCCGCGCCGAGCACTACGCGCGCTCCCTGTGGCGCGTTCTGGCGCTGGTCAGTGTGCCCGGTTCGATCCGGTACACGATCGTGCCCGGGCGGCGTCGCGACGACGTCATCACCGGACCCGGGCTCCTCGACGACGTCGCGGATCGCGGAACCCCGGCTGAGGAGGCCTGGTGGCACATACGGACCGGGCCATGATGCCGCCCGTGGACGTCCTCGTCGTCGGCGCCGGTACGACCGGGCTCACTCTGGCGCTCCAGGCTCACGCCCACGGCGCGAGCGTCCGGGTGGTGGAGCGGCGGCCCGAGCCGTTCCGGCCCTCCAGGGCGCTCATCCTGCACCCCCGGACGCTGGAGGTCCTGCGCCCGCTCGGTGTGACCGAGGCCCTGCTGGATGTGGCGGACACCGCCCCGACGGCCCGTGTCCATCTCGGTTCCCGCGTCGTCGAGGCCGGACTGGGGGATCTGGCACTGCCGGACACCGCGTTCCCTCAGCTCTCCCTCGTGCGGCAGGCCCACGTCGAAAGCGTGCTGACGCGGGCGCTCACCGACCGGGGGGTGGCGGTCGAGCGGGGTACGGAACTGCTGACCGCCCGCGACGACGGGCACGGCGCGCGAGCCGTGCTGCGGTCGGCGCACGGCATCGAGGAGGCCCGCTGCTCCAGTGTGGTCGGCTGTGACGGCCCGGCCAGTGCGGTGCGCGAGAGCGCCGGTATCGGGTGGTACGGCAGGCCCTACGCGGAGGAGGTGATCCTCGCCGACGTCGATCTCGGCAGTGCGTTCGCTCCCTTCGGGGCCCAGGTGTTCGCGGGCCGCGACGGGCTGCTGTTCCTCTTCCCGCTCGGCGAGCAGGCCCCCTGGCGGCTGCTGGCCACCCGGACGTCCGCCGACGGGTCCGGGCGCGACTTCGGCCAGCCCGGACCGGCCGTCCCGCGGGCCGAGCTCCAGCGCCTTGTGGACGACACGGGTCTGGAGGCGGTGATCGAGCGTCTCGCATGGTCCGCCCGGGTGCCGTTGCAGTGCCGCCTGGCCCGGCGGTTCCGCCGCGGGCGGCTCTTCCTGGCCGGGGACGCCGCGCACAACTACTCGCCGGCCACGGGGCAGGGCATGAACGCCGGTATCCAGGACGCGGTGAACCTGGGCTGGAAGCTCGGCCTCACAGCCGACCGCCTCGGGCCCGGCACCGACGTGCTCCTCGACTCCTACGACGGCGAGCGCCGGTCCGCCGCGCAGGGACGGATGGTCCTCACCCACGCGGCGTTCTGGGCGGAGGCGTCGACCGGCCGTGTCCCCTCATGGCTGCGCGCGGTGGGCGCTCCTTGGGCGGCCCCGCTGGTCCCCGCCCTCCTGGACCGGCGGCGGCTGGTCGCCGAGGCCGTCCGCTTGATCTCCCAGCTGCGGGTGAACTACCGGCGCAGTCCCCTGTCGGTCGACGGGACACCGCGTCTTTGGGGCGCTCCTCGCCCGGGGGACCGTCTGCCGGACGCCACGGTGAGCACCGACGGGACCGTCGGACGGCTGCACGGGCTGCTGGCCCGCCCCGGGGTCCACCTGCTGCTCCAGCGCGACGCGGACCCGCCGCCCGATGTCCTGACCGGTCCTCGGGTCACGGTCCTGCGGCTGACGAACAGCCCGGGGCGCGGCCTGCTGGCCGTCCGTCCGGACGGGCACGTCGGTTTCCGCTGCGGGGCCGTGGACCCGGCCGCGCTGAGCGCATGGCTCTCCCTGGCCGGTGTGACAGCGGCCGGTTGAGAGGACCGAGGGGACACACAGGCTCCCGGTTTGCCCGCTCGCCCGGCCGGAGTGACCGTTGAACGGGGGGAGCGAGGGAGTGAGTACCGTGCGAGCGCTCGTCTACCACGGCCCGGGACAGACCTCCTGGGACACCGTCCCCGACCCGACGATCGAGGAGGCGACCGACGCGATCGTCCGCGTCGACGCCACCACCGTCTGCGGCAGCGACCTGCGCATCCTGCGGGGCGACCTCCCCGGGGTGAAACCCGGCACCGTCCTCGGCCACGAGGCCGTGGGCGAGGTCGTGGAGGTCGGAGGCGGCGTCGACCACCTGCGCCCCGGTCATCAGGTCATCGTGTCGGCCGTCTCGGCCTGCGGCCACTGCAGGGAGTGCCGCGACACGAGCCTCGGACAGTGCAGCAGAGGCGGCGGGTGGCTGCTGGGCAACCGGATCGACGGCACCCAGGCCGAGCTGGTGCGGGTGCCCTTCGCGGACCACTCCGCCCACCGGCGGCCCCCCAACGTTCCGCTCGACGAGGCGCTCCTGCTCTGCGACGTCCTGCCGACCGCCTACGAGGTCGGCGTGCGCAACGGCCGTGTCGGCCCCGGCGACACCGTGGTCGTGGTGGGCGCGGGGCCCGTCGGGCTGGCCTGTGTGATCATCGCGCGGCTCTACTCGCCGCGGCGGATCGTGGTGGTGGACCTGTCCGCCGCGCGACTCGAAGCGGCCGCCCGTCTGGGGGCCGACGCCGCGGAACTGCCCGGGAAGATGATCGCCGAACTGTCCGAGGGGCCGGGAGCCGACGTCGTCATCGAGGCGTCCGGCGAGCCGGACGGTTTCGTCCTCAGCACCCGCGCCGTCCGCACCGGAGGGCACATCGCCAACATCGGTGTGCACGGCAAACCGGTCACCCTGCACCTCGAATCCCTCTGGCGCAAGAACGTGACCATCAGCACCGGCCAGGTCGACACGTCCTCCACCCCCTGGCTGCTGGGCCTGGTGCGCTACGGCGACCTGCCCGTCTCCGGGCTGGTCACCCACACCTTCCCGCTGGAGCGGATGCAGGACGCCTACGAGGCGTTCGCCCAGGGCACCACCACGGGCGCCCTCAAAGTCGTACTGCACCGCTGACACCAGGCCGGGCCGCCCGCGGGAGTGCTCCGGCCCACTTCGCCGCCGAAGTGCAGTCACGGCCCGGCTCGGCGACCCTGGAGAACAGGGGCAGTGCCGCAAGGAGCACCGATGCACTGGGAAACCATCCGCAAGACCGACCGTCCCGCCGTCCGGTTCCGTCTCGTCGACTACGACCGGGCTCGCTCCGACTTCACCTGGCGGCAGGCGCGCGCCGAACTGGCCGGACTGCCCGACGGGGGCCTCAACATCGCGTACGAGGCGGTCGACCGGCACGCGGCATCCGGTCACGCTGAGAAGGCCGCGCTGAGATGCGTGGCCCGCGACGACACCGTCTCCACCGTCACGTACGCCGAACTGGCCCGCCGCAGCGCCCGTTTCGCGAACGTCCTGAGGTCCCTCGGCGTCGGCCGCGGGGACCGGGTGTTCACCCTGCTCGGGCGCTGCCCCGAGCTGTACACGTCGGTGCTGGGCACCCTGAAGAACACCAGCGTCCTGTGCCCGCTGTTCTCCGCGTTCGGCCCCGACCCGGTCGAGCAGCGGCTGCGTCTCGGGGACGCCCGGGTCCTGGTCACCACCGCGGCCCTGTACGCGCGCAAGGTCGCCGAGCGACGGGCGTCGCTGCCCGGTCTGGAGCACGTCCTGATCGTCGGCCCCGGCGCCGCGGACCTGCCCGGAACCGCGTCCTTCGACGACCTGATGTCCGCCGCCCCCGACACGTTCGCCATCCCGCCCACGTCCCCGGACGACATGGCGCTGCTGCACTTCACCAGCGGCACCACCGGCACCCCCAAGGGCGCGGTGCACGTCCACGAGGCGGTCGTCGCCCACTACGCGACCGCCGCGTACGCGCTCGACCTGCATCTCGAGGACGTCTACTGGTGCACCGCCGACCCCGGCTGGGTCACCGGCATGTCGTACGGCGTCCTCGCCCCGCTCGTCCACGGTGTGACGTCGGTCGTCGACGAGGGCGACTACGACGCCCGCCGCTGGTACCGGATCCTCGACGAACAACGGGTCACGGTCTGGTACACCGCCCCCACCGCGCTGCGCATGCTGATGCGCGCCACACCGCGCCAGGGCCCCTACGACCTGCCGCGCTCCCACGACCTGTCCGCCCTGCGCTTCATCGCCTCCGTCGGCGAGCCCCTCAACCCGGAGGCCGTGGTCTGGGGCCGGGACGTGCTGGGGCTGCCGGTGCACGACAACTGGTGGCAGACGGAGACCGGTTGCATCATGATCGCGAACTTCGCGGCCTGCGAGATCCGGCCGGGCTCGATGGGCCGCCCGCTGCCGGGCGTCGAGGCGACGGTGCTGGAGCAGGGCGAGGACGGCCGGGCCCAGGTCACCGACGGCAGGGTGACACAGGTCCGAAGCCCGGGCGTCGAGGGCGAGTTGGCGCTGCGCCCTGGCTGGCCGTCGATGTTCCGCGGCTATCTGCACGACAAGGAGCGCTACGACGCGGCGTTCGCGGACGGCTGGTATCTCACCGGCGACCTGGTGCGCCGGGACGCCGACGGCTGGTACTGGTTCGTGGGGCGTGCCGACGACGTCATCAAGTCGGCGGGGCATCTCATCGGCCCGTTCGAGGTGGAGAGCGCGCTCATGGAACATCCACTGGTGGCGGAGGCCGGGGTGATCGGACGGCCCGACCCGGTCGCCGGGAACGTCGTCAAGGCGTTCGTGTCCCTGCGCCCCGGGGTGGAGCCGACGCCGGATCTGGAGCGGGAGCTGCTGGGCTTCGGCCGCCGCAAGCTGGGTCCCGCCGTCGCCCCGCGGGAGATCGCCTTCGACCAGAACCTGCCCAAGACCCGCAGCGGCAAGGTGATGCGCCGGCTGCTGCGGGCGCGCGAGCTCGGCCTGCCCACCGGCGACCTGTCCACTCTGGAGGGATCCGTATGAGCCTCGCCCGCTCCTCCCGCAGCCGGCAGTCCGCGACGCCCCGGAAAGCCGCCCGGAAGACCGCGAAAGCCGCGCAGGCCGCGCAGGCCGAGCCCGGTCCGGACACCGGGCACCGCCGTGACCTGCTGGAGGCGATGCTGCGCATCCGGCGCTTCGAGGAGCGGTGCGTAGAGCTGTACAGCGCCACGAAGATCCGCGGCTTCGTCCACCTCTACATCGGCGAGGAGGCCGTCGCCGTCGGCGTCAACGAGGCGCTCACCCCCGAGGACGCGGTCGTGGCCACCTATCGCGAGCACGGTCACGCCCTGGCCCGCGGCATCACGGCCGAGGCGGTCATGGCCGAGATGTACGGCAGGGCGACCGGCTGCAGCGGCGGCCGGGGCGGGTCCATGCACCTGTTCGACGCCGGCCGGCGCTTCTACGGCGGCAACGCCATCGTCGCCGGCGGACTCCCCCTCGCCGCCGGCCTGGCGCTCGCCGACCGCATGCGCGGACTGAACCGCGTCACCTGCTGCTTCTTCGGCGACGGGGCCTTCGCCGAGGGCGAGTTCCACGAGACGGCGAACCTCGCGGCCCTGTGGAACCTTCCCCTGCTGCTCGTCTGCGAGAACAACCTCTACGCCATGGGCACCGCTCTGGAGCGCCACCAGGCGCAGACCGATCTGGCGATGCGCGCCACCTCCTACGGCATGGTCGCCTGGTCCGTGGACGGCATGGACGTCGAGGCCGTCGAACAGGCCGCCCGGCGGGCCGTCGAGGGCATCCGCACCGGCACCGGCCCGCACTTCCTGGAACTGCGCACCTACCGCTTCCGCGCCCACTCGATGTACGACCCCGACCGTTACCGCGCCAAGGCGGAGATCGAGCGGTGGAAGTCCCGCGACCCGATCACCCTGCTCACGGACCGCCTGCGCAAGAGCGGTGCGCCGGTCGACAAGGACGTCGCCCGCATCGAACGGCGGATCACCGCCGAGATCGACCACGCCGTCGAAGCAGCCGAACAGGCGCCGCAGGAGCCGGTCGAGACCCTGCTCCGGCATGTCACCAGCGCACCGGCGGAGGCGGTGACCTGACCATGGGCACCAGCACGAAGGCCGCGACGACGACCTACCGGGAGGCCCTGCGCGAGGCGCTGCGGGAGGCGCTTGCCGCGGACGAACGGGTGTTCCTCATGGGCGAGGATGTGGGCCGGTACGGCGGCTGCTTCGGCGTCAGCCTCGGGCTGCTGGAGGAGTTCGGCCCCGAACGCGTCCGCGACACCCCGTTGTCGGAGTCGGCGTTCGTGGGCGCCGGCATCGGCGCCGCCCTGGCCGGGATGCGACCGATCGTCGAGATCATGACCGTCAACTTCAGCCTGCTCGCCCTCGACCAGATCCTCAACAACGCCGCCACACTGCTGCACATGTCGGGCGGCCAGCTGGCGGTACCGCTGGTCATCCGCATGACCACGGGCGCCGGACGACAGCTCGCCGCCCAGCACTCGCACAGCCTGGAGGGCTGGTACGCGCACATCCCCGGCATCCGCGTCCTCGCCCCCGCCACCCTGGAGGACGCCCGCCACATGCTGGCCCCGGCGCTCGCCGACCCCGACCCGGTGCTGATCTTCGAGCACGGCAGCCTCTACAACCTCTCCGGCGAACTCCCGCCGTCCGCCGGGCCGGCGGACCTGGACCACGCCGCGATCCGCCGACCCGGCACCGACATCACCCTGATCACCTACGGGGGTTCGCTGTCCAAGGCCCTCGCGGCCGCGGACGAGCTGGCCGCCGAGGGCATCGACGCCGAAGTGATCGACCTGCGCACGCTCCGGCCGCTCGACGTCGCGGCCATCACCGGGTCCGTGGCCCGTACCCACCGTGCCGTGGTCGTCGACGAGGCTTGGCGGACCGGCAGTCTGGCCGCCGAGGTGTCAGCCCGGATCGCGGAGGACGCGTTCTACGAACTGGACGCCCCCGTCGAGCGGGTGTGCAGCGCGGAGGTCCCGATGCCGTACGCCCGGCAACTGGAGGAGGCCGCCCTGCCGCAGACCGGCGACATCGTGGCGGCGGCCCATCGGGCGGTGGACTGACCATGGCCGAGTTCACCATGCCGTCCCTCGGCGCCGACATGGACGAGGGCACCCTGCTCGAATGGCTGGTGCGGCCCGGTGACCCCGTCCACAAGGGTGATCCGGTCGCGGTGGTCGAGACGGCGAAGTCGACGATCGAGGTGGAGTGCTTCGAGACCGGCACGATGTCCGAGCTGCTGGTCGATCCGGGCGCCACGGTGCCGGTGGGCACACCGCTCGCGGTGATCGGGACGCCGGGCAAGGAGGGCGCCGGGAGACCGAGGAAGCGGACGGCACGCCGCGCACGTAAGAAGAGCGAGCCCACCGAGCCCACGCCGACAGCACCGCCTCCTCCCCCTGCCCCGT
>NZ_RSAJ01000150.1 GCF_003933965.1 Streptomyces sp. RP5T
CACAAGAACCACCCTGTCCGCGAGCGCCCCGGCCAGCTACCTTCACTCCGTGGCGATGTTTCGACTCCAAGGCAGCAAAGTGCTCGCCGTAGACATGACCGGAGACGCCGTGAAGGCGAAGAACGGCTCCATGGTCGCGTACGACGGACAGATGCAGTTCAAGAAGCTCAGCGGCGGTGGTGAGGGCATCCGGGGCATGGTCACCCGGCGCATCACCGGCGAACAGATGACCGTGATGGAGGTGTCGGGGCACGGAACGTGCTGGTTCGCGGACCGGGCCTCGGAGATCAACCTCGTCAGTCTCCAGGGGGACAAACTGTACGTGGAGTCGAGCAACCTGCTCGCGACCGACGCCGGGCTGAGGACGGGCACGTCCTTCACCGGTATGCGCGGCGCCTCGCAGGGCAACGGCCTGTTCACGACCACGGTCGAGGGACACGGCCAGGCGGCGATCATGTCGGACGGCCCGGCGGTCGTACTGCGGGTCAGTCACCAGTACCCGCTGACCGTCGACCCCGGCGCGTACATCGCGCACCAGGGAAACCTGAACCAGTCCTTCCAGTCCGGTGTGACCTTCCGCACGTTCATGGGCGAGGGCGGTGGCGAGGCCTTCCAGATCCGCTTCGAGGGCGACGGCCTGGTGTACGTCCAGCCCAGCGAGCGCAACACGATCGCGGGGGATGTGTGACATGCCGTTCCGCGAGATCAACTCCAAGATGGTCGAGGCCACGGTGATGCCCGGCCAGCGCCTGTTCAGCCAGCGCGGCGCGATGCTGGCGTACAAGGGCGAGGTGTCCTTCACCCCGAACATCCAGGGCGGCCAGGGCGGCGTCATGTCGATGATCGGCCGCCGCGTGGCCAACGAGGACACGCCGCTGATGACCGTGGAGGGCAGCGGCACCGTCCTGTTCGGGCACGGCGGCCACCACGTCACGGTCGTCAACCTCAGCGGCGACACCCTGTTCGTCGAGGCGGACCGGCTGCTCGCCTTCGAGGGCACGCTCCAGCAGGGAACCATGTTCATGGGCTCGCAGGGCGGTGTGATGGGCATGGTGCGCGGCCAGATCAGCGGGCAGGGTCTCTTCACGACCACGCTCAAGGGCCACGGCTCGGTGGCCGTCATGGCTCACGGTGGCGTCTTCGAGGTCCCCATCACCCCGCAGCGCCCGGTCCACGTCGACCCGCAGGCCTACGTCGCCCATTACGGCGACGTCCGCAACAAGCTGTCGACGGCGCTCGGCTGGCGCGACATGGTGGGCCGCGGTTCCGGCGAGGCCTTCCAGCTGGAGCTCAGCGGGAACGGCGTGGTGTTCGTGCAGGCGTCCGAGGAGAAGCTGTGAGCCACTACCCGGGCGCGGGCCCGACCGTGTACGACCCGATGACGCTGCCGTCGGACGACAACGTCAACAACTACACCTTCTGCGTGGAGCTCAAGGGGAGCCAGTGGTTCCTGCAGAAGGGGAAGATGATCGCCTACTACGGGCAGATGGATTTCAACGGCATCGGACACGGCCGGCTCGACGGTCTGGTGCGCACGTCGTTCCATTCGCCTCTGCACGCTAGCGACTGGGTCGTGGCGCAGGGCTCGGGCAAGATGCTCCTCGCCGACCGGGCCTTCGACGTCAATTCGTACGACCTCGAGGACGGCAACCTGACCATTCGCTCGGGCAATCTGCTCGCTTTTCAGCCAAGTCTCGCGCTGAAGCAGTCGATCGTGCCCGGCTTCCTGACGCTCATCGGAACCGGAAAGTTCGTGGCCGCGTCCAACGGTCCCGTGGTGTTCATGGAGCCCCCCATCCGGGTGGATCCGCAAGCGCTTGTGGGTTGGGCCGACTGCCCCTCCCCCTGCCACCACTACGACCACGGGTACATGGCGGGTCTGATGGGCGGTCTACGTGCGATGACGGGCCTCGGCGGGGCCTCCGGCGAGGAGCACCAGTTCGAGTTCGTGGGGGCCGGCACCGTACTGCTCCAGTCGACCGAGGTTTTGATGGCCGAGCAGGCCACGGGGGTGGTTCCGTCCGAGCCCGGAGTACCCGGCGGTCACGGGGTACCCACAGGGCAGCCACAGCAGCCGGGGGTACCGCGCCTTCCCGGACAGCTGGGAGACCTCCAGCGTCGCTTCGGGCTGTGAGCGGTAGTCTGCGGAGTGTGACGTCGAACGTGTGCACGCCGTCACACGACCCTCACTAGTTCGCCTTTCAACCTTTTAGGTAGACTGCATTCATGGAGACCGAGACGGCCACGCGCTGGCTGACCGATACGGAGCAGTGCGCCTGGCGCACCCACCTGGAGGTCAACAGGCTGTTGACGTATCAGCTCGAGCGGGACCTTCAGCCGTTCGGCCTGACGATGAACGACTACGAGATCCTGGTCAATCTCTCCGAGTCGGAGGGCGTGCGGATGCGGATGAGCGACCTCGCGTCCGCCACCCTCCAGTCCAAGAGCCGGCTCTCGCACCAGATCACCCGTATGGAGAACGCGGACCTGGTCCGGCGCGAGAACTGCGAGTCCGACCGCCGCGGCCTGTACGCGGTCCTGACCGAGCACGGCATGGAGACGATGAAGAAGGTCGCGCCCCATCACGTGGCGTCCGTGCGCAGGCACTTCATCGATCTCGTACCGCCGGAGTCCCTGACGGAGCTGGACAAGGCCCTGAAGCCCATCGCGGAGCA
This sequence comes from Streptomyces sp. RP5T, assembly GCF_003933965.1. GTDB lineage: Bacteria > Actinomycetota > Actinomycetes > Streptomycetales > Streptomycetaceae > Streptomyces. Next base: position 2,676 of record NZ_RSAJ01000150.1, read on the forward strand.
CCTGCGGGGGCACCGGGGACGCCCCTGACGCCGGGACACGGCTAGGCGACCGGCAGGCGGAGTTCGAACAGGGCTCCGCCTGTCGGCGCGTCCCGGACCGTGAGCGTGCCGCCGTGCCGTGCGGCGACGTCCCGGGCGATGGCAAGGCCGAGCCCGGCCCCGCCGTCGTCCCGTGCCCGCGCCTCGTCCAGCCGTACGAACCGCTCGAAGATCCGCTCCCGGTCCCCGGCCGGTACCCCGTCCCCGTCGTCGGCGACCTCGACCACCGCGTGGCGGTCACCGTCCCGGCGTACCGTCACCGCGACCGCCGACCGGGCGTGCCGCCGGGCGTTGTCCAGCAGGTTGTCGAGCACCCGCTCCAACTGCCCCCGGGATCCCGTCACTTCCACGGCCTGCGCCCGGACCGTCACCCCGTCCCGCCCGGCGGCCCGCTCCCGCACCAGCTCCGCCAGCTCGATCCGCGCGTCGGTGACCCGCTCCCCCGCGTCCAGACGGGCCAGCAACAGCAGGTCCGCGGCGAGGTGTTGCAGTCGTACGGTGTCCTCGACCGCTCCGTCCAGGTCCAGCAACTCCGGATGTGCGGCGGCCACTTCGAGCTGGGTGCGCAGGGAGGCGATCGGGCTGCGCAGCTCGTGCGAGGCGTCGGCGACGAACCTGCGCTGGCGCTCGACGGAGGTCTCCAGGGCGGCCAGCGTCTCGTTGGTGGTGCGGGCGAGGCGGGCCACCTCGTCGTGGGTGTCCGGCACCGGGACGCGACGGGCGAGGTCCTCGGAGGCGGTGATCGCGGCCATCTCGGCGCGGATGCCCTCGACCGGGCGCAGCGCACGCCGGGTGACCAGCCAGGTCACGGCGGACATCACGCCGAGCAGCAGCGGGAAGCCGACCAGCATGACGGTCTGGGCGGTGCCCACGGCGCTCTGTTCGGGGTCCAGCGAGGCGCCCGCGTACACGGTCAGGGTGCCCTTGTCGGGGACCTCGACCTCCACGGCCGCGAAGCGGTAGTCGGCGGACGTGCCGTCGATGGTGGCGGACCCGGCGGTGAGCCGCACGTCGTCGGCGATCTCGCCGGGTTCGAGGGCGGAGGGGTCGTCCCCCGCCTGGTCGTCGTCGGAGTCGTCCGCGTCGCCCGTCCCCCCGGCGCCCGCCCTCGCGCCCGCGGGCGACTGGGGCTCCACCTCGGTGACCCCGGTGCCGCTGATCCGCTCCAGGTGCTCGGTGGCCGCGACCAGACGGCCCTGCGCGTCGACGACCTGGACCGGCTGGTCGTCGTCGTCCAGTTCCAGGCCCGTGTACGGCGTCCCGCCGGAGAGGTCGGCGGCGACCTTGCGCGCGGCCCGCTCGGCCTGGGTGCCCGCCTGGTCGATCAGGTTGGAGCGCAGGGAGAGCAGCACGGCGGCCCCGGCGGCGACCAGCGCCACGGCGACGACCAGGGTCGCGGCCAGCGTGGCCCGCGCCCGGACCGAGCCGAACAGCCGCCTCATCCGCCGGACTCCAGCCGGTACCCGGCGCCCCGGACCGTCCTGATCAGGCCCGCGTCCAGCTTCCGGCGCAGGGTGCTGACGTACACCTCGACGATGTTCGGGTCGCCGTCGTACGCGAAGTCCCAGACGTGCTCCAGGATCTGCGCCTTGGAGACCACCTCCCCGGCCCGTACCGCGAGCTGCTCCAGGACCGAGAACTCCTTGGCGGTGAGGGTGACTTCGGTGCCGTCGAGGAAGACCCGGCGGGCGGCGGTGTCGATGCGCAGCGCTCCGCTCTCCAGCACCGGCGAGGCCCCGGAGCCGTTCCCGCGCCGGCGCAGCAGGGCCTTGATGCGGGCCACGAGGACGACGTAGGAGAAGGGCTTGGTCAGGTAGTCGTCGGCGCCGGTGTCCAGGCCCTCGGCCTCGTCGTACTCGCCGTCCTTGGCGGTGAGCATCAGGATCGGCACCTCGTGGCCGGCGGCGCGCAGGGCGGCGCAGACCCGGTAGCCGTTGAGGCCGGGCAGCATGATGTCGAGGATCACCAGGTCGTACGCCCCCTCGCCGGCCCGGTGCAGTCCCTCCCGGCCGTCGTGCACGACGTCGACGGCGTAGCCCTCGGCGGTGAGGCCCTTGGCGAGGGACAGGGCGAGTCGTTTCTCGTCCTCGACGATCAGCAAGCGCATGGGTACAGCGTCGCAAAGCGAACCTGAAGACGCCTTCAGGAGGCTTCAGGTCGGCTTCAGCTCGCTTCCGGCAGCTTGGTGGTCGTCGAAAGCGACCGAAGCAGAACGAAGCAGACCGGTTCTGGAGGAATTCTCATGAAGCGCAACATCGTCATCGCCACCCTCACCGCCGCCGCCCTGGCCACCGGCGGCACCGTCGCGGCCTTCGCGGCCGGGGACGACGACGCGACGGCGACGCAGCGCCAGACGGACACGAACGCCCAGGTGGCCGCGGACCGCGACGACGACACCGGCGCCGACGACCGCGACGACGACGTCTCCGAGGACCGTACGGCCGTCTCCCACGGCGGTGTCACCGCGGCCGACGCGATCGCCGCCGCTCTGAAGCACACGCCGGGCACCGCCCTCTCCGCCGACCTGGACGACGACGGCGCCGACGCGTGGGAGGTGAACGTCGTCAAGGGCGACGGCACCGAGTACGACGTGCGGGTCGCCCCGGACTCCGGCAAGGTGCTCGGCGCCCTGCGCGACACGGACGACGACAGCGACGCCGACGACCGGGCCGAGCTCGCCGCGGCGAAGGACGCTCGGACCGACGCCCGCGAGGCCGCGCTGGCCGCCGCCGCGAAGGGCACGGTGACCGAGGTCGGCCTCGACGACGACAACGGCACCGTGGCCTGGAGCGTGGACACGGTGAAGGACGGCAAGCAGGGCGAATGGAAGGTCGCCCTGGACTCCGCCAAGGTCACCCAGGACCACGACGACGACGCCTGATCCCGGCCGCTGCCCGGCGGGCCCGGCGGCGCTTTCGGCGGCGCGGGGCTCAGGCCCGGGTCAGGCCCTTCACGAGTTCGTCCGCGGCCCGGTAGGGGTCCAGTTCGCCCGTGACGATCTTCTCCGCGAGGGCGTCCAGGCGCCGGTCGCCGCGCAGGTCGCCGATGCGTTCGCGCAGGGCGGTGACGGCGATGGTCTCGACCTCGTGGGCGGCGCGGGCGCGGCGGCGCTCGGCGAGGACACCGTGCTCCTCCATCCAGGCGCGGTGCTTCTCCAGCGCCTCCACGACCTCGTCGACGCCCTGGGCGCGGGCGGCGACCGTCTTGACGATCGGCGGGCGCCAGTCGCCGGGGCCGCGGGACTCGCCGAGGCCCAGCATGTGGTTGAGCTCGCGGGCGGTGGCGTCGGCGCCGTCGCGGTCGGCCTTGTTGACGACGTAGACGTCGCCGATCTCCAGGATTCCGGCCTTGGCCGCCTGGATGCCGTCGCCCATCCCGGGGGCGAGCAGCACCACGGAGGTGTCGGCCTGGGAGGCGATCTCCACCTCGGACTGGCCGACGCCGACCGTCTCCACCAGGACCACGTCGCAGCCGGCCGCGTCCAGGACGCGGATGGCCTGCGGGGCGGCCCAGGCGAGCCCGCCGAGGTGGCCGCGGGTCGCCATGGAGCGGATGTAGACGCCGGGGTCGGAGGCGTGCTCCGACATGCGCACCCGGTCGCCGAGCAGGGCACCCCCGGAGAAGGGGGACGAGGGGTCGACGGCCAGGACGCCGACCCTTCTGCCCTGCTTGCGGTAGGCGGTCACGAGGGCCGAGGTGGACGTCGACTTGCCCACCCCGGGTGAGCCCGTCAGGCCCACCACGTACGCGTTGCCCGTGAGCGGGGCGAGCGCCGCCATGACCTCCCTGAGCTGTGGGGACGCCCCCTCCACGAGGGAGATCAGCCGGGCCACCGCCCGGGGTCGGCCTTCCCTGGCCTGGGCGACCAGCGAGGAGACGTCCTGCATCACAGCTCCGTTCACCGAGAGGGTCTCAGGCCTTGGGTACCCGCACGACGAGCGCGTCACCCTGACCGCCGCCGCCGCACAGGGCCGCCGCGCCGACACCGCCGCCGCGCCGCTTGAGCTCCAGGGCGAGGTGCAGGACGAGCCGGGCGCCGGACATGCCGATGGGGTGGCCGAGGGCGATCGCTCCGCCGTTCACGTTCACCTTTTCGGTGGATACGCCGAGGTCCTTCATCGACTGGACGGCGACCGCGGCGAAGGCCTCGTTGATCTCGATCAGGTCGAGGTCGGAGACCTCCAGGCCCTCCTTCTTGAGGGCGTGCAGGATCGCGTTGGAGGGCTGCGACTGCAGGGAGTTGTCCGGGCCCGCCACATTGCCGTGGGCGCCGATCTCGGCGATCCACTCCAGGCCCAGCTCCTGCGCCTTGGCCTTGCTCATCACGACCACGGCCGCGGCGCCGTCGGAGATCTGCGAAGCGGAGCCGGCGGTGATGGTGCCGTCCCGGGTGAACGCGGGGCGCAGCTTGCCCAGGGACTCGGCGGTGGTGTCGCCGCGGATGCCCTCGTCCTTGCTGAAGACGACCGGCTCGCCCTTGCGCTGCGGGATCTCGACCGGGGTGATCTCGGCCTCGAAGATGCCGTTCTTCTGCGCGGCGGCGGCCCGCTGGTGGGACAGGGCGGAGAACTCGTCCTGCTCGGGGCGCCGGATGCCGAGGCGGGTGTTGTGCTTCTCCGTGGACTCGCCCATGGCGATGTTCTCGAAGGCGTCGGTGAGGCCGTCGTACGCCATGGCGTCGAGCATCTCGATCGCCCCGTACTTGAAGCCCTCGCGGGACTTCGGGAGCAGGTGGGGGGCGTTGGTCATGGACTCCTGGCCGCCCGCGACGATCACGTCGAACTCGCCGGCGCGGATGAGCTGGTCGGCCAGCGCGATCGCGTCCAGGCCCGAGAGGCACACCTTGTTGACGGTGAGCGCCGGGACGTTCATCGGGATGCCGGCCTTGACCGCGGCCTGACGGGCCGGGATCTGGCCCGCGCCGGCCTGGAGGACCTGGCCCATGATGACGTACTGAACCTGGTCGCCCCCGATCCCCGCACGGTCGAGGGCGGCTTTGATCGCGAAGCCGCCGAGCTCGGCTCCGGAGAAGGACTTCAGTGAACCGAGCAACCGTCCCATGGGCGTACGGGCGCCCGCGACGATCACCGAGGTAGTTGCAGAAGACATGAGCTGCGATCCCCTTACCGGCTGCACTGCCGAGGAGTGAACGAGGGTTTACTTCGAATGTACTGAGTGGCACTCCGTGCCGTCACCCAGCCGTCGGTGTGATCGCGCGCACGTTGCGTAACCGTCCGGTGAGCGCTGCACTGACTACATGCTGACGCGAATCGACCACATCGGGATCGCCTGTTTCGACCTCGACAAGACCGTCGAGTTCTACCGGGCCACGTACGGCTTCGAGGTGTACCACTCCGAGGTCAACGAGGAGCAGGGCGTGCGCGAGGCCATGCTCAAGATCAACGAGACGTCCGACGGCGGCGCCTCCTACCTGCAGCTTCTGGAGCCGACCCGCCCCGACTCCACCGTCGCCAAGTGGCTGGACAAGAACGGCGAGGGTGTCCACCACATCGCTTTCGGTACGGCCGATGTCGACACCGAGGCCGCGGACATCAAGGAAAAGGGCGTACGCGTCCTGTACGAGGAGCCGCGACGCGGCTCCATGGGGTCACGGATCACCTTCCTGCACCCCAAGGATTGCCATGGCGTACTGACAGAACTGGTCACTTCGGCGCCTGTTGAGTCACCTGAGCACTGACCCTCGTACATATGGGCCGGTAGGGTTGGGGGCGGTCGCCGCTCTTCCCAGGGCGACCGGGTCCTGCCCATGGCGGCAGAACCGAGCCGGGGTCCGGGTTTCGGGGGACGGGCGACGGGCAGCAGCCCATGCTGCGTCGTGATCTGACACCATTCCCCGGGGGCCCCGTTCGGCGGATGGACGGGGCTCGTACGGAGAGACTTGCGACCAGGGGACGGATGGGACCGCGCAGTGCGGGGCTACGAACGCCAGGAGCGAGAGCCGGCGGCTGACGTCGACCACCTCTCTCGGTTCGAGGCCGAGATGGATCGGCTGAAGACCGAGCGGGAAAAGGCGATCCAGCACGCCGAGGACCTCGGCTACCAGGTCGAGGTGCTGCGCGCCAAGTTGCACGAGGCGCGGCGCACCCTCATGTCCCGGCCCGAATTCGGCGGCGGTGACATCGGCTACCAGGCCGAGCAGTTGCTGCGGAACGCGCAGATCCAGGCCGACCAGTTGCGCCAGGACGCCGAGCGCGAGCTGAGCCAGGTCCGCGCCCAGACCCAGCGCATCCTCCAGGAGCACGCCGAGCAGGCCGCGCGCCTTCAGGCGGAGCTGCACCAGGAGGCCGTCACCCGTCGGCAGCAGCTCGACCAGGAGCTGGCCGAGCGCCGGCAGACCGTCGAGTCGCACGTCAACGAGAACGTGGCGTGGGCCGAGCAGCTGCGCGCCCGCAGCGAGTCGCAGGCCCGCCGGCTCCTGGAGGAGTCCCGCGCGGAGGCCGAGCAGGCCATGGCGGCCGCCCGTGCCGAGGCCGAGCGGGTCACCACCGAGGCCCGCCAGCGTCTGCAGAGCGAGGCCGAGGCCGCCCGCGCGGAGGCCGAGCAGTTGCTGCGCCGGGCCCGCGCGGACGCCGAGCGGCTGCTGGAGAGCGCCTCCACGCAGGCCCAGGAGGCCACCGACCACGCCGAGCAGCTGCGCACCTCCACCGCGACCGAGTCGGACAGCGCCCGCCGCCAGGCCACCGAGCTGAGCCGGGCCGCCGAACAGCGGATGGCGGAGGCCGAGGAGGCGCTGCGCAAGGCGCAGGCCGAGGCCGAGAAGGTGCTCACCGAGGCGAAGTCGGCCGCCGAGAAGACGCTCGCGAGCGCGGAGTCGGCCAACGAGCAGCGCACGCGCACGGCCAAGGAGCAGGTCGCCCGGCTGGTCACCGAGGCCAGCGAGGAGGCCGAGGCCACCAAGGCGGCCGCCGAGCAGATCGTCGCCGACGCCCGCGCCGAGGCCGAGAAGATCGTCACCGAGGCCGCCGAGAAGGCCCGCACGCTCACCGCCGAGGAGAGCGCGACGCAGCTGTCCAAGGCGGCCAAGACCGCCGAGGACGTCCTCAACAAGGCGCAGGAGGACGCACAGCGGACCACCAGGGCCGCCGCCGAGGAGGCCGAGCGGATCCGCCGCGAGGCGGAGACCGAGGCGGACCGGCTGCGCGCCGAGGCGCACGACATCGCCGAGCAGCTCAAGGGCTCCGCGAAGGACGACACCAAGGAGTACCGCGCCAAGACGGTCGAGCTGCAGGAGGAGGCCCGCCGGCTGCGCGGCGAGGCCGAGCAGCTGCGCGCCGACGCGGTCGCCGAGGGCGAGAAGATCCGCGCGGAGGCCCGCAAGGAGGCCGTCCAGCAGATCGAGGAGGCGGCCAAGACCGCCGAGGAACTGCTCTCCAAGGCCAAGGCGGACGCCGACGAGCTGCGCCAGAGCGCGACCGCGGACAGCGAGAAGGTCCGCACCGAGGCCATCGAGCGCGCCACCGCGCTGCGCCGGCAGGCCGACGAGGTCCTCCAGCGCACCCGCCAGGAGGCCGACCGGCACCGTGAGGAGGCCGCCGAGCAGGCCGAGGAGATCAAGGCCGAGGCCGAGCGCGCCGCCCGCGAGCTGCACGAGGAGACCGAGCGGGCCATAGAGGCACGCAGTGCCGAGGCCGCCGAGGAACTGACCCGGCTGCACACCGAGGCCGAGGAGCGCCTCGCCACCGCCGAGCAGGCCCTGGCCGAGGCCCGTGAGGAGGCCGCGCGGATCCGCCGCGAGGCCGCCGAGGAGACCGACCGGCTGCGCGGCGAGGCCGCCGACCGGATCCGCACCCTCCAGCAGCAGGCCGAGGCCGAGGCCGACCGGCTGCGCACCGAGGCCGCGTCCGACGCCTCCGCCTCCCGCGCCGAGGGCGAGGCCGTCGCCGTACGGCTGCGTTCCGAGGCCGCCGCCGAGGCCGAGCGTCTCAAGACCGAGGCCCAGGACACCGCGGACCGGGTCCGGGCGGAGGCGCAGGCCGCCGCCGAGCGGATCGCCACCGAGGCGACCGAGACGCTGGCCGCCGCCCAGGAGGAGGCCAACCGGCGCCGCCGCGAGGCCGAGGAGTACCTCGGCTCGGCCCGCCAGGAGGCCGACCAGGAGCGTGAGCGGGCCCGCGAGCAGAGCGAGGAGCTGCTGGCCTCGGCGCGCAACCGCGTCGAGGAGGCCCAGGCCGAGGCCGTACGTCTGGTCGAGGAGGCGGAGCGGCGGGCCGGCGAGATGGTGTCGGCCGCCGAGCAGCACGCCCAGCAGGTGCGCGACTCGGTCGCCGGGCTGCACGAGCAGGCGCAGGAGGAGATCACCGGGCTGCGTTCCGCCGCCGAGCACGCGGCCGACCGCACCCGGCGCGAGGCGCAGGAGGAGGCCGACCGGGTCCGCTCGGACGCCTACTCCGAGCGGGAGCGGGCCAGCGAGGACGCGGCCCGGGTCCGGCGCGAGGCCGCCGAGGAGACGGACGCCGCCAAGTCCCTTGCCGAGCGCACCGTCTCGGAGGCGATCGCGGAGGCGGAGCGGCTGCGTTCGGAGGCGTCCGAGCACGCCCAGCGGGCGCGCACCGAGGCCTCGGACACCATCGCCCAGGCCGACCAGGACGCCTCCCGTACCCGGGCGGACGCCCGCGAGGACGCCAACCGCATCCGCTCGGACGCGGCCAGGCAGGCCGACACCCTCATCACCGAGGCGCGCAGCGAGGCGGAGCGGCTCACCGAGGAGACCATCGCCGACACCGACCGGCTGCGGACGGAGACGGTCGCCGAGGCCGAGCGGGTGCGGGCCGAATCGGTCGCCCAGGCCGAGCAGTTGATCGGGGAGGCCACCGGGGACGCGGAGCGGCTGCGCGCCGAGGCCGCCGATACGGTCGGGCAGGCCCAGCAGCACGCGGAGCGGATCCGCAGCGAGGCCGAGCGGGTCCGGGCGGAAGCGGCGGCCGCGGCCGAGGAGCTGGTCAACTCCGCGCGCACGGAGGCCGACCGGACCCTCGACGAGGCCCGCAAGGACGCCAACAAGCGGCGCTCCGAGGCGGCCGAGCAGGTCGACACACTCATCACGGAGACCGCCGCCGAGGCGGACAAGCTGCTCACCGAGGCGCAGCAGCAGGCGCTGAAGACCACCGCGGACGCGGAGGCGCAGGCCGACACCATGGTGGGCGCGGCCCGCAAGGAGGCCGACCGCCTGGTGTCCGAGGCGACGGTCGAGGGCAACGCCCGTGTGGAGAAGGCCCGTACGGACGCGGACGAACTGCTCGTCGGGGCCCGCCGGGACGCCACCGCCATAAGGGAGCGCGCCGAGGAGCTGCGCGACCGGATCACCGGTGAGATCGAGGCACTGCACGAGCGGGCCCGCCGTGAGGCCGCGGAGACGATGAAGTCGACCGGCGATCGCTGCGACGCGCTCATCAAGGCCGCGGAGGAGCAGCTCGCGAAGGCGCAGGCGAAGGCCAAGGAGCTGGTCTCGGAGGCCAATTCGGAGGCCGGCAAGGTGCGCATCGCGGCGGTCAAGAAGGCCGAGGGGCTCCTCAAGGAGGCCGAGCAGAAGAAGGCCACGCTGGTCCGGGAGGCCGAGGAGCTGAAGGCCGAGGCGATCCGGGAGGCCCGGCGCACGGTCGAGGAGGGCAAGCGCGAGCTGGAGGTCCTCGTCCGCCGTCGTGAGGACATCAACACCGAGATCTCCCGTGTCCAGGACGTCCTGGAGGCGTTGGAATCCTTCGAGGCCCCGTCGGCGGGCAAGGACGGTGGCGTCAAGGCGGGCGCCGCGGTCGGCGCCCCCCGTTCGGGTAAGCCGTCGGACAGCTGACCGACTGGTCGGAATCCGGTGCCGTCTGGGGCCTTTGACCAAGTTTTTGGCAAGCCGTCCTTGGGTTAGCCACTCAAAAGGGGTGTCATTCTCCAGATCAAACACGTATCCGCTCGATGACACACCGCTTCGGCCCCTAGGATTCCCCCTATCACCTCACCGGTCTCATTTGACAGGAACCCCATGAGCGACACTTCCCCCTACGGCTTCGAGCTTGTGCGGCGTGGGTACGACCGCGCTCAGGTGGACGAACGGATCTCCAAGCTCGTCTCCGACCGTGACAGCGCTCTCTCCCGCATCACCGCCCTGGAAAAGCGCATCGAGGAGCTCCACCTCGAGACGCAGAACGCCCAGGCCCAGGTCTCCGACGCCGAGCCGTCGTACGCCGGCCTCGGCGCGCGTGTCGAGAAGATCCTCCGCCTCGCCGAGGAGGAGGCCAAGGACCTGCGCGAGGAGGCCCGTCGCGCGGCCGAGCAGCACCGCGAGCTCGCCGAGTCGGCGGCTCAGCAGGTTCGCAACGACGCAGAATCGTTCGCTGCGGAGCGCAAGTCCAAGGCCGAGGACGAGGGCGTCCGGATCGTCGAGAAGGCCAAGAGCGACGCCTCCCAGCTGCGTTCCGAGGCCCAGAAGGACGCGCAGTCCAAGCGTGAGGAGGCGGACGCCCTCTTCGAGGAGACCCGCGCCAAGGCCGCTCAGGCCGCCGCCGACTTCGAGACGAACCTCGCCAAGCGCCGGGAGCAGTCCGAGCGCGACCTGGCCTCGCGTCAGCAGAAGGCGGAGAAGCGTCTCGCGGAGATCGAGCACCGCGCGGAGCAGCTGCGCCTGGAGGCCGAGAAGCTGCGTACCGACGCCGAGCGTCGCGCCCGCCAGACGGTGGAGACCGCGCAGCGCCAGGCCGAGGACATCGTGGCCGACGCCAACGCCAAGGCCGACCGGATCCGTTCGGAATCCGAGCGTGAGCTCGCGGCTCTGACGAACCGTCGCGACTCGATCAACGCCCAGCTGACGAACGTCCGCGAGATGCTCGCCACGCTGACGGGCGCCGCGGTGGCCGCCGCCGGCTCCCCGGCCGACGACGAGCCGATCTCCCGTGGGGTTCCGGCCCAGCAGTCCCGGTAACACCGCCTGACGGCATCAAGGGCCCGCACCTTCTCCCCCGACAGGTGCGGGCCTTCGTCGTACACGGGGGGCGCTCGCGTTTCTTACCGCGCCTGTCGGTCTCCGTTTGCCCATAGGAGTGGCATCCGCTCCGGCGCACCCCTAGCGTGGTCCGCATGATCGAGCTGGCGGGCCTGACGAAACGGTACGGCGAGAAGGTGGCGGTCAACAATCTGACCTTCACGGTCAGACCGGGCATCGTCACGGGCTTTCTCGGTCCCAACGGCGCCGGCAAGTCGACCACCATGCGGATGATGCTGGGCCTGGACCGGCCCACCGCCGGGGACGTCCGCATCGACGGCAAGCACTACGACCAGCTCAAGGACCCGCTGAAGTACATCGGCGCCCTGCTGGACGCCAAGGCCATGCACGGCGGGCGCAGCGCCTTCAACCACCTGCTGTGCCTCGCCCAGAGCAACGGCATCCCGAAGACGCGGGTGCACGAGGTCCTCGACACGGTCGGTCTGACCGCCGTCGCCAGGAAGAAGGCCAAGGGGTTCTCGCTCGGCATGGGCCAGCGGCTCGGCATCGCGGGCGCGCTGCTCGGCGACCCGCGGATCCTCATGTTCGACGAGCCGGTCAACGGGCTCGACCCCGAGGGCATCCACTGGATCCGCAACCTGATGAAGTCCCTTGCCGCGCAGGGCCGTACGGTCTTCGTCTCCTCCCACCTGATGAGCGAGATGGCGCTGACCGCCGACCACCTCGTCGTCATCGGCCAGGGGCGGCTGCTCGCCGACACCTCCATGGCCGACTTCATCGCGCAGAACTCGCGGACCTACGTCCGTATCCGCACCCCGCAGCGCGAGCGGCTGCTGGACGTGCTGCACGCGGCCGGGGTCACCGTCGTGGAGACCGGCAACGGCACGCTGGAGGTGGACGGCAGCAAGTCCGAGTACATCGGCGAGCTGGCCGCGCAGCACCAGATCGTGCTGCACGAGCTGAGTCCCCAACAGGCCTCCCTGGAGGAGGCGTTCATGCAGCTGACCGCGGAGTCGGTCGAGTACCACGCACACAGCGACGCGCCGCCCGGGCAGCAACAGGCCTGGGGCGACGGCTGGAAGGGGAACTGACCATGGCGGCGACCCAGGTCATCCGCTCCGAGTGGACCAAGATCCGGTCGGTGGCCTCCACGGTGTGGACGCTCTCCCTCGCGGTGGTCGTCACCATCGGGCTCGGCATCCTGATCTCGGCCCTGTCGAAGAACGAGTTCGACACCATGAGCCGCGAGGACAAGCTGTCCTTCGACCCGACCTTCATCAGCTTCGCCGGGATGAGCCTCGGCCAGCTCGCGATGATCGTGTTCGGGGTGCTCGTGGTCTCGAACGAGTACAGCACCGGCATGATCCGCACCTCGCTGGCCGCGGTGCCGCAGCGCGCCACCTTCCTGGTGAGCAAGATCGCGGTGGCGACCGGGCTGTGCCTCGTCGTCGGCCTGGTCACGAGCTTCGTCACCTTCTTCCTCGGGCAGGCGATACTCGGCTCGCACGGGGCGGAGATCGGCGACCGGGGTGTGCTGCGTGCCGTGATCGGCGGCGGCCTGTACATGACCCTCATCGCGATGTTCTCGATGGGCGTCGCCGCGATGCTGCGCTCGCCCATGCTGTCGCTCGGCATCCTGATGCCGTTCTTCTTCCTGATCTCCAACATCCTGGGCAATGTCTCGGCGACGAAGAAGATCGGCCGGTTCCTGCCCGACCAGGCCGGCAGCAAGATCATGCAGGTGGTCACCCCGATCGACGACGACACCCCCTACGGCCCCTGGGGCGGGCTCGGAATCATGGCGCTGTGGGTGGCGGCCGCCCTGATCGGCGGTTATGTCCTGTTGAAGAAGCGGGACGCGTGACGCGGGAAGCCTCGGCTTTCATCTGAGCGGAACCGTCAGCGCCCCGATAAGCTCCTAACTCTTACGGGGGGCATGTGCCCCGCTGTCCTGAACCTTGCGATGGGTGCGGAGCATGATCGAGGCAGTCGGCCTGACCAAGCGCTACGGCGACAAGACCGCTGTGTACAACCTTTCCTTCCAGGTGCGTCCCGGTACCGTCACCGGCTTCCTGGGCCCCAACGGCTCGGGCAAGTCGACGACCATGCGGATGATCCTCGGGCTGGACAACCCCACCTCGGGGCAGGTGACGATCGGCGGCTACCCGTATCGCAGGCTGCCCAACGCGGCCCGGCAGGTCGGTGCCCTGATCGACGCCAAGGCCGTGCACGGCGGGCGGGCGGCCCGCAACCACCTGCTGTGCCTGGCCCAGCTGTCCGGGATCCCGGCCCGCCGGGTGGACGAGGTGCTGGGCGTGGTCGGTCTCCAGGACGTGGCCAGGAAACGTTCCAAGGGCTTCTCGCTCGGCATGGGCCAGCGGCTCGGCATCGCGGCCGCGCTGCTCGGCGACCCGCAGGTGCTGCTCTTCGACGAGCCGGTCAACGGACTGGACCCCGAGGGCATCCTGTGGGTGCGCAACCTCATGAAGGCGCTGGCGGCGGAGGGCCGTACGGTCTTCGTCTCCTCCCACCTGATGAGCGAGATGGCGCTGACCGCGGACCATCTCATCGTCATCGGGCGCGGCCAGCTGCTCGCCGACATGAGCATCCAGGACTTCATCGCGGCGAACTCCGCCGGCTTCGCACGGGTGCGCACGCCCGACACCGAGCCGCAGCTGCGGGAGAAGCTGTCGGCCGCGATCACCGAGGCGGGCGGGCACGTCCTGCCGGAGCAGGACGGCGCGCTGCGGGTCACGGGGCTGCCCCTGCCGCGCATCAGTGACATCGCGCACGATTCGGACGTACGTCTGTGGGAGCTGTCGCCGCACCAGGCCTCGCTGGAGGAGGCGTACATGCGGATGACGCAGGGCGCGGTGGACTACCGGTCCACCACGGACCAGAAGGCGGGGCTGATGCAGCCCCTCCCGCCGGGCGCGCAGCCCGCCATGCCGGTCCCGGGCCAGGGCCAGCCGGGCTGGTACGCCCCGCCGCCGCCCCAGCAGGGCGGGCAGCCCTTCGGCGGCCCGCAGGGCCAGGCGCAGCCGGGCCCGTACGGCGCCCCCGGCGCCGCCGTACCCAATCCGTACGCCCAGGCGGGTCCGGCGGCCCCCCAGGGCGCCCCGCAGGCGCCCGCGC
>NZ_RSAJ01000151.1 GCF_003933965.1 Streptomyces sp. RP5T
CCCGCAGGCGGACCGGTTTCGAGAACCTCGCCGCGTCCGGCTACGAACCGCTCCGCGGCCGGAAGGTCGGCGTCGTCACCAACCCCACCGGCGTGACCCGCGACGTCCACCACATCGTCGACGTGATGCACGCCGACGAGAGAGTGGACCTGAGGGCCGTCTTCGGCCCCGAACACGGCTTCCGGGGCACCGCGCAGGCAGGCGGCTCCGAGGGCCGCTACGAGGACCGCGCGACCGGCCTCCCCGTCTACGACACCTATCTGAAGAGCGGCCAGGCCCTCGCCGACATCTTCACCGCCTCCGGCGTGGACACGGTCGTCTTCGACATCCAGGACGTCGGCGCCCGGTTCTACACCTACATCTGGACCCTGTACGACTGCATGGAGGCGGCCCAGCTCGCGGGAAAGCGCTTCGTGGTCCTGGACCGCCCCAACCCGGTCACCGGCCGGGCGGCCCAAGGGCCGGTCCTGCACAGGGAGTTCGCGAGCTTCGTGGGCAGGCAGCCGATCTCCCAGGCGCACGGCATGACCGTCGCGGAGCTGGCCCGGCTCTTCAACGGCGAGTTCCTCACCACCCCGGTCCCCCTGGAGACGGTCCTGATGACGGGCTGGCGGCGCTCGGAGTTCTACGACGCCTGGAACCTGCCCTGGGTCCCGCCGAGCCCGAACATGCCCACCCCCGACACGGCGCTGGTGTACTCCGGCACCTGCCTGTTCGAGGGCACGAACCTCTCCGAGGGCCGTGGCACCACCCGCCCCTTCGAACTGCTGGGCGCGGAGGGCCTGGACGGCCGCTGGGCCGCCGCCGCGAACGAACTCGGCCTGCCCGGTGTGCACTTCAGGGAGGCGTACTTCGCGCCGACGTTCTCCAAGTTCCAGGGGAAGACGATCGGCGGGGTCCAGATCCACGTCCACGACCGTCCGGCCTTCGACCCCGTCCGCACCGGCATCGCCCTGCTCGTGACCGCCCGCCGGACCTGGTCCGGGTTCGCCTGGCGCCCCGACAACTGGATCGACAGGCTCACCGGTTCCACCCGGGTCCGCACGATGATCGACGCCGGTGCGGGCACCGACGAGGTCGTGGCGGGCTGGCACGAGGAGCTGGGCGTCTTCCGGCGGATTCGAAGGAATTACCTCCTCTACGGATGAGGCGTGGAGGAGGTACGGCCGGCTTCGCCCCGCGAGCCGGCCCCACTGGACCGGCGGCGGGCCGTGTCCGCCGGCCCGCCGCCGTCACCGGCTCACCTGTGCGAGGTGAACTCCACCACCTGCTGGTAGGTCGGGCGGTTCTGCCAGCTGATGTTGTAGTGCTTGATGCCGCCCAGGGTGCGCTGCACGATCGAGTCGGCGCACCACTGGTCGCCCGCCGAGCACAGGTCGTCGCCGGGGTAGACCTGGGCCGCCGTCTTGCCGGCCGCGGTCTTCAGGGTGCTGATCAGGATGTCCCGGCAGGCGCCGAGGCTGCCGCCGCCGCAGTACTTGTCCGCGAGCGGACCCTGCACGCTCTCACCGAGCACCGCGCGGAGGTCCTTGTCGACGTAGCTCCACCAGCCGTACTGGAAGGAGCTGCCCGCGTGGGCGCCGGTGGGGCCGTGCGCGGCCGACGGGGACTCGTCGACGGGCAGGTTGGCCTGCATGGCGGTGTACAGGCTCGTGCCGAGGCCCGGTTCGAAGATGCCCTTGGCCAGCAGCGGCCACCACGCGTCCAGGATGCGGACCGCGTCGGCGTCGGCGTACTTCTTCGAACCCGCCGACGTCTCGGTGCGCTTGCCGCCGGCCGTCAGCCACGCCTGGAGCTTGCTCACCGCGGCCGCCGCCGTGGAGTCGGTGACCGGCGAGCTGTTGACCACCTTGAGCAGGTCCGGGAGGACGTCCTCCGCGCGCAGGTCGGCGAGGGCGGCGTCGGCCATGGCCTTCACCAGCGAGGTCCGGGTGACCCCGCCCGCGGCGACCAGCTTCTTGACCCGGTCCTCCAGCAGGTTGCCGCGGTGCACGGACCCATCACCCCAGGGCGCGGTCGTGTAGTCCTTGGCCTGCTTGTTGTTCCAGGAGATGTAGTAGTCCTGGTCGATGGAGTTGGGGTGGGCGGAGGCCGGCGTGTAGTCGGCGGTGTTCGTCGCCGGGTTCCAGTTCCGCCACTCGTACGCCGACTGCGCCCACACCGGGAACTCGGCGTCCACACCGGACGGGCGCACCGGGTTGTTGCCGCTGTTGTAGTACGCGGTGTGCGTGGAGTCGGCGTAGAACCAGTTGAAGGTGTAGTTGATGTGCTGCACCGCGCTCTGGAAGGTCTGCGGGCTCTTGACGTAGTCCGGGTCGTTCAGCATCTGGAAGCCGATGATCGAGTCGGCCTCGTGCATGAAGGACGAGCGCAGGGTGGTGTAGGCGACCTTCTTGCCGCCGACGGTCGCCCGGTACTCGACGGGTCCGTACTTCGTGCGCCAGACCCTCATCGTGTACGACCCCTTGGCGGTGCCGTCGGCCGTGGTCGGGGCCCAGGAGTTCTTCTGCTCGATCTTCTCCATGGCCGTGCAGGTGCCGTGGTAGAGGTAGTGGTAGTCGTCCTGGCACAGCTCGACGGCGTAGGTGTCGATGATGTCCTGGCCGGAGGTCGTGGCGGACCACGAGTAGTCCTGGCCGCGGCCGAGTTCGACGTACATGCTCAGGCCCGCGAAGGAGGCGCCGCGGGCGCTGATGCCGGGGCCCTGGATCTCCTGGAGCATGAGGAGCTGGGGGGCGAAGTAGCCGGTCTGCGGGCCGAAGACGGCGACCGGGTGGCCGCTGGCGGTGTACTTCCCGCTGACGACGAGGGCGTTGGACATGCCGCGCTTGGCCGAGGTGAGCGCGTTCGCGGTCGCCGTGGCGGAGGCTTCCGAGGCGCTCTGGTCGGCGCCGGTGCCGGTGGTGTCGTAGACCAGCGGCTCGGTGCTCACCGAACCGGCGTCGGGCAGTGCCTCGCCCTGCGGGTTCGCCGGTTTGCCGGCGTAGGGGAAGCTCTCGCCGTTGTGGACGGTGAGGACGGCCTCGGGGTCGTTGCGTTCGCGGAAGGACTCCCAGACCTCGGTGCCCTTCGTCACTCCGTACCGCTCCTGGGCGGCCATCAGCGAGAGCGCGTTGTTGACCTCGCCGCCGCCCCCGGACCCGAACAGGGCGCCGATGACGGAGGCCAGCGCGACCAGGTCGGTGAGCTTGAAGTGCTCGATGGTGCCGGCGTTGGTGATGGAGTCCTTGTGGCCGGTCAGGACGTACTCGCCGGGGAAGTAGCGGCCGCTGTCGGAGGCGTCGATGTAGGAGTTGATGCCGGCGAGATAGGCGTTGGCGTCGGCGAGGGCCTGCTGGCCGCGGGCGCCGTTGGACGCGACCGCGTTGTCGATCTGCGCCTGGAGGTCGGCCTCGCTGTAGGGGGCGTTGCGCCAGAACTGCTGCTCCAGGCCCTGGTTGGAGGGGGCGCCGCCCGCGAAGGCGGTCAGCTGGCCGCGGCCCACGTGGCGGAAGACGTCCATGAGCCACAGCCGGTCCTGGGCGGCCGCGTAGCCCGCGCCGAACTCGGTGCCGTACCTGGTGGTACCGGTGATGTGGGGGACGCCCGTCTTCTTGTCACGGACGATCGTCACGTCGGTGCGGCCGGCGGGGCTGAGGGTGGAGGCGACCTGGTCGGAGGCGACGCCGAAGGACGCGTCGTTGAAGAACGTGTTGATCGTGGAACTGGTGAGCGTGGGGTACCCCTTGGCCAGGTTGGCGTAGGGGCCGAGCTGGTCCTCGGCGTGGTCGGGCTGGGTGCCGAAGGCCTGGTTGAGGAGGACCTGCGCGAGGGTCGCGTTCCCGTTCTCGCCGGGCGGCAGGATGTCGGAACACTGGCCGCCGCAGTAGTCGTTCGGGGCGGCGGCCTCGGCGGCGGAGGCCGTCTGGGCAAGCGGGGACAAAAGACCGGCAATCAGGACGCATACGGATGCGGACTTCAGGAACCCGGTGAGTCTGCCGGGAGTTCTCAGTCTGTCGAGTGCGGTGCGTGAGGTGCGCCGTGGCATGGCAGCTCCAACCGACGGTGGGGGTGTGGCCGGACGTTACCGCCGGTATCCCCGAGATTGAAGATGAACATGCGTCAAGTTTTGACAGGGGTTCTCGCGCTTATGGGGGGCATCGGAAATCGGATGGAGCCAAATCGCTTGTCGATACGTCTATTCGGCAACGCCGCGGGAAGTCCGTGCGGCGACGCCGAAGTGACCGAAGTACAGGTGCAGTTGTGACGGAGGTGCAGGGCGATGGCCGGTTTCCGGAGTCTGGCGAGACAGGTGCGGGATCCGCGATGCGATCTGGCGCTTCGGCGCTACTCGCTGCGCAAGTGCCTTGAGCGGTTCGCTCCCTACGGGCACAGGGCGACCTGGGACCACTTGTGCTCCCGGGCGGGTTTCGGCCCCGAGGACCGTTCCCCCGACCCGGTGCGGCTCGTGGCCGCACTGGAGGAGCTGGAGGAGGCGCGCTCGGTCTGGCTGGCCTACGAGGTCGAGTTCGCCGAGCGGCGCAAGAAGGAGAAGCACGACGGGTTGCGCAGGCCGGGCAGTGTCGACGACTGGCACCGGCTGACCTGGGGCGGGTTCGGCGTCGCATGGTGCGACGACCCCCGGGTGCACCCCGACGACTCGCTGGCCGAGGTGCTGCGCCGGCTGATCTCCGCGCTGGAGCGCGAGCCGGGCGCGGTGTGCCCGGTGTGCGACGGGGAGCGGCTCGTGTGGAAGTACGAACTGGACCATGAACCCTCGACCGGCCCGGTCTGCGTGGACTGCGGAATCCTGGTGCCGCGGCCCGTGCTCACCCCGGAGGCCCTGGCGGACGCCAGGCGCGGACGGTTGCTGATGTCGGCCTAGAGCGTACGAGCGCGCCGGGGGTGCGTCGGGGATGCCGCACCCCCTGTCACGGCGGTCCCGGAGTGTCGGTGCGGCCTGGCACCATCGAGGAATGGTGCAGGTGTGTCTCAACGGCCCGCGCGGGGCCGCCGACGGGTCGGCGGTGCCGCTCACCCCGGAGTCCATGGCGCGGGCGGCGGCCGAGGCCGTCGCGGCGGGCGCCACGGACATCCATGTCCACCCCAAGTCGCCGTGCGGGCGGGACAGTCTGTCGCCGCGGGTGGTCGCGGCGACCCTCGACGCGATCCGCGCGCGGGTGTCGGTCCCGGTCGGCGTGACGACCGGCGCGTGGGCGGAACCGGACCCGGCGGCCCGGGTCGCCCGCGTCCGGAGCTGGACCGTGCTGCCCGACCACGCCTCGGTGAACTGGCACGAGCCGGGCGCCGAGGAGACGGCGGCCGCGCTGATCGACCGGGGTGTCGGGGTGGAGGCGGGCATCTGGTCGGGCACGGACGCGGCCGGGCGGTTCGCCGTGTCCCCGCTCGGGCCGCAGGTGCTGCGTGTCCTCGCGGAGGTGACGGACACCGAAGCCGCGGAAGCCTGCGCGCGTACGCTGCTCGCCGAACTCGGCACGGCCGACGGCCGCCCGGTGCTGCTGCACGGCGAGGACGCCGGCGCCTGGCCGGTGCTGCGGCTGGCGGGCCGGCTGGGTCTCGCGACCCGGATGGGCCTGGAGGACACGCTGTTCCTGCCGGACGGTGAACGGGCGGCGTCCAACGCTCAGTTGGTGGCCGAGGCGCTGGTCCAGTACGGGTGCTCCCAGCGCTCGTCGTAGGGCAGGGCGAGGAGTTCGGCCTTCTTGGCCAGGTCGGGCTCGCCCTCGGCGCGGAGGCAGGCGGGTGCGTGGACCGAGAGCCAGGACCGGAGTTCGGTCACGAGAGCGACCTCGTCCCCGTCGTACCACCAGCGGAACGGCGAGTCGTCGGTGATCAGGTCGTACAGCCAGGCCCTCGCGCAGCTCACGACATGCGCCCCGAGGACCGGCCGGGTCCGGAGACGGTCGAGCAGCGGGGTCAAATCGCCCAGGATCGCGGCGCAGGTCTCCAGCACGTCGGGGGCGGGGTACGGCGGCTTTGGCGTCGTGAGCGTGTCGTCCCACCAGGCGTGCACGAACGCCTCGACGGCTGCCGCCTGCTCGGACGGCCAGGCCCGCCAGTCCACCCGGCTCAGGCCGTGCTGCCCCCAGCCGATGCCGTCCAGGGTGCCCTCGGCCATGGCGTGCGCCGTCTGCGGCAGGAGACGGCGCATCACCGCCGCGTGATCCTCGAAATGGCCGGGGCTCTCGAAGCCGAACCGGCGGACCAGATCGGCGGGCACCGCGGTGTACGGCGTACGCAGGTATGCCGTCTCCTCGGGGAGCCAACACCGCTCGCAGCCGGTCTCGGTGGGGGCGGCGAAACCATTGAAGACGGTGTCGATGTCGGCGAGGGCCGCGTCAAGGGCCTTTGATGTCATGGGAGTTGTGCCCGTCAGGACTCCGGGCGCGGTGTCGCCGCCGGCCGAAGAGCGCGACCTTACCAGGCCCGGGGAGGACGCGCCGCCGGATTCCGGTGCGGCCGGGCGGGACGGGTGCCGCGCCCGGCCCGCCCGGCCGTGCGGCTCAGCGGCACTCGTCCGCGGTCTCCCGCCGCTGCCGGTCCCGTCGGCCGTTGCCCTGGCCCTGGCCGTTCCCGCTCCGCTCCACCAGCAGCCGTGAACCGGTCAGCCGCTCACCGAAGACGTCGTCCGGGTTGGACAGGACGCAGGTGTCGAGGGAGAGGCAGCCGCATCCGATGCAGTCGGTCAGGTGGTCGCGGAGGCGGTTCAACTGCTTGATGCGCTCGTCGAGTTCGGAGCGCCACGCCTCGGAGAGGCGGGCCCAGTCCTCACGGGTGGGGGTGCGCTCCTCGGGGAGTTCGGACAGGGCGTCACGGATCGTGGCCAGGGGGATGCCGACGCGCTGGGCGGCCCGGACGAACGCGACCCGGCGCAGCGCGTCACGGGAGTACCGGCGCTGGTTGCCCGTGGTGCGGCGGCTGCTGATCAGACCCTTCGACTCGTAGAAGTGCAGGGCGGAGACGGCGGCGCCGCTGCGGGCGGCGAGCTGGCCGACCGTGAGTTCGTGGATCTTCTCGGGAATCTGGGGCACCCCTCGAAGCCTACCCATGCCGTCACTCTCGTGGTCCGTTGACAGGGGCTTCGCGGCCGACCATGCTAAGCAGTCGCTTAGACATCATGTGGCGAGGAGGCCAGGGACATGGCAGAGCCGAGGATCTTCACGGGCGCCGACGAGCTGAAGGCGGCGGTGGGCGAGGAACTGGGGTACACCGACTGGCTGGAGGTCGACCAGAAGCGCATCGACCTGTTCGCGGACGCCACGGGTGACCACCAGTGGATCCATGTCGACCCGGAGAAGGCCGCGCAGGGCCCCTTCGGCACGACCATCGCGCACGGCTATCTCACCCTGTCCCTGCTGCCGCTGTTCGGACCGCAGCTGATCAAGGTCGAGGGCGTGAAGATGGGCGTCAACTACGGGACGAACAAGGTGCGTTTCCCCGCGCCGGTACCCGTGGGCTCCCGGCTGCGCGCCACCGCGCGGATCACCGGCGTCGACGACGTGGCGGGCGGCGTGCAGGTCACCGTCGCCTTCAGCGTGGAGCGCGAGGGCGGGGACAAGCCGGTGTGCGTGGCGGAGTCGGTGTCCCGCTACTACCTCTGAGCGGCTACTTCGCCGCCCCCACCATCCGCAGCACGAGGTCGGCGTCGAGCGCGCCGACCTCGTCGGGCGTCCAGGGGCCGTCGAGGTTGAACCAGCGGGCCACGTCGATGCACAGCGACATGACGGCGAGGGTGGTGCCCCGCACGTCGAGCACGTCGAACTCGCCGGAGGCCACGCCGTCCTCGATGATCCCGCGCACCTCGGCGTCGCACCGCCGGCGCAGGGCGAGGATCTCGGCGCGGGCGTCGGGGCCGAGGGAGTCGAGTTCGTACTGGACGACCCGGGCGGTGGTACGGCCGCCCGCGTGCCAGCGCACGAAGGAGCTCACCGCGTCCGCGAGCCGCTCGGTCGCGGTGCCCTCGCGGCGGGCCGCGACCTGGAGGATCTCCAGCGCCTTGGTGTGACCGATCCGGCTGATGCGGTGGAGCAGCTCTTCCTTGGTCTTGTAGTGGATGTAGAGCGCGGCGGGGCTCATGCCGGCCCGGCCCGCGATGTCCCGGGTCGTGGTGGCGTGGTAGCCGCGCTCGGCGAACGCCTCCACCGCGGCTACGAGCAGCCGCCGCGCCGCGTCGGGCGTGACCTCGCCCCACGCCGACGTCTCGCCGCCGGCCGTCTCCTCCGCCGTACTCATGGCACGCCCCTCTCCACTGTCAGAACCCCCACCATACCGCCCAACCTGAGCGAGCGCTTAGCCTGCCCGCTCAGAGGGCCGGAATGGGGAGCGGGGCGGGGCGGCCCAGGGCGGGGGCCGGGGGATCCACGCGGCACAGGGTTCAGTGACCCGCGCAGGGCCGGGCGCCCAGGGATCATGATTCGCTCGGGGGCAGCCCGGAGAAGCGCCCGGAAGCGGCTCAGGGCCGGGCCCGGGCCCCGGACTCGGGCAGAGTGCAGGTGCCGGCCCCCTTTTCACGGCAGAGCTTCAGAGCTTCTCGAAGGGGTCGTGTTCCGCGAGGAGTTTTTCCAGGCGGGCCTGGTCGACCCGGCTGACGATCTGGCCGGCCTCCTGGCGGTCGCGGATGACCTTGGCCAGGGTGAAGGCGGAGGTGACGAGGTACAGGACGGCGATCGCCAGGAAGCCGCGCACCCAGGCGTCGGCGTTCAGCCGGAAGATGCCGACCGCCGTGGCGGCCATGGCCACGGCGAAGGAGGCGACGGCCTGACCGTAGAAGGCCGCCGTGTTCTGCTGCTTGACCGGTGTGTCGCTCATGGCCCGAGTCTCCTCGAACCGTGACCCGAGCCACATCCGCTCAGATACTCAGACCGTACTCAGAACGCCGAGACACCCGTCAACGCCCGCCCTATGACGAGCTTCTGGATCTGGCTCGTGCCCTCGTAGAGGGTCATGACGCGGGCGTCGCGCAGCAGTTTGCCCACCGGGTACTCGTCGATGTACCCGTATCCGCCGAACACCTGCAACGCGTTGTTCGCGGCACGCACCGCCGCCTCCGAGGCGAACAGCTTGGCCTTGGAGGACTCGACGGCGAAGGGCTCACCGCGGTCGATCAGGTCGGCCACCCGCCAGGTCAGCAGCCGGGCCGCGTCCACGTCGACGGCGATGTCGCTGATCAGCTCCTGGACCAGCTGGTGCCCCGCGATCGGCTTGCCGAACTGCTCGCGCTCCCCCGCGTACCGCACGGCCGCGTCCAGCGCCGCCTGCGCGATGCCCACGCACCCCGCCGCCACCGACATCCGCCCCTTGGCCAGCGCGGACATGGCCACCGAGAACCCCTTGCCCTCCTCGCCGACCATCGCGGAGGCCGGCACCCGCACCCCCTCCAGGACCAGTTCGGCGGTGGCCTGGCCGCGGAGTCCGAGCTTGCCGTGGATCGTGCGACGGGTGAGGCCGGGGGTGTCCGTCGGCACCAGGAAGGCGGAGACGCCCTGGTGACCGGGGGCATCCGTCGACCGGGCGAACAGCAGCACCACGTCGGCCCAGGTGCCGTTGGTGATGAACATCTTGGTGCCGTCGATGACGTAGTCGTCGCCGTCCCGCACCGCCCGGGTGGCCAGGTTGCCCGCGTCGGAGCCGGTGCCGGGCTCGGTGAGGCCGAAGCAGCCGACGTGATCGCCGGAGGTGAGCCCCGGGAGCCAGCGCCGCTTCTGCTCCTCGGTCCCCCACGCGGCGACCGTCTTGGCCACGAGCCCGAGGGAGACGGACACGATCCCGCGCACGGACGAGTCACCCCGCCCGAGCTCCTCGGTGACCAGGCAGTACGCCAGGTGGTCGCCGCCCGAGCCGCCGTACTCCTCGTCGATGGTCAGCCCGAGGAAGCCGACCTCGCCGAGCTTCTTGACGATGGACCGGTCGACGTCCTCGGCGCGGTCCCAGGCGACGACGTGGGGGGCGATCTCCCGGGTCACGAAGTCCCGCGCCAGCCGCCGGACGGCGGCCTGCTCCTCGCTGAGCCCCAGGTCGACCACGAGATCACCTCACTTGAGAAGAACACCATTAAATTAGCACTGCTAGTTTCTTGTGCGCAGCCCTACTATGTGCGCCATGGCCCGACCGCGCAAGCCCCTCCTCAGCACCGACCGGATCGTCGAGACGGCACGTGCCCTCGTGGACGCGGAGGGCCTCTCGGCCCTGTCCACCCGGCGGCTGGCGGCGGAGCTCGGGGTCAGCGGCCCGTCCCTCTACAACCACTTCCGCACCAAGGACGAGATCCTGGAGGCGGTCGCCGACTCGGTGAGCGCGCAGGTCGACCTGTCGATGTTCGAGGACGGCCGGGCCTGGCGGACCGCCCTGCACGACTGGGCCGTCTCCTACCGCACCGCCCTGCGCGACCACCCCAACATCGTCCCGGTCCTGGCCCAGGGCCCCGGCCGCCGCCCCGCCGGACTGCGCCTGGCCGACGCGGTCTACGGCGCGATGGTCGACGCGGGCTGGCCACCGGCTCAGGCCACCTCCATCGGCGCGCTGATGCGGTACTTCATCATGGGCTCGGCACTCGGTTCGTTCGCCGGCGGCTTCGTGGACGACGCGAGCGCGTACGACCCCGCCGACTACCCCCATCTCGGCCAGGCCCACCTGCTCGCCGAGCAGCAGGAGAAGATCGACGAGCGGGCCTTCGAGACGGGGCTCAGGGCCCTGCTGGACGGACTGGTGCAGCAGTACGAGCAGGTCGGGCGCCCCGCGTAGACCTGTCCCGGCAGCCGCCGAGGACATTTCGGTGGGCGCCGAACCCTCCCTGGCCCATGCTGGAGCGCATGACCAAGGACCCGCAGGCACCCTCACTGGCGAGGCTCGCCGCCCTGATCGCCGACGAGACCCGGGCCGCCTGTCTGCTGGCCCTCCTCGACGGCCGGGCCTGGACCGCCGGTGAGCTGGCCCGCCACGCGGGGGTCGCCGCCTCGACCCTGAGCGAGCATCTTGGCAAGCTGGTCGCGGGCGGACTGCTGACCGAGGAGCGGCAGGGCCGCCACCGGTACGTGCGCCTCGCCGACGCGCGGGTGGCCCACCTGGTCGAGGACCTCGCGGCACAGGTCGCCCCCGGCCCGCACGCCCCGGGCGCCGCCCCACGCCCGCGGAACCTGCGGGAGTCGAGCGCCGGATCGGCGATGGCCCGGGGCCGCACGTGCTACGACCACTTCGCGGGCCGCCTGGGCATCGCCCTGACCGACGCCCTGACCGCACGCCGACTGCTGCGCCAGGACACGGGTTTCGCGCTCACCGACGCGGGCCTCGCGTGGTTCGCGGCGACAGGCATTGCCCTCGACCGCCGGGGCCGCCGCCCGCTGGCCCGGGGCTGCCTCGACTGGACGGAACGCCGGCCGCACCTGGCGGGCGTGGCGGGGGCGGCCCTGTGCCGGCACGCGCTGGACGCGGGCTGGTGCGTGCGCATCGGCTCGGAGCGGGCGGTGAAGGTGACGGCGGCGGGAGAACAGGCGTGGGCCGACCTCCTGGGCATCGACGCGGAGGCGCTGCGCTGAGGATCCCGCCGAGCACCCGTCCGAAATCCGCGAGCCCTCGAAGCCGCGGCTACCTAACCTCAGGAGCATGATGAACCACCGCCGCACCGAACTCCTCGCCGCCGGGGCGGCCACCGTCACCGTCGTCCTGTGGGCGTCCGCCTTCGTCTCCATCCGCAGCGCGGGCGCCGCCTATTCCCCCGGCGCGCTGGCCCTCGGCCGGCTCCTGTCCGGTGCGCTCGCCCTGGGCGTGATCTGCCTGATACGCCGGGAAGGGCTCCCGCCGCGCTCCGCCTGGCGCGGCATCGCGATCTCCGGCGTCCTGTGGTTCGGCTTCTACATGGTCGTCCTGAACTGGGGCGAGCAGCAGGTGGACGCGGGCACCGCGGCCCTGGTGGTGAACATCGGCCCGATCCTGATCGCGCTGCTCGGCGCGCGCCTGCTCGGGGACGCGATGCCGCCCCGGCTGCTGGCCGGAATGGCGGTGTCCTTCGCCGGCGCGGTCACCGTGGGCCTGTCCATGTCGGACGACGGCGGCTCCTCGGTGCTCGGCGTGGTCCTGTGCCTGCTCGCGGCGATCGCCTACGCCGGCGGGGTCGTCTCGCAGAAGCCGGTCCTGGGCTCCGCGACCCCGCTCCAGGCGACGACGTTCGGCTGCGTCGTGGGGGCCGTCGTCTGCCTGCCGTTCGCCGGACAGCTGGTGTCCGAGGCGGCCGACGCCCCGGCCTCGGCGACCCTCAACATGGTCTATCTGGGCGTGTTCCCGACCGCACTGGCCTTCACCACCTGGGCCTACGCCCTGGCCCGTACGACCGCCAGCCGCATGGGCGCGACCACCTACGCGGTGCCCGCCCTGGTCGTCCTGATGTCGTGGCTGGCGCTCGGCGAGGTCCCGGGCCTGTTCACGCTCGCGGGCGGGGCGTTGTGCCTGGCGGGTGTGGCGGTGTCCCGCTCCCGGTCCCGCGCACGGGTGGCCACGGCCCCGGTGACGGCACCGGGGCCGCAGCCCGAGAGGGCGTCAGACTCCGCGTGAACGCGCCCTGCCCGCAAGCACCTTGATGCAGAGCAGCGCGATCACCGAGAGCCCGATGAGGTACCCGGAGACCGCCATCGAGGTCCCGGTGGCCTCCAGCAGCAGCACCATCAGGAAGGGCGCCAGTCCCCCGCCGAGCACGGCCGCGATCTGGTAGCCGAGGGAGGCGCCCGTGTACCGCATCTCGGGCGTGAACAACTCGGCGAACAGGGCGGCCTGGGGGCCGTACATGATGCTCAGGAAGCATCCGGCGACGAAGGTGCCGACCGCCAGCCACAGCAGCGACCCGGTGTCGATGAGCAGGAACATCGGTACGGCCCACAGGGCGATGCCGAGCGCGCCGAGGGCGTAGACGCGGATACGGCCGAGTCGGTCGGAGAGCGCGGCGGCGGCCGGGATCAGCACCAGCTGGGTGAGGCTGACGCAGAGCGAGACGGTGAGAACGGCGCTGCGTTTCATGCCGAGATCGCGGGTGGTGTAGTCGAGGACACCGGTGATCAGGATGTAGAAGGTCGCGGTGTTCACGGCGAAGGAGCCGCCGGCGAGCAGGACCGTGCCGAGGTGGTGGCGGAGGATCATGCGCAGCGGGGAGTTCTGCGCGGTCTTCTCCTTCTCGGCCAACTCCCTCTCCGCCTGGCGGAATTCGGGGGTCTCCTCGACCTTGGCGTGGATGTACCAGGCGAGCGCGAGCACGAACAGGCCGATGAGGAAGGGGACGCGCCAGCCCCAGGCCGCGAACCCGGCGTCGGTGGTGAAGGCCCCGGCCAGCAGGAAGACCGTGTTGGCGGTCACCACGCCGATGGGGACGCCGAGTTGGACGACACTGCCGTAGAGCCCGCGCCTGCCCTCGGGGGCGTACTCGGTGGCCAGCAGCATCGCGCCGCCCCACTGCGCGCCGACCGCGACGCCCTGCACGACGCGCAGGAGGACGAGCAGGATCGGGGCGGCGACGCCGATCGTGTCGTACGTCGGCAGCAGGCCGATGCCGGTGGTGGCGAGGCCCATGAGCGTGAGGGCGAGGACCAGCATGGGCTTGCGGCCGCGCTTGTCACCGATCTGGCCGGCGACGATGCCGCCGATCGGGCGGGCCAGGAAGCCGACGGCGAAGGTGGCGAAGGCGGCGAGGACACCGGCGGTGGAGCTGCCCGCGGGGAAGTACAGATCGCCGAGGACGAGGGCGGCGGCGATGCCGAAGACGAAGTAGTCGTACCACTCGACGGCGGAGGCGAGCGCGGCCGCGGTCGCGACGCGGCGGCGGTGGGGAGAGGCCGGCGCGGCCACGGAAGTGGGGTGAGCGGAAGGGGCCGTGTCCATGGGGTGCACACTCCGGTGGGTGCGTGGGGACGTTGGCGGCTGAACATACTGACCGGACGGTATGGGGTCAACGGTTGTGCGGGAAGGTTGCCCGGAGCACCTGAACCGGTGCCCCGGGCGACCCCTCGCTCAGAACACCACCAGGGCCCTGCCGCCCTTGCCCGCCAGCATGTTGTCGAACGCCGCCGGGATGCCGTCCAGCGCGATCCGTTCCGTCACCAGGGCGCCGAGGTCGAGGCGGCCCGCCCGGACGTGCTCGGCGAGCACCGGAAGGTCCTCGGCGGGGTCGGAGTTGCCGTAGACGCAGCCCGCGAGGGTGCGGCCCCAGTGGAAGATCTCCAGGGCGTTGAAGGTGACCTGCTGGTCCTTGCCGCCGATACCGACGACCGTCGTACGGCCGCCCCTGCGGGTGGAGTCCCAGGCCGCGCGGATGGCCGACGCGCGGCCGACGCACTCCACGGCGACGTCGACGCCCTGCCTGCCGGTCAGGCCCCGGATCTCGCGCGCGGTGTTCTCGGAGGCGACCACGTAGTCGGTGGCTCCGGCAGCACGCGCCAACTCCTCCTTCTCCGGGGAGACATCGACCGCGACGATCTTCGACGCGCCCGCGATCCGGGCGGCCTGGAGCGCGGCCAGACCCACTCCGCCGACGCCGTACACCGCGACCGTCTCACCCTCGCGGACCCGTGCCGCGTGGTGGACGGCGCCGTAGCCGGTGAGGACGGCGCAGCCCAGCAGGGCCGCGTCGGTGAGCGGGATGCCGTCGGGGAGGGGCAGGAGGCAGGAGGCGGGGACGACCGTCTCCTCGGCGAACGCGGCGACGTTCAGGCCGGGGTGCAGGTCGGTGCCGTCGGCGGTGCGGGCGTAGACGTCGGCGGCGCCGCTCAGCGCGTCGGCGCACAGCCACACCTCGCCGAGCGAGCAGGCGTGACAGGTCCCGCAGGAGGGAGCCCAGTTGAGGACGACTCCGTCCCCGGGCGCCACACCCGTGACCCCCTCTCCCACGGCGACGACCGTGCCCGCCCCCTCGTGGCCGAGGACGGCCGGGACGGGGACGCGCATGGTGCCGTTGGACAGAGACAGGTCGGAGTGGCAGACACCGGCGGCGGCGAGGCGGACGCGGACCCGGCCGGGACCGGGGTCCGGGAGGTCGATGTCGGTGACCTCCAGGGGAGCGCCCACGGCGGGAAGGACGGCGGCACGAACCACGGGAGGGCTCCTCAGAACTGGAGGGACTTGGTCTGGAGGTACTCGGCGAGACCGTGCGAGCCGAGCTCGCGGCCGACGCCGGACTGCTTGTAACCGCCGAACGGGGCAAGGGGGTTGAAGCGGCCGCCGTTGATGTCGACCTGCCCGGTGTCCATCCGGCGGGCGAAGGCCACCGCCTCCGGCTCCTCGCCCGCCCAGACGGCGCCCGCGAGGCCGTAGACCGTGCCGTTGGCGATGCGCAGGGCGTCCTCCTCGTCCTCGTAGCGCAGGATCGACAGGACCGGGCCGAAGATCTCCTCCTGCGCGATCGTCATGTCGGGGGTGACGTCGGCGAAGACGGTCGGGGCGACGAAGTAGCCCTGCTCGCGCGGGGATTCGGGGCCGCCCGCGACAAGCCTGGCCCCCTCTGCGACGCCCTTCTCGATGTAACCGCGCACCCGTGCCTGCTGCTTGGCGTTGACGACGGGTCCGATGCGCTCGCCGTACTTCGCTGCGGCGGTGGCGGCGAGCCCGACCGCCTCCTCGTACTGGTCGCGGTGGACGAGCATCCGGGTCCAGGCGCTGCAGGTCTGGCCGGAGTTGGACATCACGTTGGCGACACCGACGTTGACGGCCTTGGCGAGGTCGGCGCTCGGCAGGATGACGTTGGCGGACTTGCCGCCGAGTTCCAGGGCGACCTTCTTCAGCGCGGCACCGGCGGTGGCGCCGATCTGCCGGCCGACGGCGGTGGAGCCCGTGAAGGAGACCAGGTCGACGTCCGGGTGCGCGGCGAGGGCCTGTCCCGCGACCGGGCCGAGACCCGTGACCAGGTTGAAGACACCGGCTGGGATGCCCGCCTCGTGGACCGCCTCGGCGAAGAGCTGGGCGACCAGCGGGGTGTCCTCGGCGGGCTTGAGGACGACCGCGCAGCCCGCGGCGAGGGCCGGGGCGACCTTGGCGACGATCTGGTGCAGCGGGTAGTTCCAGGGCGTGATCGCGGCGACCACGCCGATCGGCTCCTGGTGGACGGTGGAGTTGCCGACCTTCTCCTCGAAGGGGTGCGTCGCTGCGAGCTCGGCGTAGGAGGCGGCGACCGCGACGGGGACGGCGGCGTGGACGTTCTGCGAGAACTTCAGCGGCGAGCCGAGTTCGGCGGTGACCGTCTCGGCGATCTCGTCGTTGCGGGCGGCCAGGACGTCCCGCAGGGCGGCGAGGCGGGCGGCCCGCTCGGCGGGCGGGGTCGCGGCCCAGGCCGCGAGGGCGGCGCGGGCGGCCCGTACGGCGCTGTCGACGTCCTCGGCGGTGCCGGCCGGGACGCGTGCGATGACCTGTTCGTCGGCCGGGTTCACGACCTCGATCACGTCCGGGCCGGTGGCCGGGCGCCACTCGCCGTCGATGTACATGCCGTCGTGCGCCTTCATGGTGCGTCCTTCCGGGCCGGGCCGTGACGTGTTGTCGTCCGGCCCCATAAACTAGCGGCGATAGTTTTCTCGCGCCAGAGCGGGTCCGGACCGTCCACGGACATCAGAAGTCGCCACCGGCCTGGAGAGGCGCACGGTCACGCGCGACCGGCCGGCGGGATACCGCCGCCAAGTCCGGCTGCCGCGCTCGCGGTTCACTCCCCCCTTCTCACTCATCCAGGTCCGGCAGGTGGTCCGGGGACGGGCAGATGCGTTCGCCGTGCTGGTCGAAGACGAAGAGGTGGGAGATGTCGACCAGGAGGGGGACCTGCATGC